>JBNJGM010000043.1:10596-17585 GCA_051747685.1 Thermodesulfobacteriota bacterium | reverse complement strand
GCGTATCCGCACTCAAGCTGCATTCCTGCAGCCTTCTCTATGTTGTGATCTCTAGGCCCCCGCGCGAGTGACGCGGCGAGCTCGACCCGTAGGGCCATGTACTGCCTTTGGCCTTCAGATGCAAGCCGGGGCGTGCCGGTTTAGTCGGCCGCGTCAATCCAATGGACCACAGGGTCCTGCCCCTTTGGCCACTGCACCAACGCCGCTCCCGGCCGCCCGTCCCGGGGCCGGGTCACGCTCCCGGGGTTCAGGAGAAAACGGCCCTGCCCCAGCGCCGCCCAATACCGGGCATGGGTGTGCCCAAAACACAATAACCGCGGGCCGGACACAAACGCGGCAGCCACGGCCTGGGGCACACTTTCACCGCTGAGGCCGTGGCCGTGCACCACCCCGAGGCTGCGACCATGACCGAAATCCACGCGCCGCGTCGGCGGCAATTCCCCCAACTGGCTGTCCATATTGCCGCTCACGGCATACACGGCCGGATGGCTCTCCAAAAACGCCAGCATCCCCGGGCCGACAATATCACCGCAATGCACGAGGGCGTCGGCCCCCGCGAGATGGCGTTCGAAAAAATGGGCAAAGGTTTCGGTCGGTTCCGGCAAATGGGTATCGGACAAAACACCTATGCGCATACCGTGTTTCCCTCCAGCACGCCCGGGGGTATGCTTTGTCTCCGGTCCCGGCTGTTCTTATTCAGGCAGGGGCATCTTGCCCATCAGGTACTTCAAATCGTCATCGGAAAAGCGCAGTCCCAGGCCGGTAAAAAAGGATTCGTCCCCGGTGTCGCTGGCGAAGTCATCCATACCGGCGCTGACATAGAAATTGTTCAGGAAATAGAGCTTGCCACCGGCCTTGAGGTGCGGCGGGTTCTCATCGTCAAAATCAAAGGCCTCGGCAAAGAGCTTGATCCGGTCGTCCCACAGGTAATAGTCAAGCCCGGCCCCGCCCGAGGATTCGATGATCCCGCCGCGCAATACCAGGTTGTCCCAGCGTTTGGCCAATTGGGCGGAAAATTTCAGGCCGTCTTCCTTGGTTTCCTTTTCCTCTTCCCGGTAGGTTTTCCATTCTTGGCCGTGCTCTTTATAATGCCGCACCAGCGAGGTGGTTTCCGTGCGCCCCTTGGGGTCGTCGATCAGGGAGAGCAGGTAATATTTGTCTTCCGAGGGCTGGAGCTTGAGGTTCAGATAGGATTTTATGTCCCCGGTGTCCGCCAGGTATTCTGAAGTAAAATCCACCGAGGTTTTGAACTGCTCCTGCTTGGACAAAAAGGTGTTCACCCCTTCCAGGGCCTTATCCAATTCCTTGCCCGTGCTGTTGTCGTTGACCAGCTTGCCCAATGTGCCGCGGCCTTTGTCGATCTTCCGCGACACCGATTCCAACGAGGTCATGGTCTTTTTCAAATCATAGGCCATTTCCTTGTCGTTCACCATCGTCCCTAAGGTCCCTTCGCCCTCGTCGACCTTGCCCAGCACGTTCTGCATGGCCTGCATCGTGTGCTGCAGTTGGCCGGAAGCGTGGTCCAAATTGGCGACGATGCGCTGCACGCCCTCTTTGTTCTCCCCGGTGATCTCCCGCATGTTGGCGGCAAAAGCGCTCAAATCCTCTACCGCTTTGCCCACCCCTTCCTTATTCTGCGCGCTCATCTCCTGCATATCAGCCGTAAAGCCGTCGAGATTGGCAACGATGCGCTGCACGCTTTCCGCGTTTTGTTGGACCAGGCCATTGAGGGTCCCGGTCAACTCCCGGACATTGTCCATAACAGACTGCAACTCGGCCTCGCCCTGCTCCCCGCCGAAAACATTGGAAACCGAGCGGCTCACCGTGCTGATATCATCCGCAATCTGCCCCACTTTTTGCAGCAATTGGTCCAAGTCCTCCGGCGAAGAGGAACGGGTGATGCGCTGCCCTTCCTCTAACTCCGGCATTCCCGAGGATCCGCCGCGCAATTCCACAAACTTGTCCCCCAACATCCCGCGGGTGCGGATAACCGCCTGTACATCCGCGGGTACATCGACATCCTGATTCAAGGCCAAGGTCAGCTCCGCTTTGCCCTGAGACAAGCCGATGGACTTGACCTGACCCACGTCGATCCCCGCGATTTCCACCGGGGCGCCCTGTTTCAGGCCGGTCACATTATCGAACTCTACGCGCACGTTTTTCATGTCCCGGTCCCCAAAAAAGCCCTGCCCAACCTGCATGGACATATAGCCGAGGGCCACCAGCGCGATACACACAAAAATGCCGACCTTAATCTCTGCCCCTTTATACACGCTCATGCCTGCCTCGCTTACGTCACCTGGAGGGGCCCCTCAGCCCGTCCATGAATAAATTGTTGGACCACAGGATCCGAATGCTCCCGGATGGCCTCCGGAGCCCCGGAAGCCACGATCCGGCCCTCGTAGAGCATAAACACCTTGTGCGCCGTGGCCATGGTGGATTGGATATCGTGGCTGATAACCACACAGGTGGCCCCGAATTCGTTCTGGGTGCGCACGATCAACTCGTTGATGGCCGCGGACATCACCGGATCCAGCCCGGAGGTCGGTTCGTCAAAGAGCACGATCTGCGGCTCCAAGGCCAGAGCCCGAGCCAAACCCACCCGCTTGCGCATCCCCCCGGAAAGCTCTGAAGGCATTTTGTAGCCCATATCCTGAAGCCCCACAGAGGCGAGCTTGGCCTCCACCGTCGCGGCGACCTCGCTGCGATTCTGGCGGGTATGCTCCAGCAGGGGGAAGGCCACATTCTCAAAAACGGTCATAGAATCGAACAGGGCGGCTTCCTGAAAAAGCATCCCGAATTTGCGGCGCACCCGGGACAAACCGCGGTTATCCAGGGCCACAATATTCTCCCCGTCCACATACACGGCCCCGCTGTCCGGCTTGAGTAAGCCGATGATATGCTTGAGCAGCACAGACTTGCCGCCCCCGCTTCGGCCAATGATAACACTGACCTCATTGCGCGGGATGGTCAGGTCAATAGCATCGAGCACCTGCTGTGTCCCGAAACGCTTGCTGACCTGGGTGAGTTCGATGATCGCCTCGTTGGATTCTTGCACACCTACTCCGAAATATTGCCGGAAATTAAAACATCAAGGCGGTAAGGATATAATCGCTCATAAGGATAAGCACGGAGGCCAAAACCACGGCCTGAGTGGTGGCCCGCCCCACCCCTTCAGCGCCACCGGAGGTGTAAAACCCCTTGTAGCAGCCGACCAGGGTCAAGATCAGGCCGAAACACACGGCTTTGATCAAGCCGTTGTAGATGTCGGACAATTCTAGGAGATCGTAGATCTTGGCCATGAACATGCTGCTGTTGATGCCCAGCATCTTCACTCCGACCAGGTAGCCCCCGGCGATGCCCACGAAATCGCTGATCACCGTCAAAAGCGGCAGCATAACCATACCTGCCACCAGCCGGGGCGTGACCAGATACTGCACTGGATTGATGGCCATCACTTCCAAGGCGTCGACCTGCTCCGTGACCCGCATGGTGCCGATTTCCGCGGCCATGGCCGATCCGGCCCGACCGGTGACCATCAAAGCGGTGATAACCGGCCCCAATTCTCGGGTCATGGACAGGGCCACCGTGGCCCCGACCAAGCTTTCCGCAGAAAACATGCGAAAGGCGTAATACGTCTGCAGCGCCAAAACCATGCCGGTGAACAGGCCGGTCAAGACCACCACGAACCCGGAATGCACGCCAACAAATTCCATTTGCTTAAAAAACAGCCGCAGTCGCAGTGGCCGCCGGAACAGCCAGCCCACAGCGCTGAACAGGAGCAAACATATTTGCCCCATCTGCTGCAATCCACGCAAGGTGGCCCCTCCCAGGGCCCCAAAGAATCGGTGCATGCTTGTTTTCTCCAGCGTCCGTTGCCTTGGCTGACCGTGGCCCCGACTTTTCCGCTTGGGACCGAGGCCGCTTGGCCATTCGGAGTTTCGTTGTAGAGCCGAGGGGCTGGGTCGGTACCCCACGCGGCCCAGGGCCCCAAACCCCTGGGGCTTACCTGATGCTCAGTACCCGCGGGCGCTGAAAAAACGCCCGCACCGCTTGCCCCACATCGCGTACGCGGCTGGCGGGTTCCCCGTCACTGTCATAATACATGGCGTCGCTGCGGGTATGGGTGCCCGAGCGGCCGAATCGACCAAACACCGCGTGGCGATCGAATTTGGCCTTCAGGTCATACCCGGGTCGGGCTTCGCAGACAAGGTCTGGGGTCCAGGAAAAAGAACTATTTGGATAGAGTTCCTCTCCCAGATGCACCGCCCGCATGACCGGCTGCCCCTGATACTGCAGCGCCGCGAGTTCCCGGCGCAGACGGTCGCGCTGGGCCAAAAGCTCCCGGCGCGAGGCTTGGCCCCGGGCGAAGCGTTCCCGGCAATGCAAATATATCCGCCCCGGGTCCAGGGCAAAAGCCGTGGTCCCGGGGCCGATAGTGGAGGCGTCCAATTCATTCGCCGCCGTACCCTGCTCCTGCAAATACCCCTGCTGCCGTAACCAACAGTTCAGATCCACTTCCGTGATCAGCGTGGCAAAGCCATGATCCGCTAGGCACAGCAACCGCTTGGGCTCTGGCAGGGCCTCGAAACGCTCCAGAAAACGGCCCAGGCAGCGGTCCCACTCGCGCATAAACTGCAAACAGGCCTCATGGCGCGAGTCTTCGGGGTTCTCCAGGGCGGCGAAAAGGAAATGACCGAGCCGATCGGTCTCGGTCAAAACAAAGACGAACAGGTCCCAGGCCAGATCCGGCCAGAGCAGATCCAGGGCCCGTTCCCGTCCGGCCAGGGTCTGTTGCAGCGCGCCAAGTAAAAAATCGGGATCCTCTTTGCCGCGCACGGTATCGGCTTCCAGGATATATCCTGCCTCCTGCAGGGGCCCGGCCAGCACCTTTGGATATACGGCCCCTTTGAGCTCCGGAGCCACAAAGCCAGCCACCAGCATACCCGGAAACGACCGGGCCGGATAGGTGTTCGGCAGATTCAGCACCTTGCTCACCAGCCCTTGGGCGCCGAGTTCAGTGAACAGGCTCGGGCACTTCACCGCATCCCCGTTGACCATGTGCAACTGATACGTTTGGGGGTCGATTTCCAAAAATCCGAAAACACCGTGGCGCTCCGGCCCGCTGGCGGTGTAAAACGAGGTCCAATTCACCGGAGAGAGTTCCGGGGCTTCAGCTTGGAGGCTTCCGGCTCGGCTGTCCAGGGCCAGGGTGGCCAGATTGGGCGTGACGTTCGCCCGGCTCAAGCGCTGGGCCAGAGAGAGGGGCAACCCGTCCAAGCCCAGCACCACGCAGCGCGGGCGGTTGTGCAAGTCTTTCATACAGCTAAGGTTACCAAGAGTTTAGGCGCTTGTCAGCCGCAAACCCCGCCGGCAGAACAGCAGGACCGAACTCGGATTTGTCCTATTGACGCCTCCCCCCTTCGCGGCTATGGTTTCGCTCTCCTGCGCCCGGGTGGTGGAATCTGGTAGACACCAGGGACTTAAAATCCCTTGGAGCAATGCTCCGTGCCGGTTCAAGTCCGGCCCCGGGCACCAATATAATCAAGCACTGACACGCCCCCTTACCCAATCGCCCCACCAGTAGGCACCCGCTGTGTAAGCACAGAGGAAGCCCAATCCACTAACAAAGCCGCCCGGAGCAAACCTCGGGGCGGCTTTTGCGTTCGCGTTGTCCCTTCTCCCGTGAATTTCCGCCACCATCCAGAGGAGCGTGGGGCACTCCGGACTCAAACTTGTCGAGTGCCATATGTCGCTTTGTGCTTTGCTAAAGGAGGAACTACGAGCGAGAAAAGCACCCGGAACATCTGCTGAATACCCTCAGCCGCCCTAAATATTTACGCATTTTGTGCTAACCGCGGCTCCACGCCCCTATACCTACTCCACCTCTGCAGTTGCCACACCGTTTTCCGCCACCACCATATCCCGGCCACCGATTTTCGCCGCGTACATGGCCTTGTCCGCACGCTGGATGGTCGCTTCCGGATCTTCCCCCGGGCGGTATTCGGCCACGCCAAAACTCGCTGTTTGGCGCACATCTTCGGCAACCAAGGGCATATGCGCGACCCGCTGCCGCATGCGCTCGGCCAACTGTTGTCCCTCCGCCAGGTCGGTATCCTGCAAGACAAGCAAAAATTCCTCCCCGCCGAAACGACCGATCAGATCCTCCTGCCGGCAATTCTCCAGCAAGACATTGGCAAAATCCTGCAACACCCGATCCCCGACGGCATGGCCATAGGTGTCGTTGACCGTTTTGAAATGGTCCAAATCGCACATGACCACCACCAGGGAAATCTCATGGCGATTGCACCGGGCGACCGCCTTCTGGAAAACCTCCTGCACGTGGCGCCGGTTGGCCACCCCGGTGAGCGGGTCCGTGTGCAAAAGCTCTGTAATCCGGGAATTAGCGGCTTCCAGGGCCGCGTTTTTCTTGGCCAATTCGCGCTGCAGATTGATGAGCTCGTTGTTCATCCGAGTCAATTCGCTCCATAACCCATCCTGCCCTTCACTGGTCTGGTGCAAAAGTTCCGCTTTTTCCTTGAGCACCTGCCGGAGCTGATTGACCTGCTCATTGTTGATGAGCATGAGTTCTTCGTACAACGAATACACACCGTCCTGGGAATTGGAAGCCACCACTAAAAGCCGGGTGTCATGGATCACCCCCGCGAAATAAAAGGGCACCGCCTGTTCCTGGCAGCGCACAGCGATTTCCCAATCAAAGGCGCTGCCGTAGATACGCACCCGCAGCAAAAAATTCAGAAATTTCCGGTGGTCGTCGCGGTAGATGAGGCGCAGCACAAGGGGACGCTCACCAGCCTGATCCAAAAGCCCCACTTCGTCGCGGATGATTTCCACCACCGCGCCGTTCTCATCGCACAACACGGCGATGCCGCCCTGGCAGGTTTGCGTCATATATATTTCCCTACATTGGTTAGAATACCCCTGGGGGCAAAACTCCAAAATACCACCACCGCAAGCTCCCTTCAAAT
>JBNJGM010000043.1:6867-10496 GCA_051747685.1 Thermodesulfobacteriota bacterium | reverse complement strand
CGCCCTGGCAGGTTTGCGTCATATATATTTCCCTACATTGGTTAGAATACCCCTGGGGGCAAAACTCCAAAATACCACCACCGCAAGCTCCCTTCAAATCCCCCCAGGCCGGGGAACAAAACCCCAGAACCGGGCAATCCAGCTGCTCCAGCCTACGCTACAGCACAAATGTATTCCTGGATTCCCGCCTCCGCGGGAATGACGGCGGGACAAAGGCGGAGCCCTACGCGCCAGTGTGTAGGGGCGTGTGGCGCACGCCCTTTTTCAGGACGGGCACAATCCCCAGAACCCTGCCGACTCCCCCCAAAGCAGAAGACACCGTCCAGCCTCTCCGGTGGTACGCATGCCCCACGTGCTATTCGGCCTGGACCAGCCGCGTCGCCACCCGGACCGCCTCTTCCGCGTCTTGGGCCGAGGCGTCCGCCCCGATCTCCTTATACAGCCCCGGCGAAACCACAAACGGATAGCCACCCACGAGAATCCGCACCCCATCGCCCAGTTCCGCCCGAAGATACTCAATCAGCTCCCGAGCCTTATGCACATAATAGGTCATGGTCACCGAAATCCCCACCACGTCGGCCCGCTGGTCCACCACGGCGTGCAGCACACTCTCGTTCGGCGTATTCGCGCCCAGGTAGTAGGTATCCCACCCCGCCATCTCAAAAAAATCCGCTACCATACGCGGGCCGAGTTCGTGCAACTCGCCGCCAACACAGGCGGATACCAATGTCTTCCCCACCCGTTTGGTGGCAAAAATATACGGGTACAGTTGGGCTATGGCCATTTGGGTCACTGCAGTGCAAAAATGCTCTTGGGCCACACTGATCTTGTTCAGTTGCCACAAGCGTCCGATCTCGTACTGCACCTTTTGAAAAATATCCAAATAAATGGATTTCACCGGAGTGCCGGATTCGGCCAGCCCCCGGATCTGGTCTAAGGCCTCGTGGCGTCTGCCCCCCAGCACCGCATCCAGATAGGCCCGGGCCTCGTCCACCAACGGCCCTTGTTCGGGGATAAAGGAGACCGGCCCATCACAGGCATTGTCCACGCAAGAGGCGGCCGTGGTCAGATACGCCGCAATCGTTTCCGCCTGTTCCGGGGAGGCATAGCCCTCCAAAACGCCCCGCACACAATGCAATTGGGCCTTCAAATACCCTGCATTCGACCCCGCCTGCTGCTGGAGCCACTCGATATAATCGGTGAAAAGAGACCGTTCCTTGGCCTGCACCGCTTCAGCGAGATACAAGAGGTGCTGCTCAAATTCCTGGCGTGCCTCCGCCGGATCAGACAACGGCTCCGCACTGTTTTCCTCAAGGCATTTCGCCGCCTGCTCCGCCAAAGCGGCGTTCGAGACCGTGGTTTCCGTCAAAATCGGGGGTGTCTGTTTCCCCATACGCCATCTCCCGGCGGGCTTGCGCCCTTTATGCGGCAGAGCATCGCCCGCACGCCCCAAAACTCCCCAATGGATAACCGCCTGAAACTCCTACAACGCCCTGTGTACTGCAATTCCACGTCATTGTGAAGGCAACACCCCACTTCGCCCTGAATGCGAAGCACACAGCAACCCCCCCCCTCACACAGACAACAAACACGCCGGTTACGCTCATCACCCCTCAAATCCCCACCAGGCCCGGTTCTGCGTGTTTTGCACCCGCCCCCCCATACACACACAAACAGAGATATCTCGCAGCAAAGGCCCCTGAAGAGGGACATCTTGTAACCCACACTCTTTTTCTGTACCCCTATGGTAGACTCAGAAACCTTTTGTGCGCTTGCCCGAGCCCAAAATTATTTCCGCACTGGCCCCCGCCCTTTGCCACCACAAGGAAAAGGAGCCACCTATGTCCATGCGTTTGAAAGTCTTCCTCGGGATTTTCGGCATCGCCTTTCTCGCCTCCGGGGCCACAGGCTCCTTTTTCTACCTCCAAGCCGAAAACGCCTTGTACAAAGGCATCCGCCAGCAATTGGAAGCCAGCGCCGCCAGCAGCGCTGCCCTGATCAACGGCAGCGAGATGCAGACCCTGCGCTCCCCGGCGGACGCCGGCACACCGGCGCACAAAACCATCCAACGGTTGTTGCGCGGCATCACCCAAGCCACCCCAGAATACCTGTATGCCTACACCATGCGCCTGGACAACGGGGAGGCCATCTTTGTCGTGGACACGCCCCCTTCCGACGACGACGGCGACGGGACGATCTCCGAAGACGAAATGCCCGCCCCCATCGGCACCCCCTACCCCGACGCCCCGGACAGCCTACTCCAGGGGTTTGTCCAAATCAGCAGTGACGCCCAGCCCTTTGTCGACCAATGGGGGCGGACCATGTCCGGCTACGCCCCGATTTTTAACGCCCAGGGCGAGAGCGTCGGGCTCTTGGGATTGGATATGGATGTCAGCCGCGTGCACCAGAAATTGGCCCACATCATCCGCGGCGGGGTCCTCTCCCTGGCAGTGGCCGTTGTTCTGGCCATTGTTTTGGCGGTCTATTTTTCCCGCCAGACCCTGGGCCCGGTGCGGCGGCTGCAAACGGCTATGACCCGCGTGGAACAAGGCGACTATGAAGTGGCCCTGGATGTGGACCGCCAGGACGAATTCGGGCAATTGGCCCGCCATTTCAACAGCATGGTCGGGGAATTGCGGCAAAAAGCCTGGATTCTCAACAGCATGGGCAAAGTGGTCAACAAAAACGTCGTGCAGCGGATTATGGACAATTCCCTGGAACTCGGCGGCGAGGTCTTGCAGACCACGGTGCTGTTTTGCGACCTCCGGGGCTTTACCGGTGTCTCGGAAAAATTGCCGCCCAAACTGTTGGTCACCCTGCTCAACGAATACTTTACGGCCATGGTCGAAATCGTGGAGCGCCACGGCGGCATTGTGGACAAGTTCATCGGCGATTCGGTCATGGCTGTATTCGGGCACCCCACCCCGCTGGAGGGAGAACAGGACGCGGCCTTGGCCGCCGCTCGGGAAATGCTGGAAGCCTGCGACACCCTGAACACGAGCATGGGCTTGGGAGAGGAGATCCGGCTGGTCAACTCCGTAGGGCTGCACACCGGCACTGTCATGGCTGGGAATATCGGGAGCAGCAAGCGCATGGAATTTACGGTCATGGGCGACGCGGTCAATGTCGCGGCCCGCCTGGAGAGCGCCACCCGGCAATGGCCCACCCGCTTGGCGGCCTCCGCCGCAGTGGTCCAGCACCTCCAGGGGCACAACCCCTTGGTTCCAGGCGGCAGCTATCCCGTGCCCGGCCGCGACGCCCCCATTGACGTGGCCATTTTACCCGAAACCCCACCAGCGTAACATATATCCCGGCAGGCGGGAGGACCCGGCTGCCTGCGTGTAGGGGCGTGTGGCGCACGCCCTTTTACCAGGCCGGGAGCAAAATTCCAGAACCCTCCACATCTCCTACACCCTTCCACCTAGGGCGGTTCTGGGATTTTGAATACGGTCGGTACACTGTCTGAGGTCGCTAGGCAGCGTGCCCCTCCTGCCAATACAAGACTCGAACTATGCCCGCAGCAAATAAAAATCACCTGAGCCGCATTTGGCGCGACAGCGACAGGCAGAACATTCCCGGCAGGCAGGAGGGCTAGGCTGCCTGTGTGTAGGGGCGTGTGGCGCACGCCC
>JBNJGM010000043.1:0-6767 GCA_051747685.1 Thermodesulfobacteriota bacterium | reverse complement strand
TCCCGGCAGGCAGGAGGGCTAGGCTGCCTGTGTGTAGGGGCGTGTGGCGCACGCCCTTTTTCCAGACCGGGAGCAAAATTCCAGACCCCCCCCCAAAAAAAAAACGGCCGGGATGTATGCATCGCCATACATCCCGGCCGTTTGCGCAGCGTCGCCACACCCTCGGTCACTCCATCTACGCCTCAGGCCCAGCTTCCGCCTCCTCCAACTGCCGAAACTCCTCGTCCACTTCCATCATAATCAAGGCGATCTGATCAAAGGAGAGGGAAAAATATGCCGCATACCCTTCGTCCAGGGTATATTTGAGACTGTCCACTTCAGTGCCCCAACCGGACATCATGGCCAACACGTCCCCGAGGTGGATCATATACACCAGAGGGCGGTAACCGCTAGGGGCCTTGCACGGCTCATGGTGGTACTGGATACTGGTTTCCAAGGAGCCGGGCAAATTCCATTGCCGGGCGATCTCCCCGCCCACAGCGCAATGGTCCGTGCCGAGATGGAAACGCTCCAACTCCAGATAGTCCGCATCCTGATCCGCAACCACATAGGGCATCAGATCCTGCCCGGTCTGGATCTGGTACTGCGAAATAGCCACCTTGCCGATATCGTGGAGCAACCCGGCCGTAAAGGCCAGATCCGGCGTCACGCCAATATCCGCGACCCGGGCCACTTGCCGGGCGGCCAAGGCGGTGCGCAATTCGTGTTTCCAAAACACCCCCCTGCCGCTGTGGTAGCCCTGGAGTTCCTTTTCCAGCAATTGGGCGTTCAAATTGACCAGCGCCAGGCTGACCACGGCCTGGGACCCTAAAAACACAACCGCTCGCTCAATGGACTGCACCGGTTTCATCAAACCATAGGCGGGGGAATTGACCAAGCGCAGAATGCGGCTTGTCAGCCCGGAATCCATGCGGACCAAATCGATTATCTCCTCGAATTCGTACTCTTCTTGCGCGATGAGGCGGATAATCGAGCTCGCACTGGGCGAAAGCGCCGGTACATCCTTGATCGATTGGGCGATGATCTCCTGCGTACCCATAATACCCTTATTGTAGTTCCCGGGCTGGCAGCCCCGGGGTGGAAAGGTGAAGCGTCTTGGCGCCCACAGGCAATTTAACGGTCCGGCTTTTTGTGCCGCCCACATCGCGGGCGGTCACCCGGAGGCCGTATTCGCGGAGCAATTCCTCAAGCCGGGATATATTGGCCTGTCCGATCTTGAACACGTCGTTGGGCAGGCGCAAATCCGCGCCCCCGACAAGATACACACTATAGTCAACAAAGGTGCGCTGCGGCTCGAAGCCAAGCATGTCGTCCAGCAAGGCCGACAGGGCCGTATCCGCAAAATATCCGGGTTGCTGGATCCCCTTTTGGGGATTGATCCGCGAATCCGGCAGGGCCACATGGGCCAGACCCGCAAGGCAGCGCTGGGGATGGATCAGGGCCACCCCCACACAGGATCCCAAGGCATAGGTCGCCAACACATCCCGCTGACACCCGGATACAGCGTAATCGCCGACTCCCAACACCTTCATGGACATAGCAATTCCTTGTTTTCGCTTTGCCCGTTCACCGGGACAACCGCCCTCTAATCCGAACCCCCTGCCAACACAACACTAAATACGCCACAGCGAACAAAAATTTACCGAAGCGCATTAGCGCGACAGCCCCAGACTGAGCATTCCCGGCAGGCAGGAGGGGTAGGTTGCCGCGTGCAGGGGCGTGCGGCACACGCCCTTTTTCCAGGCCGGAGAAACTCCCTGGAACCGAAAGCAAATCGATTCACCAAATAAAAAGCTATCAGTATTTTTTCCCCGACGAAAGCAAATCATACCCTTCATTGATAATCGTCATCGACTTATGGCTGCCGCCGCTGTCCGGATGGAATTTCTTGGCCATGATCCGGCGCTTCCATCCCAGGTCCACCGCATTGTCGATGACGCTGTCCAGATTGAAAAGATTGCGGAAGGCCTCTTCTTTTTGTTCGAAATCCATGCGGTCGATTTCATCAAAGACCGTGGTCGGCAGCCGTTCCAAATGGTGTTCAAAACGCCGTTTGCTGATCTCTTCTTGCAGCGAGGGATTGCTCACATACCGGACAATGAATTCCAGGATATCACGCTTGTCAAAATGGGAAAACCGGCCCAGGGCTTCAAACCAGTCCATGGAGGTCTCATCGCAAATCCACAGAACACAGCTCTCGCCACTGGCCACGCTCCACGTCACCTGAAACAGGTACTGGTCGATGTGCACTTGGGTCAGGATCTCATAAAACCCGCTCTGGGTCATGGGCGCTCGCCTTCTTCTCTTCGCTCCCCGCCATACGGCCCGGGGCGGCTTTGACTGCCAGGAAGCACACCAAGGGATCTACCCTTCGCGGAGTTCCTGCATCAAAAACGATTGTTCCGCGGAACTGCCGATAGCCTCGGCCAAAGCGACGCATTGATCTTCTTCCAACCCCAGACGACTGGCGTGGGCCAGGCCGGCCGGCCGGATATTGCCCCCGCTGCCCAAACCGCCCCAATTGACGAGTTCGTTCGAGGCCGCTGTCAGCCCAAGCAAGGTGTACGGCGAGCTTTGGGCCTGTTGTGGGGCGTGGTGCCAGCGGATGGCGTGCCACACCTCGGCCGGCAATTGCCAGTGCTCGCCCAGCCAAGCTCCCACAGCGGCGTGATCCGCCCCGAGCACGCGCTGCTCGGCCTGATGCAGGCTGATCTGTTCCTGCCGGCTGAGCGCCAGGGCCTGGGTGAATTCCTCATGGAAATATTGCTCAAAAATAATTTTGCCCATGTCGTGCAGCAAGCCGGTCAAATGCAGCACATCCCGCCGCAGGTGCTGCCGGTCGAGGATCTGGAAATGCGTGGCCAAGACTTCCGTCCCGGTGGCTACCTGAATGGAGTGCTGCCAAAAGGCGAAGCGGTCGAATTGCACCCCTTCATCCGGAGGAAAGGTGGAGAATACCGAGGTAGAGACCGCGATATTAAAGACCGTGTGCATCCCCAAACGCACCACCGCGTCCTGCAAGGAGGTGATCTCCCCGAAGCCACGGTAAAAGGCGGAATTAACCACCTTCATCATCCGGGCCATGATCGAGGGGTCGTTCTCGATAAGTTCCGCTATGGTCCGGGCGTCTGAAGCGGGATTTTCCACCGCATTGCGCAGCCGCTGGACAATAAGGGGCAAGGTGGGGAGTTGGTCGATGCGGGACAGACGTTTCCAAAACACCTCGCCGGCAACCGCCTGCTGTTCAGCGCTTCCCGCCCCGCCCTGCTGTTGTATGCCGGGGGACATCATACACTGTCACCATCTCCTAGGATTTGGGGTACGCCTGCACCCGCTGGATTGCGGTGCGCAGCGCATCGTCGATCTCAGACTGCTGTATCGGTTCATGTAAGACAATGGAAAAGGCCTGGGTATACCGGGGGGCCAAGAAATTCAAGGCCAAGGCGTAGGCGTCCTGCAGCATCAGGCGGTCCAGCGGAAAATCCGGGAATTCGCGGAGCACCACCGGCAGACGCTTGCGGACCCGGCGTTCGTTTCGGTTCACAACACCGGCCACGGAAATCTCCCCGAGCTCCGGAATATCAATGACAGCATTGGTGGCCATACACTCCTCCCTTGTTTCCGGCCCGCGCGCCTTGGTCGCGCCAAGGCCCTATTGCTGGGCCATTTCCAACAACGCCTGCGGAATCGCCGACAACGGCAATATCGAATCCACGCCCCCGAGCTTGATGGCCTCTTTGGGCATACCGAAAACCACGCTGGAGGCCTCGTCCTGGGCGATGGTCCGCGCCCCGGCCTGATGCATGGCCAGCATTCCTTCGGCGCCGTCTCGCCCCATGCCGGTGAGCATCGCCCCCACCGCGTTGCGGCCCGCGGCCTGGGCCACGGATTTGAACAGCACCTCCACACTCGGGCGCTGGCGGCAGACCATAGGCCCCTCTTTAACCTGAACATAAAACCGCGCCCCGCTGCGGCGCAAAAGCATATGGAAATTGCCCGGTGCCAGCAGGGCCAACCCCGGGCGCACGGTGTCGTTGTCCCGCGCTTCCCGGACTTCCAGGGCACAGGTTTCGTTGAGCCTCGCGGCAAAGGAGGCCGTGAATTTCTCCGGCATATGTTGGACAATGACGATCCCCGGCGCATTGCGCGGCAGGGCCTGCAAGACGGCCTGGATGGCCTGGGTGCCCCCTGTGGAGGCCCCGATGGTCAGGATGGTGTTGGTCATTTTCCGCTCGGCCAGGTCGCTCTGCTGCGGCCCCACCGCCCGCGCCGGGGTCGTCTGGGGTGGCTGGGACACCCGTGCTTTCGCTGCCGCCCGGATTTTGTCCACCAGGGTCGTGGACATATCAGCCACGGAAAAGGCTGAGCCCGGTTTGGTCATCACCTCCACGGCCCCGGCGTTTATGGCGTCCATGGCCAATTCCCCGCCCTGGTTGGTCAAAGAGGAGACGATGATCACCGGCAGGGGATAATGCTTCATGAGCTTGCGCAAAAAGGTCAGCCCGTCCATGCGCGGCATCTCAATGTCCAAGAGCATCACATCCGGCTGGAGCTGCAAAATTTTATCCCGGGCCACGTAGGGGTCCGGGGCGGAGCCGACCACTTCGATGTCATCAACCTGCCCCAGTTCCCGGGTAAGCACCTGGCGCACGATCGCGGAGTCATCGACAACGAGCACCTTGATCATGTCCGCTCCTGGGTCTCGAGAACCAGCACCAAGGGACTGCCTTCAACAATCACATTCAGCGCCTGCTCTGAGCCCGTGATGAGTTCCCACTCCGCTTTATCGCAGACCCCGCTTTCCGGAATAGAGAGGTGCACCACCGCCTCGCTGCCGTACAATTCCGCCACCACACTGCCGCAGACCACATTCAAAAATTCGCACAGCGCGTTTTCCGCCGCGCCTTCGAGCATAACCTCCCCGAATTCCAGGCCCAGCACGTTGCGCGCCAAGGCGTCGCAAAACTCGCCCCCGGCGATCACCGCCAACGTGCCCTGCCCCTCAGGGGACTCAAAATTGATATCCGCCCTATACAACCCCTCCTCCTCCGGTGGCTCCGGGGGGTGTTGCGGCAGGTCTTCCACAAACATGAACGCGAAATCTTCCAAGGTCTGCTCCACGACCTCGGCCAGGGTCTCCTGCACCGTATTCATTTTCCCTCCCCGCCGGGCAAGAGCCGGTCTACGGTTTCTTTAAATTGCTCGGGCATAAACGGCTTTTGCAAATAGGCCTCCACCCCTTTGGCCTTCAGGGCCTCAATGCGCGTGGTGCTGCGCTCCGTGGAGACAATGACCACCGGGATCCGGGCCAAGAAGCCCTCCGCGGCCATGGCATTGACCATTTCCACCCCGTCCATCACCGGCATATTAATATCCGCGAAAACAATATCGATGGGCCGGCTGCGCAATTGCTCCAGCCCTTCCTGGCCGTTGGCGGCAAAAAAGAGATTTCCCAGATCAACCCCGGACATACGCAGCGTCTTGGCCACCATACTCCGGATGATCATCGAATCGTCAACGATTAAGACCTCATACCCCATAGTCCCTTCCTTTCAGCGCCGGATGTGACGCACACCCGACACCCTTATGCCCGTGGCAACCCATACTCAGTTTCCTGCCCCTGGGATTTGATCACAAACGCCCCGCTCTCCATGTGGAGGCGGATAGTCCGGGAGGTTGTGCCGCCTACCTCGGTGACATGCATGAGCAGCCCGTTTTTCCACAAAATCTTACGCATGACCGTGAAATTCCGCTCCCCGATCTTGAACATATTGTTGGCGTTATTCAGCACATGGGCCCCGCCAGCGACATTGATAACAATCCGCGACTTCCGGGCCCCCATTTTAAAAAGCGTGGTCAACAATTGCGAGACCCCGGTGTCCACAAACATGCCGGGGCGGGCCTTGGCCTTGGATTGGTCCACCTTTGACAACGGCAGCATACAATGGACCATTCCCCCCACCTGGATTTGGGGATCATACACCGTCACCCCGAGGCAGGAGCCAAGAGAATAGGTTACCAGAACATCGTCAGGATTATCCGTAACCTGCATTTGGGCTATATCAACAACCACTTGGGGCATAGGCGACTCTATTTACTTCCTTGCGCGGACCAACGGTCTGGTGGGGGGCCGGGGAGAAACCCGGGCCGGGCCCTGCGCGCTATCCGGATTTAATATATATCGACGGCGCGACGCTTTTGAACTCACTCAAAAGGCCGGACAGGCTCTCGGCGTGGCCGACCATAAGGTATCCGCCAGGTTTGAGCAAACGGTACATTTCGTCAAGTAACCGTTTGCGCACGGGATTATCGAAATAAATCATCACATTGCGGCAAAAGACCACATCCAGCGGCCCCCGCATGGGAAAGGGGGGCTCCGCGAGATTGAGACGGGCAAAGGTGATCATATTCTTCAGCCGCGGGGCCACCTCATAGGCGGTGCCACCATTTTGGCGCACAGCGGAAAAATATTTCGAGCGCATCTGGGGCGGGATTTTGGAAACTTTCTGCTGGTCGTAAAGCCCGCGACGGGCCGTGTCCAGCACTTTGGTGGAGATGTCCGTGGCCAGGATCTTGGTATCGTTCACTTGCCGGAGATTTTCAGACAAGGTGATGGCGAGGGTGTAGGGCTCCTCCCCGGTGGAGGCAGCGGCGCACCAGAGCCGAAAGCGTTTTTGGCCCTGCTGTTCCCATTTGCGGAGCAGATCGGCCAAGACATCAAAGTGCCGCTCTTCGCGGTAAAAATGGGTCACATTAGTGGAAATGGC
>JBNJGM010000042.1:4101-17946 GCA_051747685.1 Thermodesulfobacteriota bacterium | reverse complement strand
TCAGTACGCAAGATCAACGCCTCCTTTCGGATGTGCCTCTCCGGCACGCCCATCGAGAACAATCTGTTGGAATTGTGGTCGCTGTTCGAATTTCTCATGCCCGGCTTTTTGGGCTCGCAGAACGCTTTCCAAAAGGGATTCGTCAAGCCCATCAAAGATGGGGACCAGGAAAGCCTGGAATACCTGCGCAATCGCGTAAAGCCCTTTATCCTGCGGCGCACCAAGAGCGAAGTGGCCAAGGACCTGCCCCCGAAGGTCGAAAATGTGCACTACGCCGCGCTTATTGACGAACAAATGGAACTGTACGCCTCGTTGGCCAAAAAGCTCAAAGAACAGGTCCTGCGCGATGTGGACGAAAAAGGCATTGCCAAGAGCCAGATGTCTATCTTGGACGCCTTGTTGAAATTGCGGCAAATCTGCTGCCACCCCCGCCTGCTCAAACTGGATATGCCCGGGGTGTCCACGAACCTGCCTTCAGGCAAATTCGAAACCTTCAAGGATTTGGTGACCGGGATCATCGAAGACGGCCACAAGGTACTGGTTTTCTCCCAGTTCGTGCAAATGCTGCATATTATCCGTTCCTGGCTGTCCATGAACAAAATCCCCTTTGCCTACCTCGACGGCACCTCAAAAGACCGCTTTGAGCAGGTGGAGAATTTCAACAACAACCCGGATATCCCCATTTTCCTCATCTCTTTGAAAGCAGGGGGAACCGGGCTGAACCTGACCGCAGCCGATTACGTCATCCACTACGACCCCTGGTGGAATCCAGCGGTGGAAGACCAGGCCACGGACCGGACCCACCGTATCGGGCAGACCAAAAAGGTCTTTTCCTACAAGCTCATCTGCGAAAACACGGTGGAAGAAAAGATCCTCAAGCTCCAGGAACAAAAGAAAGGGGTGGCCGAAGCCATCATTCCGGGCCAGGAGCATTGGAAATCTTTGACGCGCAACGACCTGGAAATGCTTTTCGAGATATAGTTAAGCACCGCTGCCAGGAAAAATGGCGTGTTTTTCCCCCGCACGGGCGTGGCGGCCAGGTGCTGGAGCCCCCAAGATGGCTTCGCTCCAGGTGGGCGGCACTGGGGGGCGTGTCCGCCGCGCTGCCGCCCCCGTGAATAAAAATTCACGCCCGGCCACCGTTTTACAAACGCCCGAGCCTCCAGAACACGAACTATTCTGGAGGCTCGGGCGTTTCGGATTGTGTTCCAAGCCCGGGGCCGCCTGCGGGCAAAAGATACCCCTCAGCGCGGCTGGGCCGGGGGCTCGCCCAGCAGCACCGCCAGCAATTCCTCGCAACGCACATTCCACAAATATTCCTGCAACCCCACGGCATCGACTGCCGCCTGCAGGGCTTCGCGGTTCAAGGCTGTCCCTTGCAGGCGCTGCTCCACAGCATCAATCGAACGCACCCCGAAATAGTCCCCCCAAATCCGGACCTGCCTGATATACCCCCGGCGGACGTCCACAGCTGCCTCCACGGTCCCACCCGCCTGGGTCCGGAGGGCATAGCGCTGGGTATACCGCGGAGCGGCGCCGAAATTCCACTCCCAAGTGGCGTATTTGGCATCGCGCAAAGCAGAAATGGCTGCGATATCCGCTTCGCCCAATTGGCCGGGTTCACTGTCTGGAAAATGGACTCCAACGTGATCCAAAAGGGTCTGAATAAAGGACTCCACATCCATGGATTGGGGCAAAAAATCCGCGATATTGACCACCCGCTTCTTGACCGAGGCGACCGCCTTGGTGGCCAATTTGAGGGGATCGGGTCGCAAGGCCTGGGAAAGGGCGCTCGTATCCGCGGAGAAAAGGAGGGTACCATGGTGCAGCACCCGGTTGTGATGGACATACTGGGCATTGCCGGAAATCTTGGCCCCGTTGACCGCTATATCGTTGCGGCCATCGAATGCAGCCGGGACCCCAAGGTTTTGCAGCGCCAAAAGCACCGGCTCGGCAAATCGGTGCAAGTCAATGCGCTTTGCCCCGGTTTGCGTGGTAATACAGGTGAAGTTGACATTGCCCAGATCGTGGAACACTGCTCCGCCTCCGGACAAACGCCGGATAACAGGGATATCCATTTCCTTTACATAGGCGGTATCGATTTCCGCCCGGGCATTTTGGTTTTTGCCAACGATAATGGCCGGACGATTGCGCCACAAAAGAAAAAAATCCTCGCTGCGCCGGGTTAAACAATACTCTTCCAGAGCCAAATTAAACGCCGGATCAACAGTAGTATTCCAGATGCACAACATGGTCATGTGGTGTTTCCCTCAACGATTTTTTTCAGGCCCGAGGCTCCACCCTTCAACCCTGACCTTTACCCCCACGCACACCGTGGGTTAGACTAAAGCCGTGGTCTTGGGGTATTTTGCATACGGCCTGGAAAAAGACCCTGCCCCCATAAAATCACACCCAAACCCGATTCCGGGATGGGGACCACGGCCGCTTAGCGCTCCCGAGCTGAGGCTGGAAGCGGGTTCCCGGCCAAGGTGCCGGGCAAATACACAACGCATAAGGAGGGGAATAATGCAACCGTTTACAAGGCGTGGAGTATGGATCGTTGCTCTAGGGCTGATCGCCCTTCTGGGGTGTGCTGATACCAGCCCTCATGCTTCAAAAAACCAGACCAATGCACAGCAGCAACGCCTCGAAGACAGGGTTGAGGCGCTACGGCAAGAAAACCAACAACTCCAAAAGGAAAACGAAAAGCTCCAGGAAAAGCTCCGCCGGGAAAAAGAAGCCCCTCCCAGCTGGGATGAATTGCGCCAGGATTTGCGCCAGCTCCTGGACCAAGAGGCCAATGCCACCCGGGACAAAACCAACAAGTGGCTGGAAAATTTCCAAGATCAGCTTGACAGCTGGCAGGAAAAACTCACTCCATCGAATCCAGAAGAAGAGGGCGAGCTCTTATAACCTGAACCTGCAACCTGTACTCTGTGGGCATTGCCCACAAAACCCGGTTCCGGGACAAACAGGGCCAAAAAACACTTCTGTGGCTTAAAAGGGGGAGCGCAACAGTTAAGGCACAATTCCGGAACCGAACCCTTACCAAAACGAATTTCCTGGATCCTGGGGAAAGATTTTCAAACCGGGGTCCCGGATCCAGGTAAGGCACCTTCGCTGGGATCGTTTCGCCCCTCGCGATCGATGGTAGTATTGCCGCCAGTGCAAGGCGCCGGCTGGTCACATAAAAAACACATCCGCTTTTCAAACAGCATATCCGCTAAGGTAATCCCGTTGAGTTCCCGAGCCAAAACCTCATTAATCCTGGCCCATAAAGTGTAGGCCAGGCATTGGTCTACCCGGGAACATGCCTTGTCTTCCAGCCAACACTGCACCAACCCCACATGGCCTTCCAAGCTCTCGATCAACTCTTTGACCGTGATTTCCGCCGCTGGCCGCGCCAAGGCATACCCCCCCTTGGCGCCGAGGCGGCTGCTTAAAAAACCGCCTTCCCGTAATTTTCTAGTTAATTTTTCAAGGTATTTTAAAGAGATATCCTGCCGATCAGCCACATCGCGCAACGCCACCGGCCCCTGTTGGCTGTTTTGGGCGACATCCAACATCAAGCGAATACCATACCTGCTCCGTGTACTCAGACGCATTGTCCCACCTTCTGTCTGTTGCTGTAGGCCCGGAGTCTGTTCTGCTTCAGCCCGCCACCGCCCCGAAAATCCGCTTGCCTAGCGTAGGCCAAGTGTGCGTTTGATACCGGGGTCGCACAAACGCAGTGCGGAAATCACGTCTTACCAAAGGGGCGTAACAGGGGCAACACGGGTTCGTGTGCCCGAGGCCGGTTGCCAAATTCCGACTTCTCAAGTAGGACTTTCGCCTGAAGCTGTACTCTCGGGGCCGGGCCTGAGAACAGCCTGTATTCACGGCTGCTGGATATGCGCAGATTTCCTGCGGAGGGGCTATGCGTTTGCACCGGTTTTTCCTGCCTCAATCTCTTTTCGCCAAAGTTGTTCGCACGGTGCACGGCTTGCTTCGCTCTGCGCGAAAGCTCAGCTCCAAAGAGCCGACGGCAAAGGGCCTGCCCCTGGAGCAAAACGATGAAATCGGAGAATTGGCCACTGCCATTACGGCCATGCACGAGCAGGTCGATCGCAAGCACCAAGAACTTTTGCACCAAAAAGAGGAATACCAAACCCTTTTCGACCATGTACCCTGTATTGTCACTGTTCAGGACCGCAATTTCCGTCTGATCAGCTATAACCGCGAATTTTCGGAAAAATTCCACCCCACCCCCGGGGATTTCTGCTTTCGGGCCTACAAAAACAGAGACGTCAAATGCAGCGACTGCCCGGTAGAACGGACGTTTGCCGACGGGCAGAGCCATTCGAGTGAAGAGAGCGTGGAGCGAAACGGCCACCAAGTCCATTGGCTAGTGACCACCTCCCCTATCAGTGACAACGAGGGGCGGATCGTGGCCGCCATGGAAATGTGCCTGGACATCACCGCCCGTAAGCAGCTTGAACAGCAGCTAGCCATGTCCGAAAAAAAATACCACGCTATTTTCAACAACATCCCCAACCCCGTATTCGTGCTCGACCCCGATTCCCTCACCGTGCTCGACTGTAATGAGAGTGTCCGGGCCGTATACGGATACACACGCGAAGAGATGATCAGCCGCCCCTTTGCCGATCTCTTTCTTGATGAGGAACGCCACCACTACCTCCCCCGCCTGCACGAATGTCTGGTTATCAATCAGGCCCGCCAGCAAACCAAAAACAAACGCCGCATCTTCGTGACCATTCGGGTCTCTCCCTCCCAATATCCCGGCCAAAATGTGCTTTTAGTCACCACCAGCGATATCACCAAGCGCCTCGAGGCCGAACAGCAACTTATCCAGGCCAGTAAAATGGCCACCTTAGGCGAAATGGCCACGGGAGTAGCCCACGAACTCAACCAACCCTTGTCGGTTATCAAAACCGCCAGCGCCTTTTTCGTGCGTAAGGTCGCCAAAAATGAATCCATCGCCCCGGAAACCCTTTCCTGTATGGCCCAGGAAATCGACAGCCACGTGGACCGCGCCACGAAAATCATCAATCATATGCGGGAATTTGGGCATAAATCAGAGCACAAACTGTACCCCGTACAGCTCAACACCATTTTGCACCGCGCCTTCGAGATCTTTAGCCAACAACTCACACTGCGCCAAATAGAGGTCCAATGGGACCTTGCAGACGATTTGCCCCGCATTCAAGCCGACCCCGACCGCTTGGAACAAGTGTGCATCAATCTCTTGCTCAATGCCCGCGACGCCATCGAAATCTCCCGTTCAAACGAAAACCGCGAACACGTCGAAAAGCGGATCACCTTGAAGAGCAGGGGAACCAAAAACAGGGTCAAACTCTGTATCAGTGATACCGGCCACGGCCTCGCCCCTGGAGAAGAGGACAAAATTTTCGAGCCCTTTTATACGACCAAAGAGGTCGGCAAAGGCACCGGCCTCGGCCTGTCCATAAGTTACGGCATTGTCCAGGAGTGCGGCGGCCGGATCACTGCCTTTTCCCCAGGGCTAGGGCGCGGCACAACGTTTTGCCTAGAATTCCCCCCAGCCCCGGCCTGACTGGACCAGCCTATACACCAAGGGCACCGAGGAACCCGGCACCTGTATTCAGGCCGCTCTCTGCGTGCCCTGCCTAGCATTCACGGCGTCATGGGCGCACCAAGCGCTGGCCCGCCGGTGCACACATCTGCACACCAATACGCGATGTGCGGTAATTTGCACTTTTGCACTTGACGCGCAATGGACAATTCCCTACCCACCCGGTAGGCTTTTAATACCTACTAAACGAGTAGGCTTTTTATCCAGGGGCGCCCCCGGTTGGAGAACATGGATGGCCTCTGGCTTCAGCGCCATCCGTCTCGCCCGGGCAACACGTTCAACTAGAGGGGAAGGAAGGGATTCATGAAAAACGGGAAACTTGTTTTCGGCGCGGTCCTTATAGGCCTCTGCGTCGTACTGCTCGCGTTCCAACTCGGAGCCGACAAAGGCGCCGGGGACAAAACACCGCCACAGCCAAGGCCAGACGTCATCCGGATCGACGCCATGCAGGCCAATGCCACGCTGCAATTGCCTCCGGTTACATTCAAACACGATACGCACACGGAGGCCCTGGCCCAAAACGGGGAACCAGCCGATTGCACGACCTGTCACGAGGTCAAAGACGGCCAATTCGACCCGGCCATGAAAAACATCGCCGGGAAAGAGTACGCCGAGGCCAAAGAGATTTTCCACGATACCTGCATCGGTTGCCATACAGAGCGCGCCGAAAAGGACAAAACCACCGGCCCCCTAGACGGCCAATGTCGCTCCTGCCACGTCGAAAAGCCCCGCAGCACGGCGCAACGCCAGGATGGGGGATTTAAAAAGGTTCTGCACGCCCGGCACGTGGACTCCAAAGAAATCTCCTTTAAAGACAAAGACAAGAATTGCGGCCGCTGCCACCACCGCTACGACGAGGCCGATGACTCGCTCTATTGGGCCGAAGGCAAGGAGGAGAGCTGCCGCTATTGCCACAAACAAACAGCGCAAGACGATGTCGAAGCCCTGCCAAAAGCCGCCCACACCCAATGTCTGAGCTGTCACCGAGGCTTGACCCGAAACGACCAGGAAAGCGGACCCCTTTCTTGTCAGGGGTGTCATAGTGCAGCCGGTCGCGAAAAGATCCAGGAGCACAACCAAGAATACCTGGAAACCCTTCCCGACGGTTTGCCCCGGCTCAAGCGTGGCCAACCGGACCAGACCCTCTTGTTTGCCGCATATAACGCCACCAAGGCCGCAGCCGAATCTGGGGACAATCAGGCCATGCAGCCGGTGGCCTTCGACCATGAGGCCCACGAACAAACGGCCGAGACCTGCCGGGAATGCCACCACGCTTCCCTGGATTCCTGCCAGGACGGATGCCATACCCTGACCGGGACCAAAAAAGGGGATTTCACCCGCTTGGAACAAGCGATGCACACCCCGCAAAGCGAACGCAGTTGCATCGGCTGCCACGCCCAGGAGCAAAAACAGCCGGAATGCGCCGGGTGTCACGCCAACCCGGTCAAACAGCCCGAACAAGAGAGCTGCGATCAGTGCCATACCACGCCCAAAGGGCCAAACGGCCAGACGCTGGACATGAAAGACCTGGCCGAAATGCCCCAGGAAAAGCTGGAGCAGATGGCTGCGGACGCGCTTGAGTCCCAGCCCCGGGCGGAGACCACCTACGCGGAAAAGGATATTCCAGAAGAGGTGACCATCGACATCATGGCTGAGGAATACAAGCCGGCCACCTTTCCGCATCGTAAGATCGTGAACAAGCTCATGCAGGGTATCAAAGACAGCGACCTCGCTACAGCCATGCATTCCGGGAACAACACGGTCTGCGCGAGCTGCCACCACAACAGTCCAGCCAGCAAGAATCCGCCGAAATGCGCCAGCTGTCACGGCAAACCCTTCAACCCGGACACTCCGCAGCGCCCGGGGCTGAAAGCGGCCTACCACCAGCAATGCATGGACTGTCATACACGTATGGAGTTGGAAGAACCTGCGGCGACTGACTGTTCCAGCTGCCATCCGAAAAAGGATGCGCAAGAATAGAGCCGGAGGGGCGTACTGTAGGCGCCCCCCGGCGTACAGTCGCAAGCAAACGTCATGGACGATATACGAGACAATGAGCGAGGAGAGTTAAGGCTATGAAACGTCGTACGTTTTTAAGCTTGCTCGGCGCTGCAGGGACCTCCACCCTGGTGGGCGGCAACGCCCGGGCCGCCGGCAATGACCACTTCGAAGGCTATCCCGACAGCTTCGGGGTCCTTTTTGACAGCACCCAATGCATCGGCTGCCGCAAATGCGAAGCCGCCTGCAATGAAGTCAACGATCTCCCCCAACCGGAGGTGCCGTTCGATGACCTTTCAATCATGGAAGCACACCGCCGCACTGATGCGGCCAGCTATACGGTGGTCAACAAATACCACCCTGAGGGCAAGGAAGATCCTGTCTACCGGAAAATGCAATGCAACCACTGCCTAGAGCCGGCCTGTGCCTCGGCCTGCTTCGTCAAGGCCTTGAAAAAGACCCCGACCGGGGCGGTTATCTATGACGAATCCGTCTGCGTTGGCTGCCGGTATTGTATGATCGCCTGCCCGTTCAACATTCCAGCCTACGAATACAACAAGGCCTTTGATCCAGCGGTGATGAAATGCACCTTGTGCTATCCGCGCCTAGTCGAGGGGAAACTCCCCGGCTGCGTCAAGGCCTGCCCCAAGGAGGCCTTGGTCTTTGGCAAACGCGAGAGCCTGCTCACAATCGCCCGCCAGAAGATCCAGCAATTTCCGGGTCGCTACCTTGAGCACATCTACGGCGAAAACGAAATGGGCGGCACGAACTGGTTGTACATCACCGGTACTGCCTATGAGCAGATCGGCATGCGCGAAGATCTGGGAACCACGCCGGCGCCCAAGCTGACTTCCAGCGCTCTGGCCGCTGTGCCCATGGTGGTCGGCCTCTGGCCGGTATTGCTCGGCGGACTGTACTACATGAACAAACGCAAAGATAAAGCTGCCGAACGCGCCAAAGAAGAAGCCGTGTCCCAAGCCGTGGCTACGGCCCAGGCTGAGGCCCAGGCCAACTTGAAGCAGGCCAGGGAAAAAGCTGAAGAAGAAAAACAGGCCGCTATCAAGCGTGAGGTGCAAAAGGCACGGGAGGAAGCGGCGAAGCAACAAAGCGCAGACAACGACGATGAGGAGGCCTAAATGAGCGGCAAGCACAATACACCCCAGCCCGAACGCCAGGGCAGGCTCAGCGCCGCCCGCGCTTTTATGGGCAAATTCGACCGCTTCACCCAGATCACCACCACCATCTTGCTTATCGGGGTGGCGATCACCATAGTCCGATTCACAGCCGGACTCGGTCCGGTGACCAACCTCTCCCAAGACAACCCCTGGGGGATCTGGATCAGCTTCGATCTCTTATGCGGTGTGGCTCTGGCCGCTGGCGGATATGTGACCTCAGCGGCATGTTACCTCTTTGGCTACAAAAAATTCCATTCAGCGGTCCGGCCCGCCATTTTGACCGCCTTTCTCGGCTACGCCCTCGTGGTTTTCGCCCTGCACTACGACGTTGGCCGGCCCTGGCGACTGCCGTTTCCCATTTTTGTTTCCCAGGGCACGACCTCGCTCTTATTTGAAGTAGGCCTCTGCGTGTTTCTCTACCTCACGGTTTTGTTTCTGGAATTTGTGCCCGCAGCCCTGGAATGGTTGGGGTTGAAGAACATCCGCCAGTGGGCGGTGCGGCTGACGCTGGTGCTGACCATTTTCGGCGTCGTGCTCTCTACCCTGCACCAATCCTCGTTGGGCGCGCTTTTCGTCATCGCCCCCTCCAAGGTCCATCCGTTATGGTACTCCTCGTACCTTCCTGTATATTTCTTCATCTCCAGCATCGTGGCTGGCCTTTCCATGGTTATATTTGAGGGCACCCTGTCCCACAAATACTTCCACAACAAAATGGACCAAGAACACCTCCGCGAACACGACAATGTCATCTTGGGCTTTGCCCGGGCTGCTGCCTTTGTCCTGGCCGGCTATTTCTGTATCAAGGTCATCGGCCTGGCCAAGGATAACAACTGGGAGTACCTCGCTACAGGGTACGGCGCCTGGTATCTTGTTGAAATGCTGGGATTTGTTGCTTTACCGGCATTTATGTATGCCATTGGTGTTCGGGAAAATAACTACAAACTTATCCAGTGGACATCTGTTTTGGCAGTTCTTGGATTGATAATAAACCGCTTTAACGTTTCAATGATCGCCTTTAATTGGAATCTTCCAGCAGAACGGCAGTACTTCCCCAGCATCTGGGAACTGCTTATATCCATATTTATTGTCACCATTGGCATTCTGGTATTCCGTTTCATAGCCACCCGTATGCCTATTTTCTACACCCACCCGGAATATCCGGAACATTAGTCAAGGGAGGGCGCCATGGACCCCATGTTTTATACCCTGCACGAATTCATGCTCAGCACGAAATCTGTAATCTACCTGCTTATGGGAGGGACCCTTGTCGGCTTGCTCGGCTTCTGGCTCTTCTTGACCGGTAGAGATTCAGAGTAACCCCAGCTATCAGGAGCGAAACCCATGTACGCCTTTGTTACCGGCCCCTTGCTGTGGCTGTCGTTTCTTATTTGCCTCATCGGTGTGCTCTATCGCGTTGTCCAATATATTCGGGGATTGGATTGGCGGATCGACCGAGTCGCCTATTCCACATATCCACTTTTGGGTGCCAAAGGAGCGGCCAAATCCATAGTGCACTGGATTATCCCTTTTGGCAGCCGGAATTGGCGCATAAAGCCCCTGTATACCATCATCTTCTTCGCCTTCCATATTGGCCTGATCGTGGTGCCGCTGTTTCTGGAAGGACACGTGGCCATTGTCGAGCAACGGTGGGGCATCTCCTGGCCCACGCTGCCCAGCAGCATGGCCGACGCCCTGACCATAACCGTTTTCGTTACCGCCGGCTGCCTGATCCTCAGGCGCATCGCCCTGCCTGAGGTGCGGATTCTGACCACCGGATACGACTATTTCCTGCTCGCATTGACCTTGGCCCCTTTCGTGACCGGCTTTTTCGCCGTTCAGGAACTCGGCAACCCGCAATTCTGGCTGATCCTGCACATCCTTGCCGGAGAGGCCTTGCTCATAGCCATACCCTTCACCAAGCTCTTTCATATTGTGGGCTTTTTCCTCTCCAGGGCCCAGATCGGCATGGATTTCGGGATCAAGCGCGGCGGAATGAAAGGACGGGGGCTGGCCTGGTAACGATGGCCCCGCCTGCGGCGCACTGAATGCGCCGATGCGGATCTCTGAAGACGCCCGGACATGGGCAGCAAGGAGCGATGAATATGCCCGAAGGAACATTGTGCAACAAACGCCCCATCGAGACCAAAGAAGAGTTAGACGCCCTTCTTTCGGACAAAGGGGGCAAGCAATATTACCAAGAAATGCAAGAACTCGAGGTGGACAAGGCCAAACTGGCCGCCTCGCTGGAGAAGACCTGCAACTCAAAGATGCGGACCTGGCTCAATATGTGCGCCCGGTGCGGTTTGTGCGCTGAGAGCTGTTTTTTGTATCAGGTCAACGACCGCGATCCCAAACAGGTCCCCTCGTACAAGGTCCAGTCCACCCTGGGCGAAATCGTTAAACGCAAAGGGGATGTGGACAATGCTTTTATGCGCATGTGCATGGATACCGCCTGGTCCAAATGCACTTGCTGCAACCGCTGCGCCATGTACTGCCCCTACGGCATTGATATGGGGGTCATGATCAGCTACCTGCGCGGGCTCCTTTTTTCGCAGGGGTTCGTGCCCTGGGAGTTGAAGGTCGGCTCTGGCATGCACCGGGTTTACCGGGCCCAGATGGACGTAACCTCCGAAGATTTCACTGAAACCTGCGAGTGGATGTGCGAAGAGTCAGAGGATGAGTGGCCCGGCCTGGAAATCCCGGTGGACAAGGAGGACGCGGACATCCTGTATACGATCAATGCCCGGGAAGTAAAACACTATCCTGAGGACATTGCCGAGGCAGCC
Source organism: Thermodesulfobacteriota bacterium (assembly GCA_051747685.1). GTDB lineage: Bacteria > Desulfobacterota > Desulfovibrionia > Desulfovibrionales > Desulfohalobiaceae > Desulfohalobium. Next base: position 6,376 of record JBNJGM010000042.1, on the reverse strand, counting down.
ATTCTTTTCCATATCGCCGGAGAAAATTGGACCGTTTCCAGTCGGGGGTGGGAACAGACCAGCCTGACCATGTTCGCCGGGGATTGGGAAGGATGCAAGATGCAGGTCAAGGAAGTCTACGACGCCATGGAGCGCTTGCGCCCCAAACGCATGATCGGCACCGAATGCGGGCACGCCCACCGGGCCACGGTCATAGAGGGGCCGTATTGGGCCGGGCGCAAGGACGGCAAACCGCCTGTGGAATGCATCCATTACGTCCAGTGGGTGGCCGAAGCGCTGCGCACGGGCAAACTCAAGATCGACCCGGCCAAAAAGATAAAAGAGCCGGTCACCCTGCAGGATTCCTGCAACTACGTCCGCAACCATGGTTTGGCCGAAATCACTCGGGAAATCATGAGCTATATCGCCGAGGATTTCCGGGAAATGGCCCCGAACAAGGAACACAATTATTGTTGCGGCGGCGGGGGTGGATTCAACGGCATCGGATTGTACCGGAAGCAGCGCAATGTGGCCTTGCGCAAAAAACGGGACCAGATCCTGAACTCGGGCTGCAACTTGGTCATAGCCCCATGCCATAATTGCTGGGACGCCATCCGGGATCTGGATGAGGAATATGAGATCGGAATCCGCTGGTCCTTTCTCAAGCCTTTGCTCATCAGCATGGTCGAGGTGCCGGAGCATTTGCTCCCTGCAGAGGAATAACCCCACTTTCTTTGCCGGCCGGGAAGGCCGGCGGGACATTCTACCGCTGACCCTGAAGGGGGACTGTATGTTCAAAAAAATCCTTTTCGCCACCTCTGGCTCGCCGGCCTGCGACAATGCCGCCCGGGTCGCCTTTGACATGGCGAAACGCTACGACGCCGAACTGGTCCTATTCCACTCCTTGGGAATCCCCACTCGTGGCTACAGCCAAATCGTGGTCGACGTGCGCACCGGTGAAGAAGTCAGCTTTGATGCCGACTACACCACTTGGGTGGAAGAAGAATTGCGCACCACCTACGCCAAACAATTGGAAACCCTTTCCAAGGCCCGCCTGGAAATACGTGTCGGACTGCCCCACACCGAAATCCTGCGCCTGGCCCGCCAGGAAGAGGCCGATCTCATCGTCATGGGCGCCAGCACCCGGGAGTCCGAACCCGAAGCTCCGCACCGGCGCGGTTTCGCTGGCAGTACTTTGCAAAAGGTCGCCCGCGGGGCGAAATGTCCGGTGCTCACCATCCACCGCCCGGTGGCCTCCTTTTGGGGGGGCTTTTCCAATATCGTCTTTGGGACCGACTTTTCCAAGGCCGCGAATTACGCCTTCCGCTTTGCCCTGAATGTCGCCAAGGAGCTCGATTGCAAGCTGCACATCTTCCACGCCTTGGATATCAACACCACCGTGGGGCAATTCCAAGCCCAAGACTCCATTGAGGACAACCTCATTGCGGCCAGGCGACGGATGCGGGCCCTGTATGAGCCGCAGATGGACGGATTTAGCAATTACGAATTCGAGGTTTGGGAGGGGGTGCCGTTTGTGGAAATCGTCAAATTCACCCGAGAACGACAAGCGGATCTATTGGTCATGGCCCACCACACCCGGGAAACCGACCCCGAAAAGGCACGCCTGGGCAGTACCCTGGAGCAGGTCGCCCTGCGGGCCACCTGCCCGGTGGCGAGTTTAAACCGGGCGCCCAAAGAAGAGGGAAAAGAGGCGTAGCCTCAGGGCCCTACGGCACCGTCGCACAGGCATAATGGCAGATCACTTGAGTCCTACCAAGGAGGGGCGTATGAGCCACAAAATCATGATCGTTGACGATGATCCAGAAATCGTCAGCTACCTCAAAGAACTTCTGGAAGACAACGGCTACAGCACCTGCGTGGCCACAGACGGCAATCAGGCCCTGGAGATCGTGCGCCAGGAACAGCCGGATTTGATCACCTTGGACCTGGAAATGCCAGATGAATGGGGGCCGCGCTTTTACCGGCGCCTGAGCCAGGATGAAGCCTATCGCTTTCTCCCGGTCATAGTCATAAGCGGACTTTCCGGAAGCAAATACGCGATCCCGCGTGCGGTGGCCAGTTTAAACAAACCATTTGACAAGAACGAGTTGTTGCGCCTGATCGCCCAAACCTTGCACTAGGCAATGACATCGGCCGCAGCGACCGCCACCTTTCACCTTGGGGGGACTTTTATGGCCCACAAAATCATGGTTATCGACGACGATCCGGATATTGTAGAGTACTTGGTCTCCATTTTTGAAGACAACGGCTACGCCACTTGCCAGGCCTACGACGG
>JBNJGM010000042.1:0-4001 GCA_051747685.1 Thermodesulfobacteriota bacterium | reverse complement strand
CCACAAAATCATGGTTATCGACGACGATCCGGATATTGTAGAGTACTTGGTCTCCATTTTTGAAGACAACGGCTACGCCACTTGCCAGGCCTACGACGGCCAGGAGGCCTTGGAAGTAGCCCGAGAGCAGCAACCGGCGCTGATCACTTTGGATTTGGAAATGCCCAAAGAATGGGGGCCGCGCTTTTATCGGCACCTCAGCCGGGATCCTCTCTTGCAGGATATCCCGGTGATCGTCATCAGTGGTCTCTCCGGGATCCACCTGGCAATCAAAAAGGCGGTCGCCACCATCAACAAACCGTTTGATCCGGACAAAGTGTTGGATATCGTGCGCACCACCCTCGACGGTGCCTAAAACCACGGCTTTCGCTCCCAACCTCTGGTAAAAAGGCTTGGGCAGGACCGGGCCAGTCTGGCTGGCTGCGGTCCTGCCACCGGAATTTGGCTCTTGTTTTTTTGTGCCGACATATACAGCAATGTCGGCCACTTAGCCCGGGCTCACGACGGGACATCCCCTCGTTTGCAAACCCGCGGGCGCTATCAGATACGGAAGGGGCTATGGACACAGCATTGTTACTTGTCGACGATGAAGAAGGGATCCGCAAGGTCCTGGGCATCACCCTCGTCGACAACGGATATACCGTTTACACCGCCTCCAACGGCCACGAAGCCCTGAATGTCTGGCGTGAACACAGACCGCCCATCGTGCTCACGGATATCAAAATGCCCGGAATGGATGGGCTGGAGCTGCTCAAAGCGCTTAAAGCCGAAGATCCGGAAACCGAAGTGGTCATGATTACCGGCCACGGGGACATGGATTCAGCCATTGAGAGCCTGCGCAACGACGCCGCCGACTTTATCACCAAGCCCATCAACGACGAGGTCCTTGCGTTTTCCCTGCAGCGAGTACGGGAAAAGATCCGCATGCGCCAACAATTGCACCAATACACCCAGAACTTGGAAAGTTTAGTGCGCGATAAATCCCAACGGGTGGTCCAATTGGAACGCCAACTCGCCGTGGGCCAGGCGGTGCAAGCCTTGGGATCGGCCGTCGAAGGCCTCAGTCGGGAGATGGACCGCGGTGAACCTCCGGTTTTCAATGAATTGCCCTGTTTCGTGGCCATTCACAATCGCGAACAACGGGTAGTGGCCACCAACGATTTATACACCCAGCGCTTTGGAGAACGCAGCGGCGAGCCGAGTGCGGCAATCTATTGTGGCCAGGCTGCTGATCCGGACCATTGCCCGGTGGGGTGCACGTTTGCCACCGGCCAGCCCCAGCGTCTCCAGGTCACGGCCTGCAACACAGAAGAACGCGAGTTGCCCCTTTTGGTGCACACTGCTCCGGTGCGCAACCAAGCTGGCGAACTGGATCTGGTCTTGGAAATCTCGGTGGACATAAGTGAAATCACCCGCCTGCGCGATGCCTTGCGTTTTACCCGCAAACGCTACCAGCAACTCTTTGACGCCGCCCCCTGCTATATTTCCGTGCAAGATATGGACCTGCGCATCGCTGAAACCAATGACCTTTTCAAACAAGATTTCGGAGATTTCGCCGGCGAGTATTGTTACCAAGTCTACCGCCGCCGCAATCGCCCCTGCGACAATTGCCCGGCCTTTGAAACCTTTGAAAGTGGCGAATCCTTCCATACCGAGGAGGTGGTTACCTCACGCTCGGGCGAAAAATACAATGTCCTCGTGTGGACCGCACCGATCCGGGATACGAACGGAGAAGTGGTACAGATCATGGAATTGGCCACGAACATCACCCAGATACGCCAACTCCAGGACCACCTGACCTCTTTGGGTATGCTTCTTGGTTCGGTTTCCCACGGGGTTAAGGGAATGCTCACCGCCCTGGACGGAGGGATCTATCGCCTGGAATCCGGGCTGAAAAAAAACGACCTCCAGCGGGTCGAAAACGCCTCGCAAGTCATCAAAAAACAGGTCGGCAAAATCCAGCGCATGGTATTGGACATTCTCTATTATGCCAAATCCCGGGAAATTAATTGGGACTGGGTCAATGCCGGAGAGTTGGCGGCAGAGATCTTGGAAACCGCCCAGTCGCGTGCCGAACAAGCCGGGGTACAACTCCAATCCGAGATCCAACAACAGCTTCCGGAATTTGAGGCCGATCCCACTGCCGTATCCTCAGCCGTGGTCAATTTCCTGGAAAATGGCGTGGACGCCTGTACCACCGGAAACAACGCCGCCCCGCTAGTGCATTTTGCCGTCTGGAACACAGCCAACCATATTGTTTTCAGTATCGAAGACAATGGCCCTGGAATGGACCAGGAAACCCAGGACAAAATTTTTAGCCTCTTTTTCTCCACCAAAGGCAATAAGGGAACTGGGCTAGGGCTGTTTATCGCCAATCAGATCATTGAACAGCACGGCGGACGCATTGAGGTCAACTCACAAATCGACCAGGGCTCCCGTTTCACCATCCGCTTGCCCCGGCAATTGCCCTCGCATATAAAAAACGCGCCCCAGCCCCGACCCGCCGAATAAATCGGCGCGCTTTGCTCGCTTATCCCTCCGGAGTTTTGGTTTCTCCCCCATCTGGCACCAGCGCTCGCATCGCCCCTCCGGCTCTCCCAAGTGCACTGGCTGGGCTTTGACCTCAGCCACGGTACCACGCACAGCACAGGGCCTGGGCCGGGTAACGCTGGACCTGGGGCCAAAAGTATGGCAGAGCGACATTCCCTGACCACAGGAGAGGAGCAGAGCATGATTCTCGATGAAAGCTATGTAGACCAGCTGCTTGACTATATCCGTTCCGGGCAATTGGCTGAAGACTTCGAGTACAGCGAGGAAGACCGCCGCTACGAGATCCTTGATTTTTTGGAAAAACTCATGGACCTCGGGGAAGCGGCCGACGAAGCCGCCACTTCGGTTATTTTCAAAAATTCGGCCTTGGGTCAGTTAATGGGAAACGGCGGGGACAGCGGCGCCGACTAACGCCCCCCTTCTGCCCCGGCAACAGACAGCACAGCCCCGGCCCTGGCGCTAAAACGCCTTGGGAACCGGGGCTGTGTTGATTGGCCCATTGCGACTGCGCTCACAACTGCCGACTAAACTCCTCATGGATACGCTGCGAGGCGACCTTATCCCCCAGCAATCCCACCCGAACACTGAGCTTGGTCTTTTGTGTGCTCAGACTTTTCAGCCGAAAATGCACCGTGCGGTCGCCGTCCAGGGCCGAAACCTTGGCCTCGGAAAGATTGTGCGAGCGGCTTTGAATTTCTAAATCCAAGGCGTTACAGGTCGAAAGGACCGCGTCATAGGAACGGTCCATCCCCGCATTGTACTCGCGTACCAGCTGTCCCTTTAAATACACATAGGTCCCGGCACCGCCGGCCGTGCCCAAAGCTACGGCAGCACACCCCGAACTCAGAACCACCAGCGCCAACACTCCAAGGACATATCCGTACACGTTTGTCTTGAGCCCCATAGCTGTCTGTCTCCTTTCTCCGCCCAAATTTTCGCTTTTTTGATTCCACTCTCTGCGGGCAACGTACCGTTCCAGTGCCGCAGCGCCACTGGCCACGGCCTGGAGAGCGACAGGGGGCTAGCCGGGATCAAACAATCGGTCGCGTAGCGCCTCTACTGTGGTAATCCCGGAGTCTTCCGCCGGACAAAAAACCGGGCGGTACCCCAATTGCCGGGCCTGGGTAAAACGCTTGTCTTGGGCCATGACCGGCCGGACTTGTCCGTTGAGGTCCACCTCCCCCCAAAAAATCGCCCCGGCCGGCAAGGGTCGGTCGTAAAACGAAGAAAGAACGGCCGCGACAATGCCCAAATCCAACCCGGGTTCTTGCAGGCGCAATCCTCCGCCAATCTTGGCGTAAATATCCGATTGCCCGAGATTGATACGCAACTTTTTTTCCAAAACAGCCAGGAGAAGATGCATCCGGTTGGCGTCAAAACCCAAGGCCGTGCGCCGGGGCAAGGTCAAAAAAGAGCGGCTGACCAGGGCCTGGATTTCCACGGCAAAGGGG
>JBNJGM010000041.1:5637-19161 GCA_051747685.1 Thermodesulfobacteriota bacterium | reverse complement strand
TCCTTTTTGTATTGGCCCACCCCTAAATAAACGTGCCGCACCCGAATCCGCAGGGCGATACATCACGATTTGACCTCGCCGCGGATGTCCCTACAATGGGACGTACCTAAAGGGCGTAGCCCAAGGCTCGCTACGCCAGCGCGGCTTATTTCAAAAATCCACATCCCCTTTTTCCACTGAGGCGGTTATGGCTCGCACTCGCTCGAGATATCCCAAGGAAAGCGCCCTGGTCATGTTCTTCTACAGTGTAGGGCTGTGCGCCCTATTGCTGGCAGTGATTTGGGCCATACGCATGCTCTTTATCGCCAAAGGCCTTCCGGCCATGGCCTTTTTTGCGTCCCTGCTCGGTTTTATCGCCATTTTACTCTTGTACGCCAAAAACTCCGGCCTCAACCAACGGCGCCTGGTACTGCAATACTATGTGCTGCGCGACCGGGCCGCAAAAAATCCCCCCCGGGAATGAGTTGCTTTCCGGCAAAAGGAACCGCCCATGCCCCACCACACCCAGCGCGTCGTTGTTTTGGGGGCCAGCCCCAAAAGTGACCGTTACTCGAACCGCGCCGTGCGCATGCTCAAAGAATACGGCCACGAGGTCATCCCCATCCATCCCCGGGAAAAGGAGATCGAGGGCTGTGTGGTGCAGCCCTCCCTTGCCGCAGTACAGGGACCAGTAGACACCCTCACCGTCTATGTCGGCCCCGCCCGCCTGCACCCCCTTACCCACAACATCATCGATCTGGCACCGCGGCGGGTCATTCTCAATCCCGGAACGGAATCCGAAGCGGTCCAACAGGCGCTTCAAGAGGCGTCGATCCCCGTGGTCGTCGGCTGCACCCTGGTTATGCTGCGCAGCAACCAGTTTGAGCTGGACGTTGATACAAAGCCGCTCAGCCCTTGATTTGCCAACGCACCAAAACGCCATGCACCTGGCGAAACACCTCCGGACTGTACAACATGGCGATATGGCTCACCGGAGGTGCTTGGTGCACCTTCCATCCCGCTGCCGGCAAAAGACCCTTATAGGGCAAAACCATATTATCCGCCGGCGATACCACCGCCGCGACCCGTCTTAGACGCGGCGGACACTGCTGTTCCTTATCTTCCAAGGCGTTGATAAGTGGGCCGCGAAAGGCGAGGCTCCGGGCCAACCGCCCCCACCCCAGCCCGGCCAGGCGACTGCCCTGATGTGGAGCGCCCAAGGTTATCACCCCTTTCACCACCTCAGTGTCCTGCTCAGTGCAGGCCAGCTCACAGAGCGCCGCCCGGAGCAACAGCCCGCCCATGCTGTGCCCGATACAGACCACCCCCTGCCCGGACTCCCGGTGGAGCCGCCTCAGGTCAGCGGCCAACTCCCGGCTCAACGCCCAGAAATCCGGCCCCCAACTCCAGTAGGACCAGGTGCCCACATTGCGGTATCCGGCCCGCCGCAGCCACCGCGCAAAAATGAGCCAGGCCGAGCGATTGTGATAGACGCCATGGACGAGCACCACCCAGTGTGACGCCCCAGGAGCAGCCGCCCGGCCGTTCCAGCGCCACTTCCAAAGCCCAAACGGATAGCTCAACAGGGTCACCGGCCAGGCCCACAACGCCGTAATTACGCCGCAGAGCACTAGGCGGGTCACCGACTGCTTTGAAAGCCATTCAGAGTTCCGGTTCCACCACCCCCACAGCGCGTACGTCAGCCCGGTCACTGCGCAGACGCCGCCAAGAACAGCCCACAGCACCTCAACCACAGCCACTCCTTTCCTCGTTGTCCCTTCCTGAATCTGTCCAAGCCACACCACCACCCGAAAACGCAGCGCCCAAGGCCATTGCAAACGATCACGGGAACCGAGGCCATCGCTTCACGCTGGCGCCGAGCAGACATCCGCCGTCAGTCGCGATTTTGCCCGGCACAGCGCACTAGGCCCTGCTGAATTGCGCTAAGACCGCTGCGACGCAAGAAAACGCATTTTTGCCGCAGATACATCCAAAAAACAAATCTGCTCTCAGTTTGACATAAACGCAAAAAATTCATAGTCTCCGTGGATTATTAGAAAAGAAGCCAAGGAGCTGTGATGAAAATTTATAGTGAACAACAACAAGAAATTGCAGAAAAAATTTCCCCGGACGCCACAAAATCGAATTGGACGGACTGGAAATGGCAATTGCGTCATTCCATAACCGACATAAAAACTGTAGAGCAGCTTTTAAACATTCAGCTGGACCCGGAAAAGCGCCGGCAATACCTCAAGACAATGGAAATTTTTCCAATGTCGGTCACACCCTACTACCTCTCCCTCATTGATACAGACGATTTTGAAAATGACCCCATCTTCAAACAGGCTGTTCCCCTCCCCGATGAACTCGATATCGCCGCGTACGACATGAAAGACCCCCTTTCCGAGGATGAGGACAGCCCCGCCTCCGGCATTACCCACCGCTATCCCGACCGGGTGCTGTTCCATGTCAGCAACACCTGTTCCATGTATTGCCGCCATTGCACTCGCAAGCGCAAGGTGGGGGACGCGGACTGTGTTCCCTCGCGTGAGGAACTCCAAAATGGCTTGGACTACATCCGCAACACCCCACAGGTGCGGGACGTACTGCTCTCCGGGGGCGACCCGTTCATGTTGCCGGACCACCAGATCGATTGGCTCCTGGAACAATTACGGGCCATAGAGCATGTGGAGGTCATCCGCATCGGCTCCAGAATGCCCGTGGTGCTGCCCTACCGGATCACAGACAATCTGGTAAACATCCTCAAAAAACACCACCCTCTGTGGCTCAACACCCACTTCAACCACCCCAGAGAATTGACCCGTTCCTCGCGCAAGGCCTTAGCCAAACTCGCCGACGGCGGAATTCCGTTGGGCAATCAAACCGTGCTGCTCGCAGGGGTCAACGATTGCCCACGGCTGATGAAGAGTCTGATCCACAAACTCGTCCAAAACCGGGTCCGTCCCTACTATCTCTACCAATGCGACCTTTCCGAAGGCTTGACCCACTTTCGGACCCCGGTTGGGAAAGGGATCGAAATCATCGAAAGCCTGGTCGGGCACACCAGCGGCTTCGCCGTGCCCACCTATGTCATCGACGCCCCGGGCGGTGGCGGCAAAATTCCAGTCATGCCCAACTACATCGTTTCCTGGGGCACCAATAAGGTTATTTTGCGCAATTATGAAGGGGTCATCACCTCGTACACCGAACCGGATTGTTACCAGGTCACCTATTGCGACCGGGACTGCGAGAATTGCAACCTCACCCTCAAACTCTCCGACGCTGAAGAGTACCGGGCTATCGGTATCGAAAAGCTTTTGTCCGATTGGGACGACACCTGCAGCCTTACCCCCCAGGATACCGAGCGTTTGGAACGGAGGGACGACAATGCAGATGCCTGATGTGATCGAACACCAAGGGCAAAGCCGTTTGCAGCACGGACCGCTCAACGACCGCATCTACTTGATGAAACTCGATCCCGGGGATTTTCCCGGGATCGTTTCCGACCTGGAAGATCTGGCCCACGAACACAGTTACTCCAAGATATTTGCCAAAGTACCAGAAGAATTTCGCGACCCCTTATTGGAGTACGGGTACCTGGAAGAAGGCCGGGTGCCGCGCTTTTACGGCGGCCAAAAAACAGCCGTCTTTGTCAGTAAATTCCTCGCCAGTTGGCGGGGCATGGCCACAGACCAACAACGCCTCCGCGACGTTTTGGCCGCGGCCGAGGCGAAACAATCCGATATCTCTTCCTACGGCCCGGCCCAATTACAGGCCGTGGAACTCGGTCCGGAACACGCCGAACAAACCGCCCGTCTGTACGACACGGTTTTCGATTCCTACCCCTTCCCCATTTACGATCCCGCCTACATCCGGGAGACAATGCACAGCCATGTCCGGTATTTCGGGGTTTTTGACCGAGAACAGCTCGTGGCCCTGGCCTCTTCGGAAATCGACGCTGTTGGCCAGAATGTGGAAATGACCGACTTCGCCACTTTGCCTGAATACCAAGGCAAGGGATTGGCCGGCTTCCTTCTGGCGCATATGGAAACGGTCATGCGCGAGGCCGGACTATTCACCGCCTATACCATAGCCCGGGCGGTGTCCTACGGCATGAACATCACCTTCGCCCGGGCCGGATACGTTTACGGCGGAACATTGATCAACAACACCAATATCGCCGGCAACTTGGAGAGCATGAACATCTGGTACAAACATCTCGCCAATCCGTAAATATGCCACCCAAGCCCCGAGTCCCCAAAAAAACGGCAGTGTCGCACTGGGCGCTCCAGGGGGCAGGCAGAATATTCCCAACGGCTGAAGAAATGCAACCGCCGTAGAAAAGGCCATCTGAACCCCTTTGTGCTGGCCCAACGAGTAGCGCGCAAAAGAGCGCCGGGCGGCACCAACAGGTTGCGTCCCGGCGCTCTTTTGCCTAATTTAGCGCCATGAGCACACCGTTTCACACCCCGACCCCCGATACCGCCTGTTGTCCGAGTTGCGGCGGCGCCCTTAACTTGTTGCGGCAATGACGCCGTGTTGCGCTTCGCTGCAAGGTTTGCGGCGCTGTCCTCCCCCCGCACGCTCTCAAAGCCCTACTCGACGACAGATGGGAAGACGAACTCGCCGACATCCCCTGCGATCGCCTCTAATATTCGGGGCCAGGCTCTGTTTTGGCGGAAGCGCACCACCCGTGCGGACGACCTTGTCCGTTCCCGAACTGGCCCTTGCCAGCCCGGCCACACCTCAGCATCGGCTGTGCTGTCCATGGGCGCCAGCCGACTGGGCACAAACACCAAGCACCATCAACATTCACGGCTCAACCGCAAGGAGGCCCCATGCAGCCCAAGCCCATTGATGAAAGCGCTGTGATCATGTGCCACCTCATGCTGCCCCAGGACGCCAACCCGGCGGGCTCGATCCACGGCGGGGTGATCATGAAACATATCGACACTGCCGGGGGGGTTGCCGCCATCCGCCATGTCCGCGGCAACGCCGTGACCGCCTCTATTGACCGCCTGGATTTTCACCGTCCGGCCAAAATCGGCGAATTGCTCATCCTCAAAGCCAGCGTCAACGGTGTCGGTCGCCGGTCCTTAGAAGTCGGCGTACGGGTGGAAACAGAGAACCTGTTCACCGGCGAGAAGCGCCATTGCGCCTCAGCCTATCTGACCTTCGTGGCCCTTGATGACGAGGGGCGCCCCGCGAGTGTGCCCCCGCTGCAGCCGGAAACCCATGAACAGCGCCGGCGGATGCGCGAAGCCAATGAACGGCGCGAGGCCCGGCTGGAGAGCAAAGTCACCTGATTTTCGTATACCAGCACCCAGAACAAGGCATGGTACAAGGCCCCCCCGGAGCCGGGTACAAGGCACCAGCAGACGCACCATCTTGGCGCACACGGCAATACCAGGCATCCACTTCTGCCATCCCATCTCAACCCGAAAAACGGAGGCGCTATGACCGCACTCGAGGAAATCAGCCTTCAGGAAATCACCCAAACCATTCGCCACCTCGATGCCCTGTACACCCAATCCCCGCAAAGCTATGAAGACATCTTGCGCGGTCTCTCCGATGAATTCCGGCTGGCCCGAGAATGGATGATGACCATGAGCCAGATGTCCGAGCAGGGCGCTGCCGAGGACCAATTGCGTCTGGCGGATATGGTCGTGAAGCAATTACTCGCCCTGTGGGTCGTGCACAAAGGGATCACCTTGCCCGAGGTCCAGAACCAGGAACACACCTCGCCGGACCAAGACCTCCCGCCACAATAGCCCCATGCTGACCCTTAAATGCGCCGCGTGTAAAAACAAGCTGTGGAAATACCGAAAATACGGACAGGGGGCTCTTTTGCGCTGCCATAAAGACCGGATCACGAAAATCTACAGCTACGAAACCCACGGCGACAAGATCTGCTGCCAGTGCGGCCAAGTCGTGGGTATTGACAAAGGGTCATACCTCAAAATGGTCCATAAGGGCTTCACCACCAAAGGGACCAAGATCAATACCTGAGCAAAGCCCCGCTCCCCCCTGCCAGCAATTCCCCTAGCTCGGTGTACAAGGCGCCACCCTTCGAATCCCCTTGGGCCCACCGGGCCATCCGACCGAAGGTCACAATGCAAAGCGGCCAGGCGGATGAGGGCCCACAAACACCACGGCCCGGAGAGTAACTCCCCGGGCCGTGGCAACGCATAAACACCGGCTTCATCTTACCAGGTTTTGCCCCGCTGGGCTTCCAGGGCCGCTTCTTGCTCGTCAAAACTCGCGAACCCGGCCTGGTGCAGGGCGTCACTCACTGTGGTATCCCAATCCCAATTGGCGTAAATAACTGGTTTATGGAAGGTGGTCCGGAAGCGCTCCAGCTCTTGGCGATAAAACTTTTCCTTGTTTTGTCCCAGGGCAGATTGCAATTGCTCATGTAACCGGGCCGCCTCTCCCTCGTACCATTCCAGAAGATCTTCCGCTGCGCTATTTTTCTTCAGGATATGGCCGTAGTGGTGTTCTTGCAGCAGCTCTTTGAGTTGCTCCAGGTGCTGGGTTTTCAGCCAGCGGCCAAGATCGCGGGATTTGAGGTTCTCCTCTTCAATGGCCGCGATATCATATTTGGTCTGCTGATACGTATCCGGAACAACAGAAGCAGAAACAATTCCCGCGATACAGACCAGGCCACGCAGGATCGTGGAATTGGAAACCCCTTGCCCGCAAAAGCCGACCTTTTTGCCGTACTTCTGGCCGGTGAAAATAGTCACCAAAATGGCCCAGATAACCGCCGGATCCTCTTCGTCGTAGACATTGCGCAACATGGCGTTGTCCCGGTCCGTTCCCAAGGTCAGCTGGGTCATGTCGTTGGAGCCGATGGAGAAACCGTCAAACTCCTCAATGAATTGCTTGGCCAAAATGGCATTACTCGGAATCTCGGACATAAGGATAACCTTGAGTCCGTCTTCACCCGAACGCAAATTGTGAACGGCACTCATATACCGCCGCATGGAGCGGGCCTCTTCCAGGGTCCGCACAAAGGGGAGCATGAGTTTCAAATTCTGCCCACCAAAGACGCCGCGGGCCAATTTAAAGGCCTCCAACTCCCAATCGTGCATATTGCGGGCCACGCCGCGGTAGCCGATCATGGGGTTGTCTTCAAAGCCCTCAAATAATGAGCCTCCCAGTAAATTGCGATATTCGTTGGTCTTGTAGTCCGTGGTCCGATAAATGATTTCCCGGCCGTAAAAGGCCATGGCAAACAAGGCCAACCCCTGCGATAGGGTCTGCACATACAGCTCTTTCCCAGTGCGGTACCCGCGGGAACGCAGGATTTCCCGGATATTGCTCTGCAGATGCCGCACATCCTCCATCTGCTGCAAAAGCCCCAATTTCTGGGCCATATCCCGGCGCATGGCACCGATACGTTCCAGGGTTTGCTGCACTTCCGGGTGGTCCTGGACCTTGCGCACCTGGGCCTCTATACGCTCGTTGAGTTCTTCACGTTTGCGTTTGGTCTCCGGATCGTCGCCCATGAGTTGGAGCAATTGGTCGTGATAGCCCATGATCACCGCGACATGCTCATGCAAATCCGTAGAGGTCTTCAAGGTATCCATGCGCTGGGTGGCCCATTCGAGATGTTGGTCCAATTGCTTGTCCAAATCCCGCATTTGCCGGTGTACCGCCAGTACCTCTTCCGTGCCCCGGCCGCCGCCGCTTTCGCTCAATCTGTCCATTTTTTCGGCCAGGCCGGTAATAATGCCCACATAATTGCGCAGTTTGAGTTCAAAGCTGAGCACCCCGCTGGCCAATTGGTCCTTTAAAATTTTGGTCAGCTGGCCTTCAAGCTCCTGGAGACGTTGGTCGACCACCCCTCCGAGGCTGCCGCTGTCATAGGCCTCCAAGGCCAGAGGATGCACACCGATGTTGCCGAGCATAAACTCCGCTCGCAGCAAGCCGACCTCAAAATCCTGGGATTCCCGCAGCCGGGAGAGGAACAGCGCTTGGCCCACATCCGCCAAGATAAGGCCGACTTTGGTCTTGGTCTGCGGCAATTTGCTCACGTCGAGTTCACCGCCAACTTCGACCAAGGGCATCTTCCCGCGATAAATTTGGCCGCGGGAACCGTCCACCGTCACCTGGCGACCGTCCAAAGCCCGCAGGATTTCCAAGCGCTTGATTCCGATAACCGCAGGAATGCCAAGCTCACGGGAAGTGATCGCGGCGTGGCTGGTATCGCCGCCGGCGTCGGCCAAAGTGGCCGAGGCCACGCGCATTCCCGGAACCATATCCGGGTCCGTGCGCTCGGCAGCCAGGATATCACCGGGCTGAATCTTGTTCAGCTCCAGGGCGGAGCGCAAAAAGCGCACTATTCCCTGCCCGGCGCCGCGGGAGGCCCCATTGCCGACGAGCACCACCTCCGCCGTACTCAGGGCCTGCGGATCCACTTCCAAGCGGCGCATATAGATGGTGTGCGGGTGTTTTTCGAACTCCTCATTCCAGCGCGTTTCCGGACGGGCTTGCACGAACCACAGACGATCCCACTTATCGATGCAAAACTCGGTGTCCATGATCATGCCGTCATAGGCCCGGCTGATGGCCCGCACCCCATGGGCGACCTCCTCGGCCTGCGCCAAGGACAATGACCAGCGGTAGATTTCGTCGGAGGCCACCTCCACAAGCTTGGTCCCCCCCTTGTCCTCGTCATAGATAATCTTTTTGTCTTTGCAGCCCATGTAGCGGATCACGACTTCAGAGGCCCCATCGCGCTGAAAAACGTAAAACTTGTCCGGGGTAACCATGCCCCCGACCACGGCCTCGCCCAGCCCGTAACTGGCATCCATGGACACCAGGTCGTTGCGGTCTGTTCCCCGGCAACCAGTGGCCGTGTCCGCGCTAAAGGCAGTCCCGGAAATGACCGGGTTGATCATGCGCATGATGCACACCGACAGCGAGGTGTTTTCAATAGCCCACTCTTCTTTGGCCTGGTCCGCGATGGAATCGTCACCGGTGCGCTCGGCCTGACTGACCGCGTCCAGTATGGCCTCCCGGCGGTAGGTCATACTGCGAAGATTGTAGGCCGAGGCGCAGTCCCAATGGTAGGCTTCCACGCAATGCTCAGCGTCCACAATATTGAGATACGTGTCCTGTAATCCGGCAAAGGCCTTCTTCCGGCTGTCCTCGCCCGCAGCTGAAGAACGCACCGCCACCGGCACATGCTCCAGCCCGGCCTCCTTGCAGATATCCCGGTAGGCCTGGGCCACGGCCTCGTGCACCTGTTGGGGCAAATCCACAGACAAAATGGCCACCTGCACCAAAAGCGAGCGCTTGCGGAGTTGGTCGATCCCTTCCGGGGAGGTGGCAAATCCCTCGACAACGTTATTGATAAATTTGCGCAATTGGATCAGGCTGCTTGCCGCTGGCTTGGACTGGGCTTCCCGGACCTTCTCGGCCACGTTTCGAACAAATTTCTTCAGAAAATCCGGATCTTTGTTGATTTCATGGTCACTCCAGTCCGTGTCGTCGTATTCTTGATTGACAAGAGAACGCACGAGCGTGGCATTGACTTTGCTCTCATCAAGGAGTTTGTGAAACGCTTTGGCGGAAATGGCCCGGAACTGCGGGGCGCGAACATCCTCAAGTTCACTGATGATAGCGGTGTTGTAGTTCTTGCCCCCCACGAGAAGTTCGGCTTCCTCGCCGATATGGACAATATCGGCGCCGGTGAGGATCAACTTTTCCCTGACTGGGTCCTTGCCGCTTTGGCCTTGCTTTTGCTTGGGCTTTGCCTGCTTTTCATCTTTCTCGGCCATGCTCGTCTCCTTGTTCTGGTCCCTGCTGCAGCCTGGCTGCCGTCTTGCATTGGGGTTAGCTGGCGCACCGCGTTCCGCACGAAGGGCAGAAGGTGCAGTTTTCTTTGGGGAACGGTTCGCCGCATTCCAGGCAGGTGCGCTTGGGAGGAGCCAAGACCACCAACAATTCCCCTTCCTTGACCGGAACCATCTTCTTGTCATCCATATAGTCCGCTGTTTTGACCACGCGTTCGACAATCCCGTCAACAGGCGCCACTACAGCTTTTTCCTGCTTCATAATGGAGATGTTAAAAAGTTCTTCGCCTTTGCGCACCTGTTCGCCGGGTTTGACGTGTACGACCCACAAGTCCCCGTTGCTCGGCGCAGCCACCTGATAGGGATCATCCGGGTCGGCGCGTTCAATATCGGTGTGGCTTCTGCCCAACGGTTCGGCCACTTGCACCGGCACGGTGAAGGACTCGGAGTCCAAGGTATAACGGACCACGCTCACCCCACTTTCATCCGGGTCGGTGATATCGCGGATGAGCATATGGTGGGGTTTGCCGGACCGGTCGTTGAAATACATCTCTTCGCCGGCTTGCAGTCCTTCAAACCATACAGGCAGGGGCAGTTGGTTCGGATCGCCGTATTGACGCCGAAAATCGATCGTTTTCAGGGCGTCACCAGGGTGGTTGCAATACATGACTACTTCTTCGGGGCTGGGTTCGCGTCCGATGGCCTTGTGCAAGGCCTGGGTTTCCGCCTCGAGGTCCATATCCTGCAAATAGGACAAGGGCGATTCCTCGCCGCGTTTTTCCAACGCTGTGGCATACTCCTTGCCGAAGGCGGACTCATAGACCCATTGTGGAGGAAATCCTAGAGGGAGCTTTCCGTAGCGGCCCAGCAAAAGCTGCCGGAAGGCGTCGTTGCTGTCTTGGTAGAGTTCGAGCCGTGCCGTGCGCATGGCATCGGACAAGGAATCCTCAGGGGTGGCCACCACGGATTCCAAAATGCGCAGCAAGCGCTGGACACCCTTTTCCCCGTCGCGCTTATACGCCCCGGTAACAGCCAAAAACGCCGTATTCCAGGTGATTTGGGAACCTGGCGTCACATCGTGGTACCGGACAATTTGCCGGGTACCAGCCAAAAAGCGGAGCATGTAGGGCAACAAATGGATATAGCCCTGCTTCATGGCTCCTTCCTGGGAGGAAGAGGTCGCGCCGCCCGGCATACCGTGCTCCACGACATCATAATCAATGCCTTGGAAATACGGCGCTGTATAGCGATCGTAATAGGGCATGATCTGCTTGGCCACGAAGTTGCAGTCCCGGATCATATCCTTGTTCAGATTGGTCGGGCGGCCGATTTCGTCTTCAATATAGGCCGCTGTGGAAAGCACCTCGCCTTGGCCGTACCAGCGCACCGTGGCCCCGATGGCGGTATCCACGATATGCGCCCCTGCCTCAGCTGCCGCGCCTACGGCTGGGACGAACAATCCGTCGGTGTAGTGGCGGTGGTAGTGCACCACTAGCTCGGGATAGGTGGACCGGATACGGCGCACCAACTCGCGGATAAATCGGGGCGGACAGACTCCGGCCATATCCTTGAGCCCCAAGGCGAACAACCGGGTGGCCTGGTTGGAGGGTTTGCCGGTGACCTCGGCCATGAGCCGGACAATCGCTTCCGTGGCCTGCATATAGTGTTCGACATCGAACCCCTTGGCCCAGGACAGGGACAAGGCGGGTTCGAAAACATTACCTTTCGTATTGGCCGCGACCTCTGCAAAGGGGCGCATATTCTCCACGTGATTCAGAAAATCGAAACAGCGGATGATATCGTAGTGCTCACAGATCATCTCCCCGGTGCGGCGCATCAAATTCTTGGGCTGGGGCTTGTACCCGAGCACGTTCGTGGAACGGATCAAGATCTGTTTCGGGGTCTTGGGCGCGAACTCGTTCCATTCCCGGGCTTCGGTAAAGGGATAGGTCATGTTGGCCAGCATCGCCACATGGAAATGGGCTCCACCGCCGTTTTCCAGAGAGAAAAAGCCGCAATTGTCCAGATAGGGGCCGATCAGCCGGTCTTCGGCCAGCCGGAAACGGTTGCCGCTATTGGACTGGGTGATGTCCCGCGTTGTGGTGTCCGTAAAATGGACCACCTTGCTGTCCCGGACGCAATCGAGCAAGGCTTGGCGATCGCCGCGCGGATACGGGGATTCCACGGCGTCGAAATCGGCTTCCGGCAAAACAACCTCAAGCGCGCCGAGGCGTTTGTCCTTGCGCCCCCGGTATTCCCCGAGTTGGACAAAGGGGTTGTGCCCATAGGCCGAAATCTCGCAGGCCAACCGTCCCAGCCGCTGGGCTTCGGCCTCTTTGCTGACATACTCCAAAAGCTCCGGGGTATTGGCCACAAATGTCGTGTCGTAAATCCCGGAACGGAATTGGGGATTGGCCACAATACGTTGGTGGAAGGAGATCGTGGTTTTGACCCCGGAAATAACGTATTCGCCAAGGGCGCGTTCCATGACCCCAAGGACCTTGGTCCAATCCCGGCCGTACGCGATCAGAAGGGATGCTGCGGAGTCGTATTGGGAGGGAAAATCATAGCCGGCGGCCAGGCAGGAATCCACGCGCACCCCTTGGCCACCCGGCGAAAGATAGCGGGTAATCCGCCCCGCGTTGGGAGCGAAATTGTCCTGGGGGTCTTCACAATTGATCCGCACCTGCATGGCGTGGTTGCCGGGGCAGGGTGTCAATTCGTCGAGCCGGAGCGAGGCGCCGAAGGCCACGGCGATCTGCTCCTCGACCAGATCGATGCCGTAGCGACACTCGGTTATCCCGTGCTCCACCTGAAGCCGGGTATTGACCTCGACCAGGTAGGGATTGCCCTGCATATCGACCAAGAATTCCACAGTGGCCAGGGAATGGTAATCCACTGCGCTGACCAATCTCCGGGAATACTCCTTAAGCCGCTCGCGCAATTCCTCGGTCATCACCGGCCAAGGCGACGGGGTGATCTCCACAAGCTTCTGGTGGTTGCGCTGGACCGTACAATCACGTTCGTCAAAAGCGAACACATTGCCGTACTGGTCGGCCAGCACCTGGATCTCGATATGACGAATGGAGGTCAACAGCTTTTCGACATACAAGCGGGGGTTGCCAAAGGAGGCCTGGGCCAACGAGGAGGCCTTGGCAAAGGCGCGCTCCAATTCGCTCTGCTGGTAGACCTCGTAAATGCCCCGTCCGCCACCACCACCTTCGGCCTTGAGCATGATCGGAAAATCCAATTGTTCGGCAATGCGGCGGGCCTCATCCATATCCACCGCCCCGTCCGAACCGGGAATCACAGGCACGCCCAACTCCCGGGCCAGCTTGCGTACCTGCACTTTGTTGCCCAGGGTGTGCATCGGTTTGGAGGGCGGCCCGATAAATACCAGGCCGGCGGAACGGCACTTTTCCGGAAAGGATTCATCCTCAGAAGCAAAGCCCCAACCGGGGTGGATAGCCTTTATCCCCCGCGCTTTGGCCCGGCGGATGATCAGATCAATATCAAGATAGGCTTGCGGACTGGACCCGAGCAAGAGCAGCTCTTGGGCCCCGGTGGTAAATGGGGCCGTTTTATCGACCTCCGTAGCCGTCATGATCGGCACGCCTTTAAACACTTCACGAATGGAGCGGGCTATCCGGCGCGCCGGTATGCCGCGGTTGGCGACCAGAATCGGCTGCCCGCGTAATTCGTCGAAAACCTGCTCGAAAGATTTTTCCTGCATTCCTACCTC
>JBNJGM010000041.1:0-5537 GCA_051747685.1 Thermodesulfobacteriota bacterium | reverse complement strand
CCCCGTCCCGCGCTTTGCCCAATAGCCAGCACACTGCTCCAGGCCGGTGTCTCGTGGGGCAATCCGGCCACAACATCCAAACTCGAGCCGCATTGCGGAACCACCACTACCGGCGCGCCTACGCGCTGTATGGATTTGGCCCACCAGCCCCAACCAGCGAGGGGAGCGGCCATCTCCTGCCACGGCCCCCAGGCCGACAACTCCCGGCACCAGACAGGGGCCGTCTGGAGCAAAAAGTGCTCGAGCGGGGGCTGCTCATGGCCGGCAGCGAGATACAGAGCCTGGGGCGCTAACACCATCTCCCCCCCGGTACTGCCGCTGGACGGACGCTCTTTTCGCGCATTCCGGTGGGCCGTCTCTGGCAGCACGGGGTGTTCCTCCCGGAAACCTGGTTCACAAGACCAGCATACGCATCAGCTGGGAGGCATTTCAAAATCCGAATCCGCGCCATAAATGGCCTGCAGAATCTCCGCCCCCCCGGAGGCCAATATATCATCAGCCAAGCGCTGCCCCAGGGCTATGCCATCTTTGGGCTTGGCCTCCCCCGTGCGGCGCAACTGTTCCCGGCCGCACAAATCAGCCACAAAACACTCCAAACGCAGCGCATTCGGCCCGGTCATCACCGCATGGCCACCAATGGGCACCTGGCATCCCCCCTCAAGGCGGTGCAAAAAAGCCCGCTCCGTCAAAACGCAATACCGGGTCGGCGGATGGTCCAAAAATCCGAGCATTTCTTCCACATCCGTGCGGTGGCTTGGATATTCAATGCCCAGGGCGCCTTGGCCCACGGCCGGCAAAAATTCGGGCGGCGCTAACGCACGCATATACCGGGCCCCGGCCTGTAAACGCTGCAACCCTGCCGAGGCCACAACAATCGCCGCAAAAAGGCCCTCTTCGAGTTTGCGAATCCGGGTGTCCAGGTTCCCGCGCAAATCTTGGATGTCCAGGTCGGGCCGCAACCGCAGCAGCTGGGTTTTGCGACGCAGGCTGCTCGTACCAATGGTCGCCCCATAGGGAACCTGCTCCAACCCGTTGTACTCTTGGCTGAGCAGGCAATCCGTGTACTCGCCGCGTTCCGGGATGACCCCCAAGGTCAGTCCTTCCGGCAAATCAGCCGGGACATCCTTCATGGAATGCACCGCCAGATCAGCCTTGCCCGCGAGCATGGCCTCTTCAATCTCTTTGACAAACAAGGCTTTGCCGCCGATTTTCGCCAGCGGCACATCTAGAATTTTATCACCCTGGGTTTTGATGACTTCCAAATGGACTTCAAGCCCTGGATACCGCTGTTGCAAACGGTCCTTGACGTGGTTGGCTTGCCACAGGGCCAATTTACTGCCCCGGGTCGCGATGGTCAGACTGCGCACTCGCCCTCCTTACTCTGGGGTTAGTCGGTTGTCGGATTGCGGACTATCAGCACGTGGAGCAATTGCCACCGGAACATCCGGCGCAGCCGCCGCCAGAGGAAGGCGCTGCAGCTGGGGCCGCCCCAGCGGGCCCGTCAGGGCTACTGCCAAATTTGGCGCGGCAGCTGGACATCAATTTCTCCGTCTTCTCGGTACCGCATTCGGGGCAATTGATGACCGCATTGGCCCCGAAGACCAATTCTTCAAATTGGGTGCCGCATTTGCGACAGCAATACTCATAAATGGGCATACTCTATTCTCCTTGCCGCCTTCGCGCCCATCGCGGGCAGCAACCTCAGCGTTAGGGTCAAAGTCCCCACAGGGGACTATTCCAGGTGCGGCTGCAATTCCACCACCGCCTCAAACAGATAATAATCCACCAAGCGACACAGCATATGCCCCACTGCAATCTGGATTTCCTGGATAAGCGGGGTGCTGTCATGTTCGACAAATATCAGGGTATCGCACAACCCGACCATGTCGCCCCCATTTTTCCCCACCAGGCCCACGGTGCCGATGCCCAACTCCTGGGCGGTATTCAGGGCCGCAGTGATGTTCCCGCTCAGGCCCGAGGTGGAAATACCTATTAAAATATCCCCGGGACGGCCCAGGGCTTTAATTTGCTTCACAAACACCTCGTCAAAACTGCTGTCGTTCCCGATAGCGGTCAAAATAGAGGTATCGGTGGTCAAGGCCAAGGCTGGCAACGGGGGGCGCTCAATCTGAAACCGATTCACAAACTCTGCGGCCAAATGTTGCGCATCAGCGGCACTGCCGCCATTGCCGCAAAAGAGGAGCTTGCCCCCTTTGGCCAGACAGACAGCGAGATTGCGCCCGAGCGTGACCACTGCTTCGGCATTGGCGGCAAAAAACCGTTCCCGCAAGGCCAGTCCTTCGCGGGCATAATCCTCCACTATATCCTGCGCACTCTGGGTCATGCTCTCTCCTCAATCTGCATCCACAACGATTCCCGACACAATCCGGTTCCGGAGTTTTGAACCCGGCGACAACGCTTCTCGCAACAACCCGTCGGCTCATGACTCTCCGGAGCCGTCTAGGTCGGTAAATATAGCGGTTGCGCCCCCTGCTGGCAAGACGTGTGCCCAAGACACGGCAGCCCCGGTGTCCGCTTACCGAGAACACCGGGGCTGCTGCAATCGGCCCGGCCACTTGGGCCGCAAGCGCCTTTGGGGCCATTGGATCGAATTATTTCGTATTTGCGAAGTATTGGCGGCACACAGTAAAGATAATCGGGCTCAACACCAGCAAAGCAATCAAGTTAGGCACAATCATCAGCCCGTTCATGACATCGGAAAAGGTCCAGACCAAATCCAAATTGGCCACCGCCCCCACAAAAACGAGCAGGACGTAGAAATACCGATAGGGCTGCACCCCTTTGAGGCCGATCAAATATTCCACACAGACTTCCCCATAGTAGCACCAGGAAAGAATAGTCGAAAAGGCGAAAAAAATCAGACCAAAGGTGACCACAAAATCCCCCGGTCCGGGCAACCCACGGTTAAAGGCCAACGCGGAGAGTTCAGCTCCGGTTTCACCGCTCTGCCAGGCCCCGGTCATGATGATCACCAAGGCCGTTAAGGTACAAACGACAATCGTGTCGATAAACGGACTGAGCATGGCCACAACGCCCTGCCGGACCGGATCCGTAGTCTTGGCCGCGGCGTGGGCCATAGGCGCGCTGCCGAGACCGGCCTCATTGGAGAACACCCCACGGGCCACGCCAAAACGCATCGCCTGGGCCACCGCCGAACCGGCAAAACCACCGGCCGCTGCAGTGCCAGAAAAGGCGTCCGTAAAAATCATTCCCAGGGCCGCGGGCAGTTCGGTGACATTGGCGAGGATCACCCCGAGCGCACCCAAGACATAGATAATCCCCATCAAGGGCACGATGCGCTCGGCCACATTGGCGATACGCTTAATCCCGCCGATAACCACGGCAAAGGTCAATCCGGCCAGAATCACCCCGGTCAGCCAGGTCGGGATAGACAACGATTGCTGCACGGCCAAGGCCACCGAGTTCGACTGTACCGTATTCCCGATACCAAAGGCCGCGATCCCGGCGAATAAGGCGAACAAAAAGCCCAACCACTGCCATTTGGGCCCCATACCATTTTTGATGTAGTACATCGGGCCACCGACATAGGAGCCGTTGGGCAGGGTTTCGCGATATTTCACCGCAAGCACGGCCTCGCCAAATTTCGTCGCGGTGCCGAAAATGGCTGTTACCCACATCCAAAACACCGCCCCAGGGCCACCGAGAAAAATGGCCGTGGCCACACCGGCGATATTCCCCGTACCGATGGTGGCCGACAACGAGGTCATCAACGCCTGAAACGGGGTAATCTCCCCTTCACCACGCTGTTTGGATTTGTCTTTGCCCTGCATCAACAGGCGGAAACCATACCCCACCTTCCGGATGGTCTGCAGCCGGGAGCCAAAAGTCAGATAGACACCGGTGCCCACCAGCAAAATCAACATGTACGGGCCCCAGACAAATCCGCTGATGGCCCCGAGCACTGATTGGATAACCTCCATAAAACCCCTCCTCTACACGTATGGTAAATGTGATACACAATACGCTGGACAAGCCGTAGCGCCCAGCGCAGCACCAGAACCCCTTATGTTGCTGACAACGGCCCTGCATCCACTTCTCCGTTTCCCGCATCCCCATTGCGATGAAGCGGCCCCTGGACGCAGAAGACCTCCTGTCCCTGATGATTCTGTTCCTGTATAAGAAAATCCACCAAAGATGCAAGCCACAACCGCAAGTGCCCCCGGCTTGCTCCGCATCGCTGCTTAGGCTACATACCAGGGCCAAACCGACAGGCAGAACATTTTTGGCTGGTAGGCCGGGAGTACAGGGAACTCAGGCTTGATGGGAAAGCAATTGTGATGCCAACCTGATAGCTGTTCGCACCACTCCGTGGCATCTCCGCTATGCAGGGGATTGGGGGCCGCCGGAGTTGTTCCGCACCCCACCGCAGCCCCGGCGCAATTTGCATTTTGGGCATAATTACCATTTTTGAGTTCCATTTTTGTAAAATCCGCACTGCAACGAAAAAACACTCCGGGCGCTGTGCAGCCCTTGCTGCGCAGCACCCGTTTGGCAGTCACGGAGAGGCCATGAGCCGAGAGACCCCGGCGCAAAGCACGACCCAACTACTGACGTCCGAAAAGGCCAATCCGCGCAGCAACGTCATTTTGATCGGTATGGCTGGCGCGGGAAAAACCACTATCGGCAAAGCCCTCGCACGCAGGCTGGAGATGGCCCATATCGACACGGACCATTTCCTCGAAGCCTGGTGGGGCGTGGGACTGCAGGAACTGCGGGACCGTTTGGGGCGAGAGGGGTTTATCGCGGCCGAAGAAGAGCGCATTCAGGAACTGGCCGTCCAGCACTGCGTGATCTCCACCGGCGGCAGTGTGGTCTACAGCCCGGCCGGCATGCAAAGCTTACAGCAACTCGGTCCCATTATCGGACTGTATGCATCATGGGAAACGATAGCCGAGCGCATTGCTCTTGCGCCCCAGCGTGGCCTGGCCATAGCCGAAGGGCAGACTCTGGAAGAATTGTATATCGAACGGCAGGCAAAATACGAGGCGTATAGCGATGTGCTGATTGCTACAGATACGCAAAGCGTCCACCACTGCGTGCAAACCATAGAGGATTGGCTGCATGGGCAAGAAAACGGCCCCGAAAACAGGACATAAACAGCGGCAATTCAAAAAACTCGCCGCGCTCTACCAGACAATGCAACAGCGCTACGATACCCAGGCCCGGCAAATCGGGCTGCAATGCGCCGGGTGCAGCGACAATTGCTGTACCAGCTATTTCCAGCACCACACCTATATTGAATGGCTCTATCTCTGGGAGGGGGTGGCCGCCTGCCCGCCTGAGCAACAAGCGCGCTTTGTCGAGCGGGCCCAGGAGTATGTGCAGCACAGTCAGGCCGCTGCGGCCCGGGGCGAACGGCCGCGCCTGATGTGCCCGCTCAACGAAGACGGCTGGTGCGCGGTCTACAGCCACCGGCTCATGATCTGCCGCCTCCACGGGGTGCCCAACCGTTTGCGCTACCCCGACGGTCGCGTGCAGCACTTTCCCGGTTGCTG
>JBNJGM010000040.1:0-19351 GCA_051747685.1 Thermodesulfobacteriota bacterium | reverse complement strand
ACGCCAGCTCTGGCCCGGGCGTACAAGCCTTTCCGGTCGCGCTGTTCACATACCGTGAGCGGCGTGGCCATAAAGATCTCGATGTACCCGCCATAGGCTTCGATAAGTTCCCTGTTTTGGCGCCGCGAATCCTCATACGGGGCGATAGGGGCGCAAATCGCGATACCGCCGTTTTTGGTAATCTCGCTGGCTACAAAACCGATGCGCCGGACATTGAGCTCCCGATGCGTCCGGGTGAAACTCAACTCGCTGGAGAGGTTTTTGCGCACGATATCGCCATCAAGCAGGGTAACCGGACGGTCGCGCATTTCCATAAACCGCACGGATAAAACCTTTGCCAGCGTTGATTTGCCGGCCCCAGAAAGGCCGGTCAAAAACACCGTAAATCCCTGTTTGTGCCGCGGGGGATGCGCCACCCGCAACTCCCGAACCACTTCCGGAAAGGAAAACCACTCCGGAATGGGCAAATCAAACTCCAAGCGGCGCTCCAATTCCCGCGAACTGATCTCTTTGACGTTCATCCCCTCGGGCACCGCATCCACCGGCAAATATTGGGCCCGCTCTTCAACATAGACCATATGCTTGAGCGGAACCATATCAATGCCGGTTTCTTCGGCATACTCCTGGACCATATGTTGGGCAGCGTGGCGGGGGTAAAAACGTTCCTTGCCGTTGTGGCACGCGTAGGGATCAGCATGGTCATCAGCGACCATAAAATGGGTGCATCCAAAATTGCGCCGGACAATGGCCTGCAAAAGGGCCTCTTTGGGCCCGGCATGGCGCAGCGCTAGCGGCAATAGCCCAATATCGATCATATTTCGGGGAAATTGGGCCGCGAACTCCTGAAAACAGCGCACCCGGGTAAAATGGTCCACTCGCCCCCAGACATTGTGCCCAACCACCGGCTGCAAAAATATGGAGGCCCCGACCTCCCGGGCCGCGTGCTGAATCATTTCTTTATGGGCGCAATGCAAGGGGCGTTCGGTTTGGAAACCAATGACCCGCCGCCAGCCGTTTTGGGAGAAACGGCGGTGGGTCTCCGAGGGGGGAAGCCGCAATTGGCTAAAATCGTAATGTTGGGGCAGATGCAGGCCCTCTATGCGCCCCCCTACATACCAGGGGTGGGTTTGCTCCACAAATTGGCGCACCCCGGGGTGGTTTTCCGCGTCCGTACTTCCGAAGACCGCCTGGGCCTCCTGGGTGATATCCGGGGCCCAGATATCCCCCACCTGCATCACGGCCAACAAAAATCCTTCCGGGTCACGCAGACCCAGCAACCCCCCAATCTCAAGGCTCTGTGCCAGTTGCTCGGTCACATCGAGACAAATCGGCAGTGGCCACACAGTACCGTCTGGCAAGCGCATCTGCTGCACAACGCCCTCGTACTCCGTGCGGCCCATGAACCCTTCCAATGGAAACAACGCCCGATTGAGCAAAAGTTCAAGATCACACAATTGCCTGAGGTTCAAATCCACTGTGGGGCAGTGTTCCACCTCGTATTTCAAGCGCTCCACGCGCCGGAAATGGACCATAAGACTTTCGGCATATCGCCGCCCGGTATCCCCGTCCAGCATACCCTCTCCCTCAAAAAATAGTCTCTCTCGCGCTTTTCCACCCTAGCCACTGGCGCGCCGCCGCACTTCAAGGCACACGCTTTTACCCCGGAATACCTCGAGGGGCAAACGCAAAATGCATATGCTGGACAAAACCGTTTGTCGCACTCGCCGCACCTGCCAATTCCTCCAAACGGGTGGTTGCGGCTCGGGCCGCGATCCAATCCCGCAGACCCCTTTTTTGGGCCAGCAACATTGCCCCTTCCAGGGCCAAATTGCCGCGCAAGTGCACCCGCGACTGCCACATCCGGGGCAAAAATCCAAGTTCTATGAGATCGCTTGGCTGGACATAGCGGCTTACATTGCCGGCTAAATGCACCTGCCTGCATGCGGCGGTATCCAGCCCGGCCTGACAAAAAAGACGGTGTAGGCCAAAGGTAAAAATCGCCTTAACCTTGAGCACTTCTTCCACATCGCTTGCCGACAATGTCAGCTTTTGGCTCAGTCGGAAACAGGGCTCGCCGCGTCTGGTTTCCCAACTCCGAGCAATGCGGCGCTCTAAAGGGGTCTGCCCCCCTTGCCATTGCCCCGCGGCATTCAACACATTGGCCCGCCTCAGATGCGCGAGCAGGGAGAGCACACCGGAGCCGGTTATTCCGACGGGCTGGACGTGAACCGGATGGCCCGAGAGGCCCTGTGGTCCGACATCAAAACCCGTCCAGGCCTTTTCGGAATAAACCGTGCCGCAACGCAGCCCAACCCCCTCTAAGGCCGGCCCCAACGGGACACTCGCCGCATACCACCGCTCCGGGTCCACCGCGAGCACGAATTCAGCGTTAGTGCCCAGGTCCGCATACAGCAAGGGAAATTGGAGGGTTTTCTCGTGTTCAAAAAGCGCGCACAATCCGCCGCTGACATCCGCCCCGACAAAGCCGCCCAAAAGAGGGGGAACATACACCTGCGGCAGGCCCGGGCCGAGATCGACTTGGTTGGATTGACTCGGTAACGCATACGGAGGCCGCGCAAGAGGAGTCAAATCCCATCCAGCCAAAATCCCCAGCATCACCGGATTGCCCACCAGGCAAGCGCTTTGCCAACCCTGGACCTGCCTGGCGAGCGCCTCTCGAAACCGGGCGAGCACCAGTTCAGCCAAAAACGATTGCCCTTCAGGAGCCTGCAACGCCCACTGCAGCCGGCTGAGCACTTCGGCCCCGGACCCCATTTGGGGATTTACCGCAGTTTGGACCCGCAACTGGCCCTGACAATCCGTCATCCATTTGATCTGGGTGGTCCCGACATCTAGCGCGAGGCCCATGGGTTCGGCACACGGATCCACGGCCGGCCATGCCAGGGGAGTTTTTCGACCGAGCAGAACCTGGCGGCCCGTTTCCGTGACCCTATGGCGACAGGCAAGCCGCCACCCCTGGGCAATCTCCTGCGTCGTGAGTATCTCGTGTTCCTCTGCAGTCGGCGGCGGCACAGGCGCCACAAAGCAAACCCGGCAAAGCCCGCAACGCCCCAAGCCGGCACACAAGGGCAGATCCGCAAACCATCCGTGGCGAAACAGGGCTTGGACCACAGTTTCCTGGGGGTTCGCCGCAACTGCCACGGCCTCCCCGTTTGTTGGGTCTTGGACCACCACACGCGCAGGGTTTGGCAGGCCCACTTAGCTGATCCTCAAAACTGCCTGGTTGGGCCCAATGTCGCGCACACGGCCAATGACCTCCGCCATATCGCCCCCGTTATGCAAAAGCGCAATGGCCCGGGAGAGTTGGGCCTCAGGCACGGCCAAAACCATCCCCCCGGAGGTTTGGGCGTCGAAAATCAAGTCCGCGTGCAGGGTGGCCACGTGCGGATCGATGTCCACCATAGAAGCGCAATAGTGCGCATTGGCATAACTGCCCTCAGGCAATAAGCCCATGCCGGCAAGCTCAAGCGCACTTTGTAAAAAAGGCACCTGCTGACTGAATATCTCCACGTGCACACCTGAGGCCCGGGCCATCTCCAAAAGGTGCCCCCCAAGGCCGAAACCGGTTACATCCGTGGCCGCGCTGAGCCCTAATTCCTGGATAACCCGTCCGGGCACGGCATTCAAACGCCCGGCCCATTGCAATAACGTGGACTCCATAGCCTCATGATCCGGCCATTTGGCCTTGACCGCCGTGGCCAGGACCCCGGTGCCCAGGGGCTTGGTCAACACCAAATGATCGCCGGCCCGCAATCCGCTGTTGGAAGCCATACGGTGGGGATCAACAGCGCCACTAACGGACAAACCGTATTTAAGCTCCTCATCCTGCACACTATGCCCTCCGGCAAGGACCGCTCCAGCTTCCACTACCGCCTCTAAACCGCCCCGTAGCACTGCGGTAAGCACGGACTTTTGCATATCGCGCACCGGAAAACATACAATATTCATGGCCGATACGGGCTGGGCCCCCATGGCGTAAATATCAGACAGGGCGTTCACAGCAGCGATACGGCCAAAGGCGTACGCGTCGTTGACGATTGGAGTAAAGAAATCAAGGGATTGCACCAAGGCTTTCCCCGGTGGAAAACGAACAACTGCAGCGTCTTCACAGATATCAGACGCAGTGAGCAGCCGTGCGTCGGTGGGAATATCCAGTTCCTGCAGCACCTCCTCCAGGTCCCCTGGAGCGAGCTTCGCTGCTCAACCAGAGGCACGGACCCGGGACACAAGATCATTGGCTGCCATCGGTATCTCCTTGCTGGGTCATAAAATCAATAAAACGCTGGACCGCGGCGCTGCGACTGCGCTTAGCGTGCTGGACCAGTTCAAAGGCGCGTGGACTGACGAAGTCGGGGGTGCGCAGATGGACCAACTCACCGCGCTGGAGCATACCGGCAGCAGCCAGTCTGGAGGTCACTGTTACCCCTAAGCCGCTGCGAACGGCCCGCAGTAAGGCCCCGGTAGTTCCAAACACCGCGCGAATCCGAAAGGTATCCAAGGTCAAATCCCGATCACTCAGGGCCCGTTCCAGAGCCTGCCGCGTGCCCGAACCCTGTTCCCGCACGATCCACGGCAAGCGGCACAAGTCATCCAAATCCCAACACTCTGTGTGGTGTGCATATGCGGGATCGGCAACAACAATGAGTTCATCTTGAAGATAGGGAATATATGTGAGGTCGGGAGAAAGACTCCGGCCACCGACAACACCCACATCCAATTCTCCGGCTTGAACCAGGGCATTGATCGATTGCGAATCCGCCACATGCAAATGCAGGTCGACTTCAGGGTAGCGCCGCACAAAACGGGCCATGCAATCCGGGAGCACATACTCTCCTGGTATCGTGCTGCCCCCGAGCAGGATTGTGCCTACGATACGCTGCTCAAGGGCCCAAATCGCGGATTCGGCTTCCGCAACCAAGGAGTGGATGGTTCGGGTATATTCGTACAGGATCCTAGCGGCCGCAGTAGGAAGGATGCACCGCGGCAACCGATCAAAGAGACGGGTACCGAGATGGTGTTCAAGCTCGGCTATGTGGGCACTGACCGTGGGCTGGGTCAAACACAGCACAGCCGCGGCTTTGGAAAAACTTTGTTCCGTATAGACCCGGGAAAAGACTTCCAGGCGGCGAGAATCCATAACCCTTTCCTCTGCACCCATCACGGCCCCAAAACGCACTACTCCGGCTCGGACACTTGCTAGAGCTTCCGAAGGCATCTCCTGATACGGGACTGGTGGAATACAAGATAGAGATATACAAAACACCTGCATAGAAAAAATCTATGCAACTACAGAAAAAAAAGCAGGCCCCAAAGGACCTGCCTTTTGTTCTAGGCTTCTGTGGAAGAGGCCGGGGACGCGCCGGTCTGCTTGGGCTCGGCAAAGGCGACCATGGCCATTGGGGCTGCGTCGCCACGCCGGGGCTCTCCCAGTTTAATCACTCGGGTATACCCGCCCGTAGCAGCAGTGTAGCGCGGGGCCACCTCGTCGAAAAGGTGCTGCACCAGGGCGTGGTTTCCCAATACTTTATAGGCTTTGCGACGGGCATGAACCGTATTTTCCAAGCCCATCGAAATCAACCGATCAGCCAATTTCCGCAACTCTTTCGCTTTGGCCTCGGTCGTACGGATTTGTTCGTTGGTAAGCAGCGACTTCACCTGATTGCGCATCAAGGCTTTCCGATGCTCCCAGGTACGACTGAGCTTTCTACCGGATTTTTTATGCCTCATCTTGCTGATTCCTCTCTCGCCATTTCTTGTATTGTTCCTCAAACCCGTCCAGCTTCATACCAAAGTCCAAACCGAGTTCATGCAAGACTTTCCGGATATCCTCCAGGGATTTCCGCCCAAAATTTTTGGTTTTCAGCATGTCGCTTTCCGTCTTTTGCACCAACTCGCCCACAATATTGATATTCGCGCTTTTCAGGCAATTGTTCGCGCGCACCGGGAGTTCGAGGTCATCAATGTGTTTAAAGAGGTTCGAGTTCAGGGACTCGGTACCGGCTCCCTTGGATTCGCAGACATTGGCACTGTCTTCATTGAAATTAATAAAGACCGCCAGCTGCTCTTTGAGGATCTTGGCACTGTAGGCAACAGCGTCTTCGGGTACGACAGAACCGTCTGTGGTCACTTCCAGAACCAACTTGTCAAAATTGGTCATTTGCCCCACCCGGGCTTGCTCCACGCGGTAGGCCACCTTACGGATGGGCGAAAAACTCGCATCCATAGTGATCAGCCCAATCTCTTCGTCTAAGCCCTCGTGTGCTTCAGCCGGAACATACCCCTTGCCCATACGGACTTCAGCCTCAATACCGAATTCAATATCTTCAGACAGGGTGGCTATATGCAAATCCGGATTTAAAATCTCAAGATTTTGCGTTGTCTGAAATTGGGCTGCGGTCACTGCTCCTTTCTGATTCACGTTCAGCTCAATGCGTTGCGGTGTATCAGTACTCATCTGCAACCGGAGTTGTTTGAGATTCAGGATAATGTCGGTAATATCCTCCATTACCCCAGGAATCGTCGTAAACTCATGTTGGATGCCTTTAATGCGCACAGCAACAATGGCCGAACCTTGCAATGACGAAAGCAGAACACGGCGCAGAGCGTTACCTAATGTTGTGCCAAAACCCCGCTCCAAAGGTTCGCAGGAAAACTTGCCATAGTTCCCCGAGCTGTCTTCTTCATCCCGTTCAAGGGTCTCTGGATGAACCAGCGTCGACCAATTACGGCAATTGACAAGTTTCTCACCGTCTTTGACGATCATATTCCACCTGCTTACTTGGAGTACAATTCAACAATAAGCTGCTCGTTAATGGGAAAGGTGATATCTTCACGCTGCGGTAAGGCCTTAATCGAGCCTTTAAATTGCGTACTGTCAACCTCAATCCATTCCGGGCAGCCCCGCCGAGCAATGACTTCCTGTGCTTCCTGAAAAGCTGGGACTTTGCGGCTCCGTTCACGAACCTGAATGGAGTCCCCTTCACGGACCTGCAAGGAAGGAATGTTCACACGGCGCCCATTGAGTTCAAAATGCCCGTGGCGCACCAATTGGCGAGCCTGCTCTCGGGAGTTGGCAAAGCCGAGGCGATAGACAACATTGTCCAACCGCGTCTCCAATAAGCGCAACAGGTTAGTACCGGTTACCCCTTTTTGGGATTCAGCTTTGGTAAAATAATTACGGAATTGATTTTCCAGAATACCATACAGACGGCGCACCTTTTGCTTTTCCCGCAACTGTACTGCATAATCTGAAGGTTTCTTACGCATCCGGCCATGTTGTCCAGGTGGATAGGCACGCCGTTCAAATGCGCATTTATCTGTATAACAACGATCACCCTTTAAAAAGAGTTTCTCGCCCTCACGCCGGCACAAACGGCATTTGGATTCAGTGTATCGAGCCAATGGTCTTCCTCCTGTCTCGATAAGATATTAGACACGCCGCCGTTTCGGTGGACGGCAGCCGTTATGCGGGATCGGGGTAATATCACGGATAAAAGTCACTTTAAAACCAGCCGAATTGATCGCACGCATGGCGGATTCCCGGCCGGACCCCGGACCTTTCACCAAAATGCCAACGGAACGCATACCGTGTTCTTGGGCCTTTTTCGCCGCATTAGCGGCCGCAATTTGCGCCGCATAGGGGGTACTCTTTTTCGACCCTTTAAACCCGGACATGCCAGACGTTGCCCAACTGATCACGTTGCCATCCATGTCGGTGAAGGTAATAATCGTATTGTTGAAAGTCGCTTGTACATGCGCAAGTCCAACAGGAACATTCTTTTTGACTTTTTTCCTGCTGACTGTGCGGCGCTTTTGCTTGGCCATATCAGTTCCTCTCTGCTCTTGTCGCTACTTCTTTTTCTTACCCATGACAGCCCGACGCGGTCCCTTGCGGGTCCGTGCATTCGTTCCCGTCCGCTGTCCACGAGCGGGAAGCGACCGGCGATGGCGCAAGCCACGATAACAGCCAATGTCCATCAAACGTTTAATGTTCGCACGGACTTCCCGGCGCAAATCGCCTTCGACCTTATAATTCTTTTCCAATTCTGTTCGGATAGAATTCACTTCGTCAGTGGATAAGGTATCCGTGGTTTTACTCCAATCTACACCAACACTGTCCAAAATTGACAGGGCCGTGGTGTGTCCAATGCCGTAAATGTACGTCAGCGCGATATCCGCCCGTTTATTTCTGGGCAAATCAACACCTGCAATTCTCGCCACAGCTCATCCCCCTCGCTTAACCTTGACGCTGTTTATGTCTGGGATTGCTACAAATGACACGCAATACGCCGCGACGGCGAATAATTTTGCAGCCAGAACAAATTTTCTTAACCGATGGTCTTACTTTCATACTCTCCCCCAGCGAGCTTTACTCACCCTTAGCTCAGGCTAAGGATCTCCGGCCCATTTTTCGTAATCGCGATGGTATGTTCAAAATGAGCCGACAATGAGCGATCTTTCGGGACCGCTGTCCATTTATCCTCGAGGATTTCGACCTCATCCGTGCCCATGGTGACCATGGGCTCTATTGCCAGGACCATGCCTGACTTCAATGGCAGCCGCGCCATACGGTTGGTAACAAAGTTCGGTACTTCGGGTTTTTCATGGAGTTGACTTCCAATCCCATGACCGACGAAACGCTTCACAACGGAAAACCCACGGGGTTCAATATGCGATTGCACAGCCCGTGCTATATCCGCCAACTCATTGCCCACAAGAGCATTGGCAATGCCCTGATGCAGTGCTTCACGCGTAGTATCGAGCAGTTTTTGGATGTCCGGCGAAATTTCGCCTACCGCGAATGTCCGGGCTGAATCACCGTAAAACCCGTTATAGACCACACCGACATCAAAACTGACAATATCCCCCTGTACCAGTTTTCTCTGCGAAGGAAAACCGTGAACGATTTCCTCATTCACTGAACAACACAGGGCATGCGGGAAACCGTGATAGCCTTTAAAGGCAGGCAGTACGTTGTACTGTGCACATATTGAATCAACAATGCGTTCAAATTCCAGTGTCTGTACGCCCGGCTGAACCGCGTCTCCGAGACGATCGAGTATCTCGGATACAATGCGATTGGCCTCCCTGAGGAGGCCAATTTCACGCTCATTTTTTAGGAAAACGCCGCGATATTTTTTCACCGTTAGCGCCTTCCCCGTAAGCCGGCCTTCTGCATTAGCCCCTGATATTGGTGGGAAATGAGATGCGACTGGATCTTTCCCATTGTATCCATGGCCACGCCGACAACAATCAATAATGCCGTTCCACCGAAGTAAAAGGGGACATCAAATTGCGAAATCAAAAGCATGGGCAAGACACATATAGCAGCAACGTATAAGGCCCCCCAAAGGGTTATCCTCGACAAGACTTTGTCAATATATTGCTTTGTTTTCAAACCTGGACGAATTCCAGGAATAAATCCACCCTGTTTGCGGAGATTATCGGCAATATCTTTCGGGTCGAAAATGATTGCCGTATAAAAATAGCAAAAGAATAAAATCAAGGCGACGAAAACAATCGTATACAGTGTCGAACCGGGACTAAAATAATTAGACATTTGCTGAAGCCACTCAACCTGGGAAAAATTCGCCACTGTGGCCGGAAACATCAAAATCGACGAAGCGAAAATGGGAGGAATAACGCCCGCAGTATTAACCCGTAGAGGCAAATGACTTGTCTGACCTCCGTACATTTTACGGCCCATTTGGCGTTTCGCGTAATGGATAGGAAGTCGGCGTTGCCCACGTTCCATAAAGACAATAAACCCCAAAACACCGAGCATAATGGTAACTAAAATCAAGACAAGAAACAGGGACAGTTCCCCGGCGGACAAAAGCCGGAAGGTATTGCCGATAGCACCCGGCAAGCGAGCAACAATGCCTCCGAAAATGATCAGCGAAATGCCATTGCCTATGCCCCGATCGGTAATTTGCTCACCAAGCCACATCAAAAAGACGGTGCCGGTGGTCAATGTAATGACCGTGGTCAAACGAAACATCCACCCCGGATCAGGAATTACCGGGGCTCCACTAGGGCTTGTCATTTGTTCCAAACCAAACGAAATACCAAAACCTTGGACCAAGGTAATGAGCACTGTCAAATATCGGGTGTATTCAGTGATTTTCTTCTGCCCGGCGGCCCCTTCCTTTTTCAATTCCCCCAACTTCGGGCTAACGACCGTCAACAATTGGATGATAATCGAAGCGGAAATATAGGGCATGATCCCAAGGGCAAAGATGGAGAGCTTACTCAAGCCTCCGCCAGAAAACATGTCAAACAGCCCGAACAAGGTATTTTGGGCGTTGGCAAAAAATTCAGCCAAAGCCTGCCCGTCAACCATGGGAATGGGAATGTGAATACCCAGCCGGTAAACAACGAGCAACAAAAAGGTAATGAGTATCCGCTTCGTCAGTTCACTGGAACCTGAGAGATTGTCCGCTTTTGGCAGCACAGGGTTATCCTTCTATAGCAATCGGTTCGCCACCGGCAGCTTTGATTTTTTCAGCAGCCTGCTTGCTAAACTTGTGGGCTTCAACAGTAATTGCCCGGTCCATGTCTCCGCGGGCAAGGACTTTAACCGGCATGTGCCGTGGACATAAACCACGCTCGTAGATATCCGACAACCGCACTTCCGATTGTTCAGGGAAAAAACGGCTCAAGGTGTCCAAATTCAAGGAATGGTATTCGACCCGAAATGTGTTCGTGAAGCCGCGTTTCGGGGTGCGGCGCTGCAACGGCATTTGGCCGCCTTCAAACCAGGCTGGAGGATTCGAACCGGCTCTGCTTCTTTGGCCCTTGTTTCCTTTACCCGAGGTACACCCTGTCCCGGTGGCCTGGCCGCGGCCCAACCGCTTTTTATTTTTCCGCTCTTCATAAAACGGATGGATTTCATGCAGTTTCATCGTTTGTAACCTCTACTAAATGCTTTACTCGCTCAACCATTCCCAAGACAGACTTGTTCGACTGCATGGAGCGTTCTTGACGGATTTTTCGCAATCCCAATGCTTCCAAGGTCCGACGCTGCACAGGAGAGGCGCCAATAGTACTGCGGACGAGTTTAATCTTCAGCATACCTACCCCTATTTACGGGTTATCTGTAATTGTTTACCGCGCAACCGTCCGACTTCTTCGGCACTGCGCAGCGATTGCAACCCGGCAATGGTGGCTTTGAGCACGTTATACGGATTATTGGTGCCGATCGCTTTAGTCAAAATATCACGAACACCAACCGCCTCCATGACAGCACGGACAGGGCCACCAGCAATGATGCCGGTCCCCTCGGAGGCAGGCTTGAGCATCACTCGCCCGGCCCCATAGTGTCCGATTACTTCATACGGCAACGTCCCTTCCAATAAAGCGACATCGATCATGTCCTTTTTGGCCCGGTCCGTGGCTTTCCGGATTGCATCAGGTACTTGATTGGCTTTGCCGTGGCCGAAGCCGACTTTGCCGTTACCGTCACCGACCACGACAAGTCCGGCGAAACTGAAGTTCCTACCGCCTTTGACCACTTTGGCCACACGGTTTAAATACACAACTTTTTCTATCAGCCCAAGATCATTCTGTTCCATGGCCATCCCCAACTTAAAATTTCAGTCCACCTTGGCGGGCACCGTCGGCCAAAGCCTTAATACGACCGTGGTAATAATACCCATTGCGGTCAAAAACGACTTCTTGAATGTTCTTGGCCAAGGCCTTATTTGCGATTTCCTGTCCAATGACAGAGGCCGATTCTTTGGTCACTCCGTTGGCAGTTTCATTTCCCATAGTCGATGCTGCTGCGAGGGTATGCCCCTGAACATCATCAACTAATTGCACTGAGAGGTGCTTATTGGAACGAAAGACTACCATACGAGGACGCTCAGGATTCCCCGAAATCTTTTTACGGATCCGTTGTTTCCGTTTCAGTCGGGCTTTATGACGATTGAATTTCATGGCCGTACCCTATTTTTTGGCGGATTTACCAGCCTTCCGGCGAATCTGCTCATCAATAAACTTAATGCCCTTGCCTTTATACGGCTCGGGGGGACGAACACGACGGATCTGCGCCGCTATCTCGCCGACCAATTGTTTATCAATGCCAGCGACAAATATTTTATTCCCCTCGACACGGGCGGCAACACCGTCGGGCAGTGTGAATGATACCGGGTTGGAATATCCGACATTTAATTCCACGGTTTGCCCGTTCACAGCGACACGATAACCGACACCAACGAGTTCCAAGCCCTTTTCAAAGCCTTTGGTGACACCGTCGATGGCATTTTGCAAAAGCGTCCGGCGCAATCCATGCTGTTCTTTTGCCGGGCGACTATCATCAACACGATTGACGTGTATGGTGTCACCCTCTTGCGCAAACCGAATCTTGGGATGCGCCGGGACCTGCAATGCACCCTTAGGACCCTTGAAATCGACACTGTCTTTATTCAGTGAGACTTCAACTCCCTGCGGGATTTGTACTGGAAGCTTGCCTATACGAGACATATCCGATTCCGCCTTACCAAATTTCACACATTATTTCACCGCCCACATGCATCTGCTGGGCCCGCTCTCCGTCAACAATTCCCTTGGAGGTCGAGAGCACACAAATGCCGAGGCCATTTTGCACCAAAGGAATCTCGTCGACTCCGACATATTGGCGTAAGCCACCCCGACTTTTACGCTTTAGTCCGGTGATAGCCGGCTTGCGACCGACATATTTCAACGTCAGCGTCAACTCGCGTTCCCCTTCTGTGACGGAAAGGACGTACCCTTGCTCTTGCAGGATATCCGCAATCGCTTTCTTCGCTTTTGATCGAGGAACGACCACTTCCTTGTGCAAGGCTAAGTGGGCATTGCGGATACGCGTGAGCATATCGGCAATGGGATCTACAACGGCCATTTCCCTCACTCCTTTACCAGCTCGATTTTCTTACACCGGGCAATTCACCGGCGAGGGCCATATTCCGGAAACAAATCCGACAAATTCCAAAACGACGAATAAATGACCGTCTACGTCCGCATATGGGACACCGGTTATAGGCCCGTGTTGAAAATTTCGGCTTTCTCTTGGCTTTCGCCATTAATGCTTTACGTGCCAAAACTCCCTCCTTACTTCCTAAAAGGCATGCCGAATTGATCCAACAGCTTTTTGCCTTCCTTATCAGTCTGAGCTGTCGTGACCATGGTCACGTTGAGGCCTTTGATCCTATCCACTTTGTCCATATTGATTTCTGGAAATATGGTGTGGTCACGAATGCCCAGTGTAAAATTGCCTCGCCCGTCAAATCCACGGTCAGCAATGCCCCGGAAGTCGCGAACACGAGGCAGGGCAAAGTTGATCAATTTATCAACAAAGTCCCACATACGGCGTTTCCGCAAAGTCACGCGGCAACCAACAGGCATGCCCTCGCGTAATTTAAAGGCTGCGATAGATTTTTTAGCACGGGTTACAACAGGTTTTTGGCCTGCAATGAGGCCTAGTTCCTGAACCGCATCCTGAATAATCTTATTGTCCTGGCTTCCTGCGCCAAGGCCCATATTCAGTACAACACAATGCAAAGTCGGTACCTGCATTTGTGAAGAGTACCCAAATTCCTTGGTCAATTCCGGGACAACGTTGTCTTTGTACAGGGTCTCTAACCGGGTCATGAGAGCACCTTAATCGATTAGTTCATTACATTTTTTGCAATAGCGACGCTTTTGTCCGTCTTCTGTAAAACGGTACCCTACACGGGTCGGTTGCGTACACCCATCACACACCACGGCTACATTGGAAACATGAATCGGGGCTGACTTATCTTGTATACCGCCGGATTCTCCACTATATGGATTAGCACGTGTGTGCCGTTTAACCATATTCACCTGATCAACTAAGACACGGTCTTTTTTGCGTACCAACTTCTGGACTTTCCCGATTTTTCCTCGGTCTTTCCCGGTCAGCACCATGACCTTATCATTTTCACGAATTGTGTATTTTTTCATAATGCCAACCCCTATAGCACTTCCGGTGCCAGGGACACGATCTTCATATAATTGCGACCACGCAATTCCCTAGCGACCGGTCCAAAAATACGAGTCCCAACCGGCTCAAGATTATTGTTCAGCAATACAGCCGAATTGGTATCAAAACGGATAAATGTCCCATCCGGGCGGTTGATCTCTTTTTTGGTCCGCACAATAACCGCCTTGCGAACTTCACCCTTTTTGACCCGGGAATGGGGCATGGCATCCTTGACGCTCACAACTATGAGGTCACCTACGCCAGCATATCGGCGTTTACTTCCGCCGAGCACCTTAATGCAGCTGACTTTTTTGGCCCCAGAGTTATCTGCGACATCAAGATTGGTTTGAACTTGAATCATGGCCCCCCCTAAACAGCTTTTTCGAGTATCTTGTGCAGATGCCAGCGTTTCCGCCTGCTCAGTGGCCGGTGTTCAATGACCTGCACCTTGTCACCCACCTTGCAATCATTTGCAGGGTCATGGGCCATGAGATTTTTCCGTCTGCGGACGTACTTTTTGTACAACGAATGCTGGACCAACGTTTCTGCGCGAACAACGATTGTTTTGTCCGTCCGATCGCTGACCACATAGCCCGTCATCATCCGTTTATTAGATGATTTCACTTCACTATTCATCACCGCTCTCCATCTCTTTCTCGCGCATGACGGTCTTTATTCGCGCGATAGTCCGCTTGACCTGCGGCAAGCGTTGTGTGTTCCCCAATTGCGCAGTGGCGTGCTGGAAACGGAGATTGAACAACTCCTTCTCGAAATCGGCGAGCTTTTGATGCAGCTCAGTCCGTTCCATCTCCCTCAGCTTGCTCCCATCCATGGCTAGGACTCCTTCTCAACGATAACTGTCTTGACCGGGAGCTTATGCGAAGCGCGGACAAGGGCTTCCCGGGCCAATTCCCGATCAGCCACGCCGGCAAGCTCATAGAGGATACGCCCGGTGCGCACAGGGGCACACCAGCCTTCAGGTGAGCCCTTCCCTTTCCCCATCCGAACTTCCGCTGGCTTGGAGGTGATCGGCTTATCGGGAAAAATCCGAATAAAAACCTTACCGCCACGTTTGATATGACGCATCATTGCGACACGAGCGGCTTCAATCTGTTTATTGGTAATCTTTCCCGGCTCAACAGTCTTTAAGGCAATATCCCCAAAGGCTATCTGACTTCCGCGCTGGGATTGTCCACCAATGCGTCCTTTTTGTTGCTTCCGGAATTTGATCTTTTTCGGGCTTAACATTAGCTGGCCACCTCATCATCGAGTATTTCACCCTTGAAGATCCACACTTTGACACCGATCACCCCGTAGGTTGTCCGGGCCACAGCGTAGCCGTAATCTAGGTCCGCGCGCAAAGTCTGCAACGGTACACGTCCCTCACGGAACCACTCTGTACGGGCAATATCTGCCCCGCCCAGTCGCCCGGCACAGGAAATCTTGATCCCCTCTGCGCCAAACTTACGGGCCAGACTTATGGTCCGCTTCATGGCCCGCCGAAAGGCGACCCGACGTTCGAGTTGCATGGCAACATTTTCAGCCACCAACTGCGCATTGGTTTCCGGGCGGCGGATCTCGTTGACCTCAATTGAAAAATCCCGCTTGAATTTTTTCTTCAATTCTGTGCGGAGTTTTTCAATTTCAGCACCCTTGCGCCCGATGACAATACCAGGACGAGCTGTATGGATAATCAAGCGCAGCTTTGACGCAGAGCGTTCGATCTCCAGGGTTGACAGCCCGGCATGGTACAATTTGGACTTCACATAATTTCGTATTTGCCGGTCTTCATAAACGTACTGCGGGTAATCCTTCCTGCTGAACCAGCGGGAAAGCCAATTTTTGTTATACCCCAGCCGAAAACCGTATGGATGGACTTTTTGACCCAAAACGACATCCTCCTATAATTCGTCTACCACAACGGTAATATGACTGGTCCGCTTTAGGATGCGCGTCGCCCGGCCCATTGCCCTAGGTCGAATCCTTTTCCAGGTAGGTCCTTCATCAATGCATACGCGTTTCACGTAGAGCGCATCGATATCCATCCCCGGCAGCTGGTTGGCATTGGCTACAGCGGATTGCAGTACCTTAGAAAGAATTGAGGCACCCTTTTTCGGGGTAAACTTGAGAGAATTCAGCGCATCTTCCACTGGCAGGCCCTGGATATTTTTTGCCAACACGCGTGTCTTTTGTGGAGACACCCGCATAAACCGGGCAAGAGCTTTCACTTCCATGGTTGCAACCCCAATTTACTTTTTCTTCTTGTCGCCGGCGTGGCTGTGAAAAGTACGCGTGGGAGAAAATTCCCCCAATTTGTGGCCAACCATATTCTCCGAAATAAAGACCGGAATAAATTTGCGGCCGTTGTGAACAGCAAATGTCATTCCCACCATTTCCGGGGTTATGGTAGAGCGCCGGGACCAAGTCTTAATCACCTTGCGGTCTTTGGTCGACTGCGCCTGCTCAACCTTTCCCAGCAGATGCTCATCTACAAAAGGTCCTTTTTTGAGTGAACGAGGCATGGCGACTCCTATTTATTCCTTCTCTTAACAATCAAACGCGAGGAAGGCTTCTTGGGATTTCGTGTCTTGTAGCCCTTGGTCGGTTTCCCCCAGGGGGTAACCGGGTGACGGCCACCAGAGCTACGCCCTTCACCACCGCCAAGCGGGTGGTCAATGGGGTTCATGGCCACGCCACGGACTTTGGGACGACGGCTTTTCCACCGGTTCCGGCCAGCCTTCCCGACGCGAATGTTTTCATGGTGCACATTGCCCACCTGACCCACTGTCGCACGGCAGGTGGCAAGTACATGCCGACTTTCCCCGGAAGGCAAACGCAATAGGGCGTATTTTCCCTCTTTGGCGACCAACTGGGCATACGTTCCGGCGGAACGGCACATTTGCCCTCCCTTCCCCGGCACCAGCTCAATATTGTGCACGGTGGTTCCCACGGGAACGGACTGTAATTGCATCGCATTGCCCGGCTTGATGTCCACATTCGCCCCGGAGTAAACAAAATCACCTGGTTTTATCCCCAAGGGAGCCAGTATATAGCGTTTTTCGCCGTCGACATAGTGCAACAGGGCAATTCGGGCGCTGCGATTCGGGTCGTACTCAATCGCGGCCACCTTGGCGGGAATGTCGGCTTTATTGCGCTTAAAATCGATAGTACGATAGCGTCTTTTATTGCCTCCGCCTTGGCGCCGTGAGGTCACTCGCCCGGCATTATTGCGCCCGCTCTTGCGCCCCAAGCCACTGGTCAGCTTCTTTTCTGGGGTCTCCCGGGTCACATCCACATACATTGAGACCGTTTGAAATCGACGTCCCGGGGAGGTCGGTTTAAGCTTCCGGATAGACATAACTAGACACCTTCAAAAAATTCAATTTTTTCACCTGGAGCAAGGGTGACGTAGGCCTTTTTGGTACCGGGTACCCGTCCCACCTCACGGCCAAAACGGCGCCGGGTACGGGGCCGTTTATTTGTGACATTGACCCGCTCGACCTTGACCCCAAACGCCTTCTCAACGGCCTTGCGGATCTCAATCTTGTTCGAGGCCTTGTCCACCAAAAAGACAACTTGGTTATCCATGTCCTTGGCCCAAGTCGCTTTCTCCGAGACAAGCGGTTTGTGTAATACGCGTGTATATTCCATGGTTACCCCAGCTTGGCTTCGATTTTTTCCACCGCTTTGGCCTCAAGGACCAGCTGATCGTGGTTCAGCACATCGAAGGTATTGAGGTTGTCCCAAGTCAGAACAGTAACCCCAGGGATGTTACGGGCGGAAAGCTCAAGAGTATTATCTTTTTCCTCAGTGACAATCAAGCATTTTTTCAGACCTAATTGCTCTTGGATTTGTTTGAAGCTTTTCGTCTTGACTTCCTCAGGAGTCACACTTTCTACGACAACCAAATTGTCTTCGGCAAGCCGGGCAGACATGGCCATCTTCAAAGCTAAGCGTTTAATTTTTTTGTTGACTTTAAATCCATAATCCCGGGTTTGGGGGCCATGGGTAACCGCCCCTCCCGTCCAAATGGGTGAACGCACGGAACCGGCGCGGGCCCGTCCTGTTCCTTTCTGCCGCCACGGCTTACGCCCGCCACCACGAA
This sequence comes from Thermodesulfobacteriota bacterium, assembly GCA_051747685.1. Classification (GTDB taxonomy): domain Bacteria; phylum Desulfobacterota; class Desulfovibrionia; order Desulfovibrionales; family Desulfohalobiaceae; genus Desulfohalobium. The sequence goes on along the minus strand of JBNJGM010000040.1, from coordinate 1,244 downwards.
TAAGGGCCCGGTTCTTCACGCCAACGGTCCCCTTACGCTTGGCGGCGAGCTGGGAGCGAACGACTTGATGGAGGATTTCGGCGCGCACCTCCCGTTCAAAAACGCCGCTGGACAGGGTCACTTCACCCACCGCTTGATTTGCTTTGTCTACTATCTGTACCACTGGCATGGTTCGTTCCCTTAACTTTTCTTCCGGAGGGTTATGACACCATTTTTCGGGCCCGGCACCTGACCACGTAACAGGATCAGATTGTCTTCCGGACGAATGTCTACAACTTCAGCATTGCGCACAGAAACACGTTTGGCTCCCATATGCCCGGGCATTTTTTTGCCTTTGAAAATACGCGACGGGTCAGCGCATTGACCGACTGCACCGGTTGAGCGATGCACCTTTTCGTGGCCGTGCGTCGACGGCGAACCGCCAAAGTTCCAGCGCTTCATGACGCCTGCGAATCCACGGCCCTTTGATTTTCCAGCCACATCGATCCGCTCGCCAATATCGAACATATCGACAGTCAATTCATGACCAAGTTCATACTCTGGCGCGTCATCAACACGCACTTCTTGCAATTTCCGAAAATATCCCTTGCCTGCCTTCGCTTGATGCCCCTGCTGCGGCTTGTTCACGCGATGGGCAGAAAGTGGATCGGAGCCAATTTGCAAGGCGGTATATCCATCGGTCTCCACGGTTTTCACCTGCATGACCGGGCATGGTCCGGCTTGAACGACGGTGACAGGAATAACTGTACCGTCTTCGCCGAAAATTCGGGTCATACCTAATTTTTTCCCGATGAGATTTAAAGCACTCATGATATCCTCACCTAAAGCTTGATTTCCACATCCACACCGGCCGGCAGGCTCAATTTCCCCAAAGCGTCCACGGTCTGTTGTGTCGGTTCGAGGATATCCAACAACCGTTTATGGATCCGCATTTCGAACTGCTCACGGGACTTTTTGTTTACATGAACCGATCGGTTGACCGTATACTTATGTATCCGTGTCGGCAGAGGAATGGGGCCGGCGATGCTCGCACCTGTGTTTTTTGCCGAATCCACAATCTCAGCAACGGCCTTGTCTAAAATTCGATAGTCATAGGCCTTGAGCTTGATTCGAATGCGGTCACTATTCATTTCAACCATATATGTTACTCCACAATTTCGGATACAACACCGGCGCCCACGGTACGGCCGCCTTCACGGATAGCGAAGCGCAGCCCCAATTCCATGGCGATGGGCACGATCAAT
>JBNJGM010000039.1:0-19401 GCA_051747685.1 Thermodesulfobacteriota bacterium | reverse complement strand
TTAAAGGCATATGCCGATGTGTACTCTTCCGCACATCAAAGACACCAGTCAAGGTTTCATACAAAGCGAAAGGAAACCGGGAAAGATCCTGGCTAGGCATGCTCCCCATGGACCAGACCGGCGGCACATAGAGCAAAGGCGCGGTCAGCCCGACCTGCTGAAACCACTCATAGGAGCGGCATATTATGGACGCGATTTCCTGCCTGGACTTGGATAAATGCTCGGCTTCATCCCGGGAGATGACCTGGGCATGAAGGGTATGCCACACACCTTTTTTGCCCGTTATGCGATGTTGCCACCCATGCCCGGCCAGCTCAACGCCGTTGTCCTGCCAAGCCAACAATTGAGCGATCTCTTTGTCTGTCCACTCCTTTCCCGGCACGATCAAAAGCGTATATGTATGCACGTGCTGGGCCTGTAAGAAGCGAATAATTTGTCCCACTTGGGGCAATGTACTCGGCATCACATCATGAATGGAGACAAGGGCGGACTTTCGCAACATAGGTTTGCATTCTCAGTCAGTTATGACAATTTATTTCTGCATGGCCTGATCTTTTGGCAGGGATCACTATAAGGCAATAGCTGTCAAGACATAGGGAAAAAGCGTCACTATCCGAGTGACTGCTCCCGGTAATAACCGGGAATTCTGGCTTAATTTGTCTTAAAAAACGCAAAAAACCGGCGAACTTGCCTGCTCACAAGTTGCCGGTTTTCTTGAATCTTTTGGTCGGGACGGCAGGATTTGAACCTGCGACCCCCTGAACCCCATTCAGGTGCGCTTCCAGACTGCGCCACGTCCCGTTGTCTTGAAGAAGAAGTGTTTATCCTTCCTGATGCTCCTTGTCAAGCCGCCTCCCCCCGGCTTCCTCCAACAGAACCACGCTTTCCCTGGGTCGAGCTGTTTGCTCGTGAAAACGGTTACCCCCAGCAAGTACCGAACAACAGAACCCACCGCTCCTTGTATCGAATATATTCTACAAACACAGGCAGATTTGACACTTCGTAAATGGCTCGCTACGTCGAGCATAGAATGACTCTCATGAGGTGGCGAAGTGGTGCCGCGCAGAAAGCGTCAGGTATTGGCGCTATACCGACTGGCAAAGAGAGTTCCAAATGTTCTCCCAGGGGGCGACAAGGCGCAGCAAAACAGTTGTCCAGGTAAACAGCCCCAGTTTCTTAAAAGAAGGAACCCAAATATCTTCCTGTAGGACACCATCCCCCGCCCTTCCGCGGGGAAATTTATATGGAGCGGCCTGACTCTCCCAATGAATATTTTTCTGCAGCCGGGCGGTAGAGCCCAGAATATCTGTGTGCAGAAACAAACCCCAAGGCGGTGTCATGACAACGAAAAAAAACGTCAGTTCCCGTTCGGTTATCCTCGGCGGATTGTCCGGAAACATCATGGAGTGGTATGATTTTGCTGTGTACGGCTATTTCGCCCCGGTTATCGCCCAACAATTTTTTCCCTCCGACGACCCCTTAACATCGCTCATCGCCACCTTCGGCGCCTTTGCCGCAGGATTTTTAGTCCGGCCCTTGGGAGGAATACTCTTCGGCCACCTCGGCGATCGCGTGGGCCGGAAATTCGTGATGATCCTCTCCGGCATCCTCATGGCCGTGCCCAGCTTCCTTATCGGGGTGCTGCCCACATACTCCCAGATAGGTGTTTGGGCTGCGGTGTTGCTCATCCTCTTACGCATAATCCAAGGACTATCTGTAGGCGGTGAATACACCACTTCGATCATCTTCTTGGCCGAACACGCCAAAAAAGGCTCCCGGGGGTTCATGGCCAGTTGGAGCAGTGTCGGGGCCGTAGCCGGCGCCCTTCTGGGGTCGGCAGTCGGGGCGCTGTTCAGCACACTTTTGACGGATTCGGCCCTGCACGCTTGGGGCTGGCGACTGGCCTTTATTTTATCCATACTCGTGGGCGCGGCGGCTATGTACTTGAGTAAAAAAGTCCCGGAAGTCTCCTTGGACAAAGACGAGGAGCAAGAATTTGAGGGACCTCCAATTTGGGAAGCCTTACGCACCCAAAAACTGGCCATGCTCCGGGTAATCGGCATCGTTTTGGCCTATTCTGTGGGCTATTACCTAGTCTTCTTATACATCACCACCTTCTTGATCGACATTGTCAAAATTCCGGCCTCTGAGGCCTTAGACATCAACACCGTGAGTATGCTCGTGCTTATGTGCCTGCTGCCGCTCATGGCCAAGCTCTCGGACAAAATAGGGCGCAAGCCGGTGCTGATCACAGCCTCCCTCGGCCTGCTCTTTTTCAGCTACCCCTTATTTTGGATGATGCACCACCACCAAGCAATGATTATCCTCAGCGGCCAACTGGGGTTTGCCGTGTTTATCGCCGCTTTTGCCGGGACCAACCCGGTCACTATGGTCGAGGCCTTCCCGTCGCATTTGCGATGCAGCGCCATGTCCTTTGCCTTTAATGTCTGTTTCGCCATTTTCGGCGGAACAACGCCCATGGTCGCCGCCTATCTTATACAACACACGCATGACGACCTCTCCATAGCCTTTATGCTCATGGGGGCGGGATTGTTGTCCCTTATCGCGCTTTTGCTCCATCCGGAAACTGCCAAGAACAGCCTGCGCTGAAAAGAACCCTCTACGCTCCACCTTGTATCCGATAACGGGAGGCCGGGTATGGGGGCTTGGCATTGCCTTGCCCCCTCCCCCGGTGATCGGTTCCCTAAAAAGGCTCTGCCCCATTTCAAGACACGCCCTTCCTGGACTTTTTACGCCCGACTTGGCACAAGGGATCCATACAGATGGTTCGCTATTTGGGGACCCTAGAACACAGCGGTGCACGAATGGATCTCTTTTTTTTGGGCCTCGCCTGCTTTTTACTGCTGACCATGCTGGTCGGACTGCTCCGGGTTTTCCGGGGTCCTGAACCCGAGGACCGCCTCGCGGCCATGCAACTTTTCGGAACCACCGGAGTAGCCGTCCTGCTTCTTCTGGCCGCGGCCCTGCAGGCCCCAGCGTTGCGCAACACCGCCCTGATTTTCGCCCTCCTCACGATCCTGGCCGTAGTCGCCTTTGTCCGGGTCCCGGTCAAGCAACCCCGTAGAAAAAACGAAAAGGACCAATGATGGACATTATGGGCCGAGCCCTGTGTCTGCTCGGAGCGTTTTTCTTTCTAGCTGGCACCGTGGGACTGCTTCGATTTCCGGATCCCCTGAGCCGGCTGCACGCCCTGACCAAGGCGGATAACCTCGGATTGGGATTCGTGGCCTTCGGACTGATGCTGGCCTCGGATGCAGTGCTTACAGCCGCCAAAATCGGTCTGATCTGGGGAGTATCTATGATTGCCGGATCGACCTTCTGCTTTCTTTTGGGCCGAAGCGTGCTCTCCGCCCGGGAGGCAAGAAAATGAGTGCCGAACTCGTTCTCGACCTCCTGCTCATCACCTCCCTTGTACTCACCGCTTGGCGACTGCTGGAAGCCTCCGATCTATTCCAGGCCATTGTCCTTTTTATCTCCTTTGGCCTGTTCCTCGCCCTGGTCTGGATCAGACTCCAGGCCCCGGACATCGCCCTAGCCGAAGCAGCGGTCGGGGCCGGACTGGCCGGGGTACTCCTGCTGGGCACCTTCAAGGGTCTCGAACCGGACTTCAGACACACACCCCAAGAGCCAAAGCCCTGCCGTTTGGACCGTCCCGGGGCCTGCCCCACCCGTATGCACCACCTGGTCGCCCTTTTCGGAGTTCTGGGGCTGGCCGGGCTGCTCATCCTGGCCGTGCGTGATCTGCCCCAAACCGGAAACGGTTTGACCGAACTCGCCGCCCAGGCCTTTGAATCCGGGGGTATCGAGCATCTGGTAACCGCTGTGCTCCTTGATTTCCGGCTCTACGACACATGGCTGGAACTGGCCGTCCTTATCCTGGCCCTTTTGGGGGTACTGGGAGCCGGAGGGCGGCATTCCATCCGCGGGCTCGTCCCCCCCAGGGATCCGGACCCGGTCCTGGTGTGGCTGGTCCGCCTGCTCCTGCCGGTGGTCTTCACCGCTGCAGTGTACCTGTTGCTTCTTGGGGATCATGCCCCGGGCGGCGCGTTTCAGGCCGGTGTCATTCTGGCCTCAGGCCTGACCCTGCTCTGGCTAGCTGGCTATCGCTCTGTGGCGGTTTTGCCCCGGAGACTGTGGTTCATACTGGTTATCTGCGGCTTCGGGGCCATCGCGGCCCTCGGCCTTTACTCCTTAGCAGATCCCAACACACCGGTTCTCGGCTATCCTCCCGGCTTGAGCAAACCAGTGATCATGGCCCTGGAATCCCTAGCTACGCTGTCCATAGGCGTGATTCTCGCCACCCTGAGCATTGAGACCTTGGGCGGAAGGGAGCAGACCCCAAAGGTTTCGCGCAAGGGAGGTCGGCCGTGAACACATTTCTCGTATACAGCCTCGCGGCAGTTGTCCTTATCTGCCTCGGGGTACACGGCCTGATCCTGCGCCGCCATCTGCTGCGCAAGGTCATGGCCCTCAATATCCTCTCCGGAGGGATATTTCTTCTGCTCATAGCCACAGCCTACCGCAACCGGGCCGAAGCCGCAGACCCGGTTCCCCAGGCCATGGTTCTCACCGGGATCGTGGTCACGGTCAGTGCCACCGCCTTTGCCCTGGCCCTGATCCGTCGCCTCCACCTGGAGTCAGCCGAGGCCCCCGAGGAAGGGGACGCCGGAGACCGGGAATGAATCTTTTGCTTTTCGCCCTGCTCATCCCCTTTTTCGGGGCGCTTCTCTGCATCCCGTTTCGCGGGACAATAGCCGCAACAATCGCTGGAATAGTAGCCGCCGCGAACCTCGGCCTGAGTATGACGCTTCTTCTTCTCGTCTACATCCAGGGCGCGATTCGCGTCCAACTCGGGGGTTGGGAGGCCCCCTTGGGCATCGCCCTGCGCCTAGACGGAATCGGAGCGCTTTTTATCCTTCTCACGGCCCTGGTCGGGGCACTGGTTACCGTATACGCGACCCGCTTTTTCCCCCCAAAGGCGGAAAACCGGGACACAGCCGGGTATTTCTGGGCCCTGTGGCTTATGCTTTGGGCCGGGCTCAACGGGATATTCCTCTCTGCGGACCTGTTCAACGCCTATGTCCTCCTGGAGGTCACCAGCATGGCCGCAGTGGGGCTGACCATTCTCTCCGGTAGCCCGGCCTCTCTACAGGCTGGGCTGCGCTATCTCCTGGCGGCCATGCTGGGATCGTTTATGTATCTTTTGGGAGTGGCCCTGGTGTATTCCAAGGCGGGAATGTTGGATTTCTCCCTTTTGTCCGGCCTCGCGGAACCAAGTCCGGCCTGGATCGCCGCCTTCGCGGTCATGGTTTTCGGCCTTGTGCTCAAGTCCGCGCTTTTACCCTTCCACTTCTGGCTGCCCCCGGCGCATTCCAACGCCCCGGCCCCGGTGAGCGCGATCCTCTCCGCCCTCGTGGTCAAGGCCTCGTTTTTTCTCCTGCTCCGGGTATGGTTCACCGTCTTTGCCGGTATCACCCGGGTTCCGGCCGGACAGCTTCCCGGACTGCTTATTGCCGTCCTGGGCGCGGCAGCTGTACTCTGGGGCTCTTTACAGGCAATCCGACAAATTCGGATGAAACCCTTAATTGCCTACTCCACAGTGGGGCAATTGGGGTATCTTTTTTTCATTTTCGCCCTTGTTTCTGGTTCAGGCGCCCAAGACTGGTGCAGCACGGCCTGGACCGGGACCGTGTACCACGCCGTTTCCCATTGCCTGGCCAAAGCGGGACTGTTTCTGTCCGCGGGTTGCCTCGTTTGGGCCATGGGAACAGACGAACTCAAGGCCATGCGCAATATAGCCGCCCGTCTGCCGGTGGCCACCTTTTCCCTGGCCCTAGCCGGGGTGAGCCTTATGGGGCTGCCGCCAAGCGCCGGGTTTGTAGCCAAATGGATGCTGCTACGCGGTTCCCTGGCCGCCGGGCAATGGTGGTGGGCTGCGGTGATAACCGTGGGTGGGCTTTTAACCGCTGGATATATTTTCAAAATTCTATCCCACACCTTTGTTCCCGAGCGTGAGGATACGGCAGAGTTGCAGCCGGTGCCCCTGGTGATGACCCTCTCCGCCCTGGGTCTGGGTGTTTTGTGCGTACTTTTCGGGTTCAGGGTAGAGGAAGTGGTTGCCCTCTTGGGACAGGGGACATCTGCAGTACTGCCCGGACTTGGGGAGGCCCTCCCATGAATGCGGAATCCTGGCTCCTACTCCTTGTTTTGTGCAGTTCCCTTGTCACTGGGCTGATTATCTTTGTCCTGCCCGAAAAAAGCACAAAAACCCGTACCATTCTGAATATGGTCGGGGCCACGATCAAGGTTCTTGGCGTATTTGCCATGGGGTGGGGGCTTTTGGTCCATGGCACGGTCTATGAACTGGGCTTTTCCATGGGGCTGGGGTTTGAATTTTTACTCCGAGTGGACCTGCTGTCCCTGATGTTTGTCTCCCTTTCCAGCAACCTGTGGTTTCTGACCACCATGTACGCAGTGGGCTATCTCGAGGATTCGCAGAACCGAGGCCGGTTCTTCGGTTTTTTCAGCCTGTGCGTGACCGCATCCACGGGTGTGGCCCTGTCCGGAAACCTGATCACCTTTTTTATTTTCTACGAGTTTTTGACCCTGGCCACCTATCCCCTCGTGGTGCACCGGGGTACTGCTGAGGCCTTGGCTGCGGGCCGTACCTACCTGTGGTACGCCATGAGTGCGGGAGCAGTCCTCTTATGGGGCGTGGCCTGGCTGCACGTGGCCGTCGGTCCCTTTAACTTCACCCCTGGCGGAGTACTGCGCTCTGTTGCCGGGGTGCCACACATGGAACTGACCGCCATCTTTGTCCTGCTCATTTTCGGACTCAGCGTAAAATCCGCGTTTGTCCCCATGCACGGCTGGCTCCCCAAGGCCATGATCGCCCCAGCGCCGGTCAGCGCGCTTTTGCACGCCGTGGCCGTGGTCAAGGCCGGGGCCTTCGGCGTACTGCGCGTGGTACTGGACGTATATGGCAAGGACTTCGCTGCGGATCTGGGGGTGCTTGGGCCGCTTGCCGCGGTGGTCGCTGCGACCATTATTTTCGGCTCCCTGCGAGCGCTTATGCAGAACAATCTGAAACGACGCCTGGCCTACTCCACTGTAAGTCAGGTCTCGTATATTGCCCTGGGCGCGGTGGTAATAGCCCCTCTGGCCACCATCGGGGGCCTGGCCCATCTCGTGCACCAGGGGATAATGAAGATCACCCTGTTTTTCTGCGCCGGGATCATGGCCAAAACCCGGGGTATCCACGACATCGATCAAATGGACGGCCTCGGTCGGAGTATGCCCCTGACCATGGCCCTGTTCACTATAGCGAGTCTGGGCATGATCGGCGTGCCTCCAGTGGCCGGATTTGTCAGCAAATGGTATCTGGCCGCCGGGGGGATACAGGCCGGAGAACATTGGGTAGTCGCGCTTCTGGTCGTAAGCAGCGCCTTGAATGCCGGCTACTTTCTCCCCATCTTGCACGCGGCCTGGTTCAAATCCGCCCCGCAGCCACAGGCGGTGGGGTCTTCGCCCTCCCCCTCCCGGGCCTGGAAAATCGAGGCCCCCTGGAGCCTCCTCCTGCCCGCCCTCATTACTGCCCTGTTCTGTCTGGGCGCCGGGGTATTCGCCGGCTGGGCCTGGAGTCCGCTGGGAGTGGCCGAGCAGATTGTCTTCGGACGGGAGGGCGGACCGTGATCTGGGCGACAGTAATTGTTTTTCCTCTTGTCGTTGCCTGTCTTTTGTCCTGGCCCCGGATCAGGCCCCTGATCTGCACACACGGGCTGTGGATGGCCTGCCTTCCAGCCGGGGTTCTGGCTGTTGTCGGCACAGGCGCGGAGACGGGACGGTTCTCTTTTTTGTTTCTGGGCACGGTGCTGCACTTCGGGGAGTTCGGCCGGGTTTTTCTGTTTTTGACCGCTTTACTCTGGGCGGCCTCCGGCCTGTTCGCAGGGGGCTATTTCTCTGGGGACCGAAGCGCAAGCAACCGATTTAGCCTGTTTTTTCTACTCACCTTGTGCGGCAACCTCGGTTTGTGCCTGGCCCAAGATGTGTCCTCGTTTTACGCGTTTTTCGCGTTAATGAGTTTCGCCGCCTACGGACTTATCGTGCACAACAAAACAAAAAAGGCCTTGCGCGCTGGGCGGGTGTATTTGGTCATGGCTGTGCTGGGGGAGGTATGTCTAGCGACTTCCTTTTTCTACGCCGGGTTGGCTGCCCCACTCATGGACGGCCTGACTTTCTCCGAGATTGTCCCGGCCTTACACGCGCAGCCACAAACGACAACGATTCTCGTCCTGGCCTATATTGGCTTCGGGGTCAAAGCCGGAGCCCTTGCCTTGCATTTTTGGCTCCCTCTGGCCCATCCCGCAGCCCCCATACCGGCCAGCGCCGTCTTGAGCGGGGCGATGATCAAGGCCGGACTTTTAGGCTGGCTACAGATGTTCAACTTCCCAGAACCCCAGCAGTGGGGAATCGTTCTGGCCTGGCTGGGGCTCTGCGCAGCGGTGTACGGGGTGCTGGCCGGTGTGCGGCGCCAGGACCCCAAAACCATCCTGGCCTATTCCAGCATAAGCCAGATGGGGCTTATGACCATGGCTCTGGGCTTTATCCTTGTCGGGGGCGAGGCCGAAGCAGATGAAGTTCTCTCCGGCCTGCTCTTTTTTGTCCTGGTCCACGGCATGGCCAAAGGATCCCTTTTTCTGGGCGTTGGCCCGGCCCTGGCCGCCGGCAAAAGCACAGCCCGCGGCCTCATTGTCCTTCTCGGGCTCCTCTTGGCCTCCCTGGTTTTGGCCGGGCTGCCCTTAAGCGCCGGAGCGGTGGTCAAACTTGCCCTCAAACACGGAGCGGCCCTGCTGCCCGGACCATGGCCCGGTTTTTTCAAGACCATGCTCGGCGTTACCGCCACCGGAACCATGTTTTTGCTTGCCGTATTTCTCCGCCGAATACAGGTGCAGATGCCGGACAGAAATAGCACGTTGGACAGGAAACTCTTCCTCGCCTGGGGCGGGCTGGTGGCCATGGTGATCCTGGCCGTGCCCCTAGGCCAGTTTTTCCCCTTTATCCATATCCAGGAACTGGTCGCGGCAAAAGCGGGAATACTCTCCGGGCTGTTGCCGGTGGGCCTGGGAATCGGACTTGCTGCTGTGTTCTTGAATTCCGCCTGGAGCGTTCGGGACCCCTTCGGAGTAGACGAACGGTTTCTCAGCCCCTGGGAGAAGAGTTTGGCGTGGCTGCGCGAGAAATGGCGATCAGGGCACTACTGCGATCCCTCCTGCGGCCGTATCAATCTGGAGGGCTGGGCGGACAGGCTGTTGCAGACCCGTTGGATGCGTACCGTACCCGACCGTTTGGAACACCGACTCTTGTACTGGCATACCGCCGGGATTTTATTGATTGTTTTCCTTCTGGTCTTTGCGGTGCTGCTCCGCTCGCCTAGCCCCTGAATCGGTGAAACGGCCCCCAAAACCCGATTCCGGGAGTGTGTCTCGGGTTGCGCACCCGCATAGCGACCAGAGGACGCAAAACTTTCTGCCCGCGCATAAACACACGACTGCCCTGTGCGCTGGGCAAGCAGCCCCCTCTCTTTTGCCAAACCGTGAGGAAAAGAATTGGGGGAAGGGGCACACGGACCCAGGGAAGCCTGTAGAACCAGGAAGCGCTGCTCTCTCCTTTCGCCACCTGTAACACGCTGGGGCACGCTAGAACCGCGCCCCCTGCAATCACCGGGCAGGAGCCACTATGAGGAATATATTTCCCATACCCACGGCACGGGCATTGCTTGTGCGCACTGCTCTTTTCGCCCTCCTGTGGGCCGTTTTGACCGAGGGGGAAGGCCTTGTCTCTGTGTGGACCCTGCCCGGCATTGGTGCCGGCGTGATTGTCAGCTTCCTGTTATGGCCGTCGAAGGACTGGAAGTGGCGCTTTCGCCCAGCAGTGCGGTTTATCCCCTATTTTTTCTGGCACTCGTTTTTGGGGGGCTTGGATGTCGCCAAACGCGCCCTGTCCCCCCGAATCCAGATCAGGCCGGAAATCATTGATTTCCCCTTTATCCTGGAAAAAGAGCCGGCCCGGGTGGTTTTCCTCTGGGCCGTGAGTCTCCTCCCGGGCACCGCCGGGGTGGATTTGCAGGAAAACACGGCCCGAATCCACATCCTGGACACCGGCATTGCCGACGTTACAAGTCTACGGGTTTTGGAGAGCCGTATCGCCGCCATGTTTGATCAGCAGATCAGTACGAAAAACCCGTGAAGCGGTATAGCCGCAAATGGACAGCGCCACGATGCCACGCCCTCCCCAAGCCCCTTGAGCGGGGCAGCATCTCGGGCCACTACCGCCAGCCCCCCACACAACTCACCCTCTCAACCCATCAACGAAAAAAGCGGGCGTCATGCCCGCTTTTTCCCTGCCGCCCCTGTTTGCCCCCTGGGTGAGAGCGTTTTTAGCCCTGCAACCAGGACAGCACATCCTCTTTCGCAGGCACCTTGCCCACGACTTTGACCTCGCCGTCTATAACCACGGCCGGAGTGCCGAAAACACCGTATTTGGCAATATCCATCATCCCGGTGACTTTTTCCACCGAGGCCTGGACACCGCTTTCTTGGACCGCCTCTTTCACCACATCTTCCGTTTTTTGGCATTTTGGGCATCCGGGCCCGAGTACTTTAATATCCATGCGTTCCTCCTTTGTGTTCCTCACCAGCAGAGAGTTGCCACCACTGACCACGTCGAATCATAAAAAAGATTTCCGCCTGTGCCCACTACCAAAGGCGTTTTCCGAACTCTTGTCTGGATCCCAATTGTGAGTTCAAGAAATATCCCACCTCTTTGGTGGCAATACGGTTGCTCGTTCTGTGTACGGCACCCGTAATCGAATGTCATCGTGCGCTATCATGCCGGCTACAATTGGGGGTGGCCACAACGACGCTCCCAACGCGCGCGGCTCACATGGAGCACTGCGACAAGCCTTGCAACTGCCGCTGCATATGACTTCGCACCATATCCTCCAGGCAGCTGAAAAAATCCAGCACGCAAGGCGCAGCCAAGTGGTAATGCACTTGCGTACCGCGTTTTTCGTAGTCCACGAGCCCCGCTTCTTTAAGTAATGACAAATGTTTGGAAACAGTAGAAATATCTGCCCCTATCATCTCGGTGAGTTCGCAGACACACCGGTCTTGCCGACCCAACTCGTCTACGATAAACATCCGTGTGGGATGTCCTAGGGCCTTCATGATCTTGGCCCGTGCTTCATAGCGTTCGCGTATATGGTGGTGCATATCAGCCTCCGTTTGCTATTTGGTATAATAACCAACAAAAGACGCCTGTCAACCCCGGGACAAAGGGGACCATATGCGGCACCAGACAAAGTGCCCCACACTGACTGCTGCAAGCCACCGCATCCCTGAGGCCATATCCAGTCGGCTCAATCTGGGGAAAGCTCCTGGAAACAAAATGCGCCTCCAGATCGTCTTTGCCAACACCCGCAGAGGAATGCGGGTTTCAAAACACTCGTGGTTATGCCAGGCGAGCCTCCCTAAATCTCTGTGGGCACCCTTTTCGCTCCGCACCGAGCCACGCTGCATTGAGCCACTTACCACCACGGGCATCCCCGGAGCTGGCATGACGCACACGCGTAAGCAATATCCAACGCTCACGATCCCAACCCTCAGCCACGCATAGTCCACAAGGAGGTGCGCCACAATGTCCCTTGCAGAAGCCAAGGCACTCTTCCAAAAAATTGATTCTGACGCGGCTTTTCGCGCCCACCTGACAGCCATAGAAGAAGCAGAAAAACGGGTCGCCTTTATCAATACCCAGGGGTTTAATCTGACGTTGCACGAAATCCGGATCGCTATGGATATTCTTTCCGACGAGGAATTGGACTCTGTCGCCGGAGGGCTAAGCAACCCGGCAACGGTCTCGCTGAGCGACCTTTTTTTCTAGCCCACCCAGCCGCACCGGTTTGTGCGCCGACAAATCTCTGCCTGGAGAAGCGATTCCTCGCCATAAAGAGGGTAAACAATCGAGTGGGGGATATATTGCTGCATGGGGGATATAGCGGTGGATAAAAAAATAAGGGGTTATGAGCAAAACTCATAACCCCTTGAAATCGTTGGCGGAGCCGACCGGACTCGAACCGGCGGCCTCCGGCGTGACAGGCCGGCGTTATAACCAACTTAACTACGGCTCCGCGCTATGAAAATGCTTGGTGGGCGGAACAGGGCTCGAACCTGTGACCCTCGGCTTGTAAGGCCGATGCTCTCCCAACTGAGCTATCCGCCCAACAGGAGATGCAAATTGTCACAGGCCCTATTCGCTGTCAAGCATTTTTTCAAAAAACCCGGGAGCAAAGCTCCCTGCGGCGTCCCTGCCGCGTGTGGAGGTATTTATTTAAATACAAGCTCGTTGTCAACCCCATCGACAACAACATGTTGTCCTTCTTTGAGATGTCCGCCGATAAGCTGCTTGGCCAGACGGGTCTCAATATGGGTTTGCAAAAAGCGCCGCAACGGGCGGGCGCCGTACACCGGATCATACGCCTCCTGGGCGATAAGTTCGCGGGCGTTTTCCGTGAGTTCCAGGGTGATTTTGCGCTCTTCCAACCGCGTGTACAATTGCTGCATTTGCAGATCAATAATCTGCTTAATCTGCTCGCGGGTCAGCGGTGTAAAGAGCACAATCTCATCAACACGGTTCAAAAACTCCGGACGAAACGATCCGCGCAGGGTATCCATAACCTGGGAGCGGGCCGTCTCTGTCAGTTCCCCTTCCCCGCTGATGCCTTCGAGCATGAACTCGGAGCCGAGGTTGGAGGTCATGATGATGATCGTGTTCTTGAAATCCACGGTGCGGCCGTGGCTATCGGTCAAGCGACCATCGTCCAGGATTTGCAGCAAGGTATTGAACACATCCGCGTGCGCTTTCTCGATCTCGTCGAATAAGATCACCGAATACGGTTTACGGCGCACAGCCTCGGTCAATTGCCCGCCTTCCTCATATCCGACATATCCCGGGGGCGCTCCGATCAAACGCGCTACAGTGTGTTTTTCCATATATTCGGACATGTCCAGCCGGATCATGTTCTCTTCGCTATCAAAGAGGGATTCGGCCAGTGTCTTGCACAATTCGGTCTTGCCCACGCCGGTGGGGCCAAGGAAAATAAACGAGCCGATGGGCCGCCGGGGATCTTTCAATCCAGCCCGGGCCCGCAGCACAGCGTCGGAAACCGCGTCCACAGCCTCTTCTTGGCCGACCACCCGCTGGTGCAGCACATCGCCAAGGCGCAAAAGCTTCTCCCGCTCGCCCTCCAACAGACGGGACAGGGGAATGCCGGTCCAGCGGGAAATGATTTCCGCAACATCGTCGGCCCCGACCTCCTCTTTGAGCAACTGCGGGGTCTCTCCGGCCTCATCCTGGCTCTTTTCCCGCTCGGCGATTTTGCGCTCCAGATCATTGAGTTTGCCGTAGCGCAATTCAGCGGCCTTGTTCAGGTCGTAGTTCCGTTCGGCCTCTTCGATATCCCGGCGGGTCTTTTCCAGCTCTTCTTTGAGGGAACGCAGCTCGTTGATGCCCTCTTTTTCCTTTTCCCACTGGGCCAAAAGGGTGGTCTGCTTTTCCTTCTGGTCGGCCAATTCCTTTTCGAGTTTCTCCAAGCGTTCCTTGGAGGCCTCGTCTTTTTCCCGCTTCAGGGCCTCGCGCTCGATCTCCAACTGCATGATGCGCCGGTTGATCTCGTCAAGGTCCGTGGGCAGAGAATCGATTTCGGTGCGGATCATGGCCGCGGCCTCGTCGACGAGATCAATGGCCTTATCCGGCAATTGCCGATCCGTGATATACCGGTGCGATAGCGTGGCCGCGGTCACCAAAGCCGCGTCCGCAATGCGCACCCCATGGTGGACCTCAAAGCGTTCCCGCAGGCCACGCAAAATGGAGATGGTATCCTCCAAATCCGGCTCGTCAACAATTACCGGCTGAAAACGGCGCTCCAACGCCGGGTCCTTCTCGATATTCTTGCGGTACTCATCCAGGGTGGTCGCACCGATGCAGTGCAGTTCACCGCGGGCCAACATAGGCTTTAGCAGGTTGCCGGCATCCATGGCCCCCTCGGCCTTGCCCGCGCCGACGATGGTATGCATCTCATCAATAAACATGATGATCTGCCCCTCGGACTCCTGGACCTCCTTGAGCACCGCTTTCAGGCGTTCTTCGAATTCGCCGCGGTATTTCGCTCCGGCCAACAGCGACCCCATATCCAGGGCGAAAACGGTCTTTTCTTTCAGCCCCTCTGGCACATCCTGATTCAGGATGCGCTGGGCCAGCCCTTCGGCAATAGCGGTCTTGCCCACGCCAGCCTCGCCGATAAGCACGGGGTTATTTTTGGTCCGCCGGGAAAGGATGCGGATGACCCGCCGGATCTCTGTATCCCGCCCGATGACCGGATCCAAACGCCCCTGCCGGGCGTCATCGACCAAATCCCGACCGTATTTTTTCAATGCGTCATAGGTGCCCTCCGGGTTGGAAGAGGTTACCCGCTGGTGACCACGGACCTCAGTCAAAGCCTGCAGGACCGTGTCTTTATCCAACCCGAATTGCTTATGCACCCGCCCCACTCCAGTGGAGTCGCTTTCTTCCAATACGGCCAGAAAAATATGCTCCACAGAGACATAGTCGTCCTGCATTTTCTTGGCCATATCTTGGGCCTTCACCAAGGCCTGGTTCAAACGCTGGGTGACGTATATCTGCCCTTGCTGGGCACCGGGGCCGCTGACCTGGGGCAACTTTTTCAATTCCGCGTCCAAGGCCGATATATAATTTTTCGGCTCCTTGCCCAGGCGCTCCAAAAGACGCGGTACAAGCCCATCTTCCTGCTCAGCCAAGGCCAAAGCGACATGCTCCACGTCGATTTGCTGATGCCCGCGGCGCACACCGATATTTTGGGCTTCACTGATCGCTTCTTGGGATTTTTGGGTAAATTTATTCATATCCATAGGAAACTCCTTTGTAAAAAATACATAGCCTGCCTATGGGTATATATAAGGCGCCCTTCTCTTTTGTAAACCACGGGCGCCCATTTCTCTTCCTATAGTATATATTGTTTAACAAAGAAATCGCTTTTTGTAACAGAATTTCAATGCAGTGTGAAGTGAAGCAGCCTATAAAAGGCGGCGGAGCTGACGCACTTCACGCTCTAATGCTTCCACACGCTCTAGAAGATCGACAATTATGCTGCCGCCAGTGGCACTGAGCCCAAAGTCCTGGCAGAGACGTTGGAATTTTCGCAATCGGTAAACATCGCGTTTGCGGAACAGGTATCTTTCTCCGGATACAACCGGATCCAGCCAACCCATTTCAATGAGTTCCCCGATCCGCGACGGGTGCAGGCCTGTGAATTCCACAAACTGGCTCCACCCCAATAGCTCCGAACGGATCGGCAATTCGGATTCCTCTATACGAATTCCACCATATGGCATACACACCTCCATGCCTTTACGGCCAAGCGAATTCCTGGCCGCTCCGGCACCCCTTTTGGCTACGAAGCCCGGGGGTCAAAGCTCGATTGCTGCGCCAATTGCTCCCACAACGCCTTTTCCTCTTCCGAGAGGTGCTTCGGGGTCTTGATCATGACCCGCACCAATTGATCGCCCTTTTTCTGCCCTTTTCCCAGGCCACGGCCGCGCAGACGCAATTTTTGCCCGCTGCCGACTCCGGCCGGAATATTCATTTCCACCTGCCCCTCTAACGTGGGCACGCGGACCTGGGCGCCGAGGGCGGCTTCCCAAGGCGCCAATGGCAGATCGTAGACGATATTGCTGCCTTCAACTTTAAACAGCTGGTGCGGACGCAAATGGACCTTGAGAAACAAATCCCCATGAGGTCCTCCGCCCATTCCCGGATTGCCCTGGCCAGAAAGCCGAATCCGAGCGCCGTCCTTGACTCCAGCCGGGATATTGACCTGCAACGTCTTCGGCTGCACTCGGACCCGCCCGTCCGGGCCCGGCACACGCTCCTGAAGCGTAACCGTTTTTTGGCCTCCGGAATAGGCGTCTTCAAGGCTCAATTCCAGACTTGCCTCGGCATCCTGGCCTTTTTGCTGAAAACCGCGACCGCCGAACTGGCCGCCACCAAAACCGCCTTGGCCGCCCTGAAAATTCGCACGGCCTCCAAACATGTCCCCAAAAATAGTTTCAAAAAAATCACTGAATCCGCCGGCGCCGCCTTGGCCGCCGCCAAAGGTGAAATGCATATTTTCATAGCCGGGCGGGGGATCAAAATCTTGCCCATGTTCCCAATCGGCGCCAAGATGGTCGTAGCGTTTCCGTTTTTCAGGATCCTTCAAGACCTCATAGGCCTCATTGGCCTCTTTAAATTTCCGCTCCGCCTCTTGGTCATCAGGGTTCAAATCAGGATGGTACTTACGCGCCAACTTTTTGAACGCCTTATGAATATCCTCCTGTGAGGCGTTGCGGTCCACACCGAGTACCTCGTAATAATCTTTGTATTCCATACGCGTATTCTACTCCTTTTCCAGCTACAGGCGTTCTTTTCGCATACCGGATACAAATAAGGCGCCAGAAAAAACAGTCAATGTTCAGACAGCAATGGAGGTCAGGAAAGACAACAAAAAAGGCCCCCCTGCGCAAATGCGCAAAAAGGCCAAAACAGAGATCGGAGCAAGGGCAGGCAGCACAGGGCCTCGGGCTCCCAGGAACCGGGCCGAGGCCGGGCTTCTATCCGCCGGGAAGGTATTTCCGAAGAAGGGTCTGTAAGGCGTCCTTATCCACGGGCTTCGATATATAATCGGTCATGCCTGCGCTTAAAAATTTTTCCCGGTCGCTTTTTTGGGCGTAGGCGGTCATAGCGATGATGGGAATATCCTGGAAATTAGCTTGGGAATTACGGATCATCTCGGTGGCGCGGAGCCCGTCGCAGACAGGCATCTTCACATCCATCAGCACCACATCAAACGCGTTTTCCTGCAGGCAATCAAAGGCTTCCTGACCATTTTGGACAATATGGACAACATAGCCAAACTTTTCCAAAATCTTCTGGGCCACTTTCTGATTAATCAGATCGTCCTCGGCCAGCAGGATACGGGGGGATTCCAGTGCGGTCATACTACCATCCTTGCGCTCATGCGAAACCAGACATCCAGGGCCGCTGGCCCTTTCTCAGGAGCCAGGGGGACGCACGGCCCTATTGGGACATCGCAGTTACAGGGTCTTCGTGCGGCAACTCAAACGGCACACGGATTATAATCCGCGTTCCTTGTCCTTTTTCACTCTCCAGGCGCAACTCGCCCTGCATCAATTGCACCAGATGCTTCACCAGGGAAAGCCCCAATCCGGCCCCCTCGTGGTGACGGGCATAGGGAGAGCCCGCCTCGTCAGCCTGGGTAAACGACTCGAAAATATACTCTTGCAGCGCTTTGGGGATGCCGATGCCGGTATCCGCGACCGTAAAGCCGATCTCACAGCGTCCCGCCTGTTTCCAGGTCATTTCAGCCCGCAAATCAACACGCCCCGCAGGGGTATACTTCACGGCATTACCCACAAGGTGGAAAAGGGCCTGTGTCAGCCGGGTGCCATCGCCGATGAGTATCGGCGGAACCTCGCTGCCCAGAGACGATTCCCATTTTAGTCCCTTTTGCTGCACTTCATAGGCGAACATATCCCCAATCGCATCCAACACCGCTTGGGGCTCAAAGGGTTCGTGCTTGATTTCCAGGGTCTTGGATTCCATCCGGGACATATCCAAAATATTTGTCAAAAGCCCGGTCAAACGGTTGCTGGAACGCAGGCAAAGATCAACTAATTGCTGCTGCTCCTCGTTGAGTTCGGTTTCTTGGAGGAACTGCATCGCCCCCACGATGCCATTGAGCGGGGTGCGTATCTCGTGGCTCATATTGGCCAAAAAATGGGATTTGGCCTGACTCGCCGCCTCTGCCTGGTCCTTGGCCTCCACCAATTCCGCTTCAAAGCTCTGGCGCTGGATGGCCAGGGCGTACAACACCCCGAGGCGTTGCAAGGCCTCCAGATCCCCGTCAGCATACTTTCGAGTGGAATTGGCTAAGGCGATCTGGCCCACGGTGTGCTCATTGAGCACCACGGGAATGGACAAAAACCGTTCGATCGGAATATGCCCCTCGGGCACACCGGTGGAGCGGGGGTCGCTTTGCGGATCGTTGCATAAAATGGGATCCTGGTTGGCCAGGACCCACCCCCACAACCCGTGGAAGCGATCAAAGACAAACTGTTTGTCCTCCACCTGGCAGGTACTCCAGATCGTCCGGCTCAACGTATGCGAAATCAGATTGCCGGTCTCCTGGTCAATGGTGCCCACAAACCCAAATCGGCTCTGGGTCAAATCCTTGGCCGCCTCCAAAACCAATTCGGAAATATCCGCTAAGGAGTACCGAGTAATAAGCGCCTGCGCCACCTCGCGCAGCTTGGATTCCACAAATTGCTGCTGGCGGTTTTCCTCCTCCGTCTCCCGCCGCTGGGTAATATCCCTGAGCACCGCGAGGGTCACTGGCTCGCGTTGCCATTCAGTGCGGCTCAACCGCATCTCCACCAACCGCCGGGCCCGCTCAGGATGGACGATATCCAATTCCGCCTTATCGTCATCAACAAGCAAATAGCCCAAAACCGTGCCTTCCAACTCCTGACAACTACGGCCTAAAATACTTTCAGCAGCTGGATTGCAAAAGCGAATCTTTTGCTCTTGATCCAAAATCAAGATGCCGTCGGCGTTGTGGACGATAATATTGCGGAACCGATGCTCCGCCGCCGCCTTCTCCTGGTGCAGACGCTCGACTTCGGTGCGGAGTTCCTGTTCGCGCTCAGAGGTGGCGCTGGTGGACAAAGGGGAGTCGGGCATGGGAAAATCCTTTACCGGTCGCCGGAGAACATGCCTTGCAGGCGGCTTACTTCAGGGATGTCGAATTGTGTGGGATGACCGGCGAGTATCCCCCCGACGTTGCGAAAGGGCTGGCCGATGTGCATCCCCTGCTCATCAATGGTGAATTCACGGATATTTTTGTCGTGCTGCGAGCCGCGCATTTTAAGTACCGTCAGCCCCCGACGCATTTCCCCAAAGATTTCCACATACCGCAACAAGATAATGGAGTCGGTCAAAGTGGAGATATGGGCCTCGGTCACCGACTCCCCGCCCAGCAACGTAGGGGCCGTGGAAGTAAACAGCCCTGCGGTTTCGCGTTGTTTGAGATCCGAGGTAATGCCGAGCACGAATTCACGAAAACTTTTCTGGGTGGAGACCCGCTCCAAGGCGGAGAGGCTATCGATGGCCACGCGCTGCGGCTGAAATTCCCTGAGGGCCTCTCGCATTTTCAAAAGCTTGTCCTCAAGACCAGAGACTTCGGGGTATTCA
>JBNJGM010000038.1:4034-19606 GCA_051747685.1 Thermodesulfobacteriota bacterium | reverse complement strand
TGGTGTCTGCTTTTGGGCTCTCAGGAATTGCGTGAAAAGACGATTGTGGTGAAGGACATGCAAACCGGAGAGCAACGAACGGTTGCCTGGGACGAGTTGCCGCAGGCCGTAACCGGCGAAGCATCAGAACTTTTTAGGCCTATAGAGGAACACCATGGAAGAACGTAAAGGCAAAGATCTCCTGCAATCGGTGGGTGGATGGAAACGGTCCCACCACCTCGCGGAACTCAACGCTGAGCATTTGGGGCAGGAGGTCTGTCTCATGGGGTGGGTCCAATTCCGCCGGGATCACGGCGGACTTATTTTCATTGATCTGCGTGACCGGCAAGGGTTAACACAGATTGTGTTTTCTCCGGAAAGCAATGCCCAGGCCCATGCTGAAGCCCATGTTCTGCGACCGGAATACGTCTTGGCCATCAAAGGTGAGGTACGCCAGCGTCCGCAGGGGATGGTTAATTCCCGTTTGGCCACCGGGGAAATTGAGGTTGTCGTTTCCCAGTGGAAGCTCTTGAACGTGGCCCAAACCCCGCCTTTTGTCCTTGAAGAGCGTGCCGAGGTCTCTGAGAATGTCCGCCTAGCCTATCGGTACCTCGATATGCGGCGCCCGGGGCTAGGCAATAATTTGATCCTGCGCCACAAGGCGACCCAGGCAGTCCGGGACTACCTTAACGCCGAAGATTTTTTGGAAATCGAAACCCCGGTTTTGACCAAGTCCACTCCGGAAGGGGCCCGGGATTTTTTGGTCCCTAGTCGTTTGAACCAAGGGGAGTTTTTTGCCCTGCCCCAAAGCCCCCAACTTTTTAAGCAATTGCTCATGTATGGCGGGATGGACCGCTATTACCAGATTGTGCGCTGCTTTCGCGACGAGGATCTGCGGGCGGACCGGCAACCGGAATTCACCCAGATCGATATGGAAATGTCCTTTGCCGAAGAGGACGAGGTCATGGCTGTGGCTGAAGGTCTTGTGTCCTATGTGTTCAAGCACACCCTGGGTCGGGCATTGCCCACGCCAGTACCGCGCATGACCTATGCCGAAGCTATTGATAAATACGGATTGGACAGGCCGGATGTGCGTTTCGGACTGCAACTGCAAGAGGTCACCGAACTTGTCCGGGGCTCAGAATTCAAACTCTTTGCCCAGGCGGAGATGGTCAAGGCCCTGCATGTGCCGCAAGGCGGGGAACTGACCCGCAAGGAAATCGATGACCTGACCGAGTTCGTCAAGATTTACGGGGCCAAGGGGCTGGCCTGGATCAAGATCAAGGAAGACGGGTGGCAGTCGCCGATAGCGAAATTTTTGAGCGCGGCCGAATGCGAGGCCTTGAGCACCCATCTAGGACTAAAGACAGGTGATATTGTGTTTTTCCAGGCCGGTGGGGCGGACATGGTTAACACCGCTTTAGGGCAATTGCGGCTTCGCCTGGGCGAGCGGTTCGGGCTTATTCCTGAAGACCGTTTTGATCTGGTTTGGATCACGGACTTTCCCCTTATGGAATGGGATGAGGACAGTAAGCGCTGGGTGGCTCGGCATCACCCATTTACGGCGACAAGGGAAGAGGACATCGAAAAGATGGCCACGGAGCCAGGGGCGGTTTTGGCCCGCTCCTATGATTTAGTGCTTAACGGCAATGAAATCGGTGGCGGTTCTGTGCGCATCCATCGCAGTGAGGACCAATGGCGGATGTTTGACGCCTTGGGCATTGGTCACGGCGAGGCAGAGGAAAAATTCGGTTTTTTACTCCGGGCCCTGGAATACGGTGCTCCCCCCCATGCAGGGATTGCCTTTGGCCTGGACCGTCTTATTATGATTCTTTGCGGTGCGGATTCGATCCGGGAGGTCATTGCTTTTCCCAAAACCCAGAAAGCAACCTGCGTATTGACCGAGGCCCCCTCGGAAGTCGCCAACCGCCAGTTGCGCGAACTCGGATTGCGTTTGCGTGAAAAAAAGAAATCCGATGCACAAGAGCATTAGTCCGGAGTCCTCGTATGAGCCTACCTATCTATACCTACCCTGATCCAGTCCTAGCCCATCCGGCGCAGCCGGTGGAGGAGATTACGGACACGATCCGGCAACTGGCCAATGATATGGCCCAGACAATGTACACCAATCAGGGCATCGGTCTCGCCGCGCCACAGGTGGGACAAAACTGCCGTTTGATCACCGTGGACATCAGTGGCCCAGAGCACCGGGAATCGCTTATTACCTTGGTCAATCCACAAATCCAATGGCGCGAAGGGGAAATCGAGACGGAAGAGGGCTGCTTGAGCGTCCCGGAGTTTCGGAGCACAATTCCCCGGGCGGCCAAAATCCGCATAACCGGTCAGGACTTGGACGGGAAAGCGGTGGACATGGAAGCTGACGGGCTTCTCGCGGTCTGTTTGCAGCATGAACTCGACCACCTTGAGGGCGTGGTGATCCTGGACCATGTCAGTCGGCTGAAACGCTCTATGTATACAAAGAAAGCGAACAAATGGAAAAAGCAGGAATAAGGCCGTTGCGGATCGTTTTTATGGGCACCCCGGAGTTTGCGGCGGTGCCCTTGGCCGCTTTGGCCCAATGGGAGCAGGCCGAGATCATTGGGGTCTACACCCAGCCGGACCGCCCGTGTGGGCGCGGCCAACTCTGCCAGCCCTGTGCCGTGAAAAAGGCCGCCCTTGAATTGGGTCTACCGGTATTTCAGCCCGCGCATTTCAAGGAACAGGCCGATCTTGACCAATTGCGCGCCCTTCAACCGGACGTGATCGTGGTCGCCGCCTACGGTCTCATTTTACCCCAGGCAGTCTTGGATTGTGCCCCTTGGGGAGCGCTGAACATCCACGCGTCGTTACTGCCCCAATACAGGGGGGCAGCCCCTATCCAGCGGGCCTTGCTCAACGGGGATGGGGTCACGGGAATAACTATTATGCAGATGGAGGCCGGTCTCGACAGCGGCCCCATTTTGCTCCAACGGGCCCTAGGGATCGGAATCAATGATACGGCCGCGGATGTGCACGATGAACTGGCTGAATTGGGCAGTAGGCTCATTGTGGAGGCCTTGGCCAAATTGCAAAGCGGGCAACTCACTGCTGTGCCGCAGGATCCGGCCTTAGCCACCTATGCCCCCAAGTTGAGCAAAGCCGAGGGGGCTATTGACTGGAATCAAAGCGCCCAAGTGGTCCACAACCAAATCCGGGCCCTGTATCCCTGGCCGGGGTCCTATTTTACCTGGCATCCTCCGGATGGGGGAAAGCCGGTGCGGCTGACGGTGTTTCCAGGCTCTATTGGGCGCGAACGTGAAACACAGGAAGTGCCGGGCCAATTTGTGGGCCTGGAAAATGGCAGCCTTGCCATGCCCTGCGCCGACGCTATTTACTGTATTCCCCGCATCCAACCCGCCGGACGGAAGCCTCTAGATCCCAAGGGTTTTTTTTGCGGCTATTTGAGCCGCTGTACTGACTAACCGACGGAGCATCGGGTATCCGTCGTCCTCAATCGGCCTTCGCGGGGCGCATTGCTCCCCTCTCCAATCCGCTCACCACCTTTGTGGACGTGTGCATGCAGCAAAACGACGAATCAGCCCTTAGTCCCATTGAGCAGGAGATCCGAGCCTCTTTCGTGGCTCGCAAACGGTTGTTTATCGGTTTAATCACCGGAACCTCCATTCTTGTTTGTGTTATTTTGGTGCTCCTCTGGGTGGTTCCCTATGTGGGGCTGCGTGAACTCCATCCGGTGGTGCCGTGGCTTTGGGGTGCGCTCGTTGCCGTGGCCATCGGGCTTATCGCCTGGTCCTCATTGGCGATGGTCTTGAATATTTTGTTTAAGCGTCCCATCCTTTTTTCGAAGCGGTTGCGGGGGCTGACGATCAAGCTCTTTTTGCCGGTGATGACCCTAGTGGGCCGCGCGGTGGGGTTATCGAAGGAAAAGATTCGCTCTTCGTTTATCAAAGTCAATAATGAACTCGTGCTCTCCGAAGGCAAGCGGTACGCTCCGGAAAAAGTTCTTTTGCTCATGCCGCATTGTTTGCAAAATAGTATGTGCAAATATCGGCTGACCTATAATGTTGAGAACTGCAAACGGTGCGGTATGTGCCCCATAGCCGGGTTGCTGGAACTGCGAGACCGGTATGGTGTCCATCTGACCGTGGCCACCGGGGGCACTATAGCCAGGCGTATTGTGGTGCAAACCCGGCCGAAGGTGATCATTGCGGTGGCCTGTGAACGGGATCTGGCCAGCGGCATTCAAGATACCTATCCGTTGCCGGTGTATGGCGTACTCAATGAACGTCCCCACGGTCCGTGTCTGGACACCCAAGTTTCCCTGCAGCGAACCGAATGGGCACTGCGGAGGTTCGTACACGAGGAGGTTTTGCCCTCCGAGCATGTTTTCCCCCACACCGAGCCCGTGCTTGACGTTCGTGGCGACACCTCGTCTGCCCCGCATTCCGTAGGCGCGCGCTAACGCATGGGTGCGCGGGCCCATTCCCCCCTCCCCGCGGCCCGTGGGGTCGCCCTTTCTTGCCTGGAAGAGGTGCTTTTCCAGCACCAAGACCTCCAAGCCAGCCTTGATGCCCACGTATCCAACACCCTGCTTGATGCCCGGGACCGCGGCCTTGTGACCGAACTTGCCTATGGGGTCTGCCGGCACAAGCTCCATCTGGAGACTCTGCTGCGCCGCTATTTGCAGCCCAAGACCAGACTCAAGCCGCGGTTGCGACTCATTTTGACCGCTGCTGCCTATGAAATCGTCTTTTTGGACCGTGTGCCTGCCTATGCCAGTGTGGACTGGGCAGTAGAGGCTGTGAAACACCGCGTTGCCGCGTCCCGGGCAGGTTTGGCCAACGCTGTTTTGCGTCGTCTGGGCCGGGAGGTAGAGGCCCGCGGCAAGACGGCGTTGCGGCAAGAGCTTTACCACGTGCCCGGGGAACACCACCGGGATTGGGCCCGGGCGTTTTCCTGTCCGGAGTGGATTGTACAGCTTTGGCGAGAGGCCTATGGTGACAAGAGGGCTGCTGCCTTGCTTGCGGCTTCGCTTCGTCCTGCCCCGGTGGGGTTGCGGTTTGCGCCGGATGGGCAAGGGCCGCGTATGTGGGAAATGTGGCGGTGGCGTCCGGAATGTATTGCTAGTAGCGGCCGTGGTGTGGCCTTAAGTGGGGTGGATGTCGCCGAGATTGAAACGTTAGAGCGGGAGCAGACGGCCCAGCGGCAAAGTTTGGCCGCCCAGGAGGCCTTGTGGGCCCTTGGCCCCCGGCAGTGGGAATCTCCGCTTTGGGATGCCTGTTGCGGCCGTGGAGGCAAAACATTTTTTTGTCAGGAATTGGGGCTGAAGGTGGTTAGTAGCGACCGACACCGCAAGCGCCTGGCCATGCTGGGGCAACACGTTTCGCAGGCGTGCCTCGCCGATGCTGTGCATCCGCCGCTTCAGCCCGGGGCGGTGCGCACGGTCCTGCTCGATGTGCCGTGCTCTGGGCTCGGGGTATTGAGCCGGCGCCCCGATAGCAAATGGAAACGGGCCCCGGAGGATATTTCCCAATTGGTGGCTTTGCAACGGCGCTTGCTGCGGGCGGCTTGGGCGGTGTTACCTGTAGGAGGCCGTCTGGTGTACATGACCTGTACCTGTATCCCGGCGGAAAATGAGGACCAGGTGGCGTGGATGCAACGAGACGCAGACGCGGTGTTTTTGGAAAAGCAGTGGCAGACACCGTGGGACTCGGTGTTGGGAGAATTTTTTTTCGCCGCCTCCCTGGTCAAAAGGGGCTAACCGGTAAGAGGGTCTGATTCGGTAATCCAGGTGGAGGAGGCAATTCCCACGGATTGTGAAGAAGATGTGCTCCGAGATGGAGGTGGGGTATACCCAGGGGCTAAAATCAGGGTGTTTTGAGGCTACCGCGGTATTCGTCCCAGTTTGAAAGGCCCAATTGTTCGGCCAGGTCCCGGACGTCGTCTACAAGGGTAAAGGCTGTGTCCGGACGCATGAAATTGGCGGTGCCCACTTGTACGGCATGGGCTCCGACAAGGAGAAATTCAAGCACATCTTGGGCCGAAGTAATACCTCCCAAGCCGACCACGGGAATGTCGACCGAGCGCGTCACTTGGTGGACCATGCGTAAGGCCACGGGCTTGATTGCCGGCCCGGAGAGTCCGCCGTACACGTTGGCCAGTTTGGGACGGCGGGAATGGATGTCCACAGCCATTCCCGTAAGCGTATTTATCAAACTGATGCAGTCCGCTCCGGCATCGGCTACCGCACGGGCCATGACGGTTATATCCGTGACATTTGGGCTGAGCTTGACCAGTACCGGCACATTTCCGGCCCGTTTCTTGACTGCAGCGGTTACTAAGGCGGCCTGGACCGGATCCTGTCCGAATTGCACGCCACCCTCACGGACGTTGGGGCAGGAGATGTTCAGCTCGAGCCCTCCGATGCCCTGCGCGGTAGCCAAGCGGTCTGTCAGTTCTGCGAACTCTTCCACGGATTGGCCGTATAAATTGACGAGCACGGGGGTGGTCCGCCACGGCAATTGCGGCAATTTATCGCGCAGAAAGGCCTCGACCCCGATATTTTGCAGTCCGATGGCGTTGAGCATCCCGCAGGAGGTTTCGCTGATCCGCGGCTGGGGGTTTCCTTGGCGTGGCGCAAGGGAAATCCCTTTGACCACGATGGCACCGAGATTTTCCAATGCGCCATACGGGGCGAACTCGGTGCCGTAGCCGAAGGTGCCGGAAGCGGTCATGATGGGGTTGTGCAATTCAAGGCCGGCGAAGGAGACCTGCATATCCATTAAAGTTCTCCCGAGAGGTCAATCGCATCAGCTTTAAAAACCGGGCCCTGGGTGCACGCCTGAACCAATTCCCCTGTATGGGTGGGAACCGTGCAACCGAGGCAGGCCCCCATGCCGCAGGCCATGCGGTTTTCCAAGGAAAGCTGGGTGTTAGCATTATGTTTGAGGGCCATGGCCTGAATACGCCGTAAAAATGGCAGTGGGCCGCAGGCCAAAAGGGTGCCGTCCTGGCTGTATCCCTTGACTTTGACCTCAATTGCCCGAAACAATTTTTCCATGTCCGCAGGGCCTTGTTCGAGGACCTGCCAGGCCAGAATGCGTTCTTCGATTTCGGCAAAGGGGTAGTTGGACAACGGCTGACGGTGTCCGAAAAAGATTTCCAGATTTTGGGGGATCGGATGGTGGCGGATAAGCCCAATAAACGGGGCCAGGCCCATTCCCCCGGCTAAAATCATGGTCGGCGTTTCCTGGGCCAGGGCGAAACCATTGCCCAAAGGCCCCCAAGCTGTAACCCGGTCTCCAGGTTGGAGTTGGCTTAATAGCTCGGTGCCGCTGCCTAGGCGCTGGAAAAAGAAATGGAGTCCCGAAGGGCTTTGGTCGCTTATGGAGAACGGGCGGGCCCAGAGGGGCTCGTGGCGCCAGCGTACCGGACGGAGCATGGCGAATTGGCCTGGTCGGAAATCCCAATGGGGCGATTCCAGGGTGAGGTGGTAAAAGAGGTCGTTGTCCGGTGATTGCAGAGAGATGACCTTGAGTTCAAGGCATTGGGGTTCAGGCATGATAGGCGACCACTTCTGTGCATAGCGCAAGTTGGAGGTTTTCAAACAGCCGCAGCCCGGCGCGGCGGGAAGGGTGGGTGACAAAAACCCGGGGCCGAGGCGGGAAAAATCTACTGTTCTTGATTGTGCAGAAGTTGCCGGGCGAAAGCAAGTCCTTGTTCGTCGCCCCCGGCCATGCGCACCAATTCCTCGAATCGCTGCTGGGGCTCGAGTTCCTGGCAAGTCGTATACGTCTGTCCTTCGACAACGGCCTTAGCGACCTGGAAATGCCGTTTTGCCAAGCAGGCCAGCTGCGGCCAATGGGAGATCAGAACCACTTGCTGGCGTTGGGCGAGTTCTTGGAGGCGCTGCCCGACACTATTCAGGGTCACGCCACCGACACCGGCGTCGACCTCGTCGAAGAGCAGGGTGGGCAACTCGCGGGTTGATTGCAAGCAGACCAAGCCGAGCAAAAAACGGGAGAGTTCCCCCCCCGAGGCGATTTCATCCAGGGCCTGGACCGGCTGGCCCGGGTTGGGGATCCACTGGAGCCGGGCCCGTTTTTCAAAGATTTCGGGCGCGATTTCATGGTCATACAGGGCGAAGAACACTTGGATCTCCGGAGCAAAGCCTAAGGGCACCAATTCTTCGCGCAATTGCGCAGCCAAGCGTTGCGCGGCCTGTTCCCGGGCCGTGTTCACCTCCGCTAATGTCTGGCGCAGTTCGGCAGAAAGGTTCGCGGTTTCCCGCTCGAGCTGCTGGCGCTCAAGTCCGATTTGGTCAAGCCGGGAAAGAGTGGCCTCAATTTCTTCTTGGAGCTCGCAGATTTGGTCGAGGTTTCGGTTGAGGCGGCGCTGGAGTTGGGCGAGTTCCCAGAGGCGGGCCTCAATATTTTCGAGTTCCTGCGTACTGTCAAAGGGAAGGGGTTGGGCGCGGAGTTCACCCTCGAACTCTTTGAGGTATTCGTACCATTCGGCCAGGTGCTGGCTGTGTTCGGCAAAGCGCTCCCCAAGGCCTTGTAAGGATTGGGCGGCGCGGTGCAGATCAGCGGCTTGGTCCAAGACCCCTTGCTGACCGGCCCCGTTTAAAAGCTCAAGGCAGTTTTGGACCGCTTGCTGGCTGGCGGCTTGTTCGCGCAAAACGGTTTTCCGTTCGATGAGCCTGTCTTCTTCCCCGCGTTCGGGGCCCACCTGATCGATCTGGCTTTGTTGGTATTCCAAAAGTTCCCGTTTTTCTTCAAGTTCTCCGGCGGTTTGCTGCAGCTCTTCCAAACGGCGAACAGTCTCTTTATAGCTGTGGAGCAAGCGGTCTTTTTGGTCCAGGAGTTCCCGGGGAAGATCGGCATCCACAAGCCGGGTGTGGAAACTCGGGTTAAGGAGCTGCTGCTGGCCGTGCTGGCTGGTGTGGATGATCAAACTGGGGCGTAAGGCACGGATCTTGGCTTGGGAACTGAGGTCGTCGTTGATAAAAACGCGACTGCGGCCGGTGTTGCTGTTGAGTTCGCGGCGCAGGACGTATTCCGTGTTCTCCAAGCGAAACACGGCTTCGACCACGGCTTTCTCAGCGCCTTGACGCACGTTGGTACTCTGGAGTTTTTCACCGAGAATGAAATCCAGGGCCCGAAGTATAAAGGACTTTCCGGCGCCGCTTTCCCCAGTGAGGACGTTTAAGCCGGCATCGAATTCGATTTCCAGGTCTTGTATCAAAGCGAGATTGCGAATGCGAAGCAGTTCAAGCATAGTACCTTACAACAGGCTCTTTGTTGTGCCCAGTCGGGAACCGGCACGGGGAGGTTGCCCAGCCTCCGCCTGTTCACGGATAAGCGATTTTGGGAAAACACCCGGATGCGCTCCATCTACCATGCGGCCTGCCCACGGCGGGTCATCCAGGAGGTTTGCATGATCGAGATCAAGGTTTCCACCTCCAAGCGCGAGGAATTTGTGGACATCACCGACCAAATACGCCGTGCCTGTGCGGAAAACCAGTGGCGCGACGGCATTGTTTTTTTGCATTGCGCGCATACCACGGCGGGGCTGACCGTGAATGAGGCGGCGGATCCCAGTGTCTGCCGCGATATTGTAGCCCATTTGGCGCATCATGTGCCCCGAATGGGTGCGTATGAGCACGCCGAGGGCAATAGTGACGCGCATATCAAGGCTTCCTTGATGGGTTGCGGGCAGCAAGTAGGGGTTGCGCAGGGGCGATTGGCCCTGGGCACCTGGCAAGGGATCTTTTTCACCGAGTTCGACGGACCCCGCCAGCGCCGGGTTTGGGTGCAATGGCTGGGACTGGGAACGTAGACGGACCCAGCCCCAGCCGTGTTTATTGGCGTATCTCTTTTTCGTGATACGAGCGCACGAATTCGACCGCTTCCGGGATGGAGGTCACATCTCCGGCGACCTGGGCCTGTAGCAAAGCCTGTCGGATGATGCCCACTGCCGGTCCGGGGTTGAGTCCAGTGAAATCCATGATTTCTTTGCCGTTTAAGAGCGGTTCCAGCATCTCCTCGGGCACATCAGCGCGTTCGAGGTATTTCATATTATGATTAAAGGCGGTGTAATTGCCGTCCCTGGCTTTGACGTCGGCCCGGGCCATTTCAATGATACGGGGGTAGTCGTCCAAGGCTTTGAAGCGGCGGATGCCCCGGTCGGTGAGCATAGAGTCGAATCGCTTGTGGTTCCGGACAAGGTGGCAGATGACCTCAATGTCCTCGGTGGGAAACCGCATGCGTTT
Organism: Thermodesulfobacteriota bacterium; assembly: GCA_051747685.1. Lineage (GTDB taxonomy): Bacteria > Desulfobacterota > Desulfovibrionia > Desulfovibrionales > Desulfohalobiaceae > Desulfohalobium. The sequence goes on along the minus strand of JBNJGM010000038.1, from coordinate 9,357 downwards.
GAGGATTTTGCGGGTCACCTTGGCCCCGACCCAGGGATGTTGGTGGAAGGTCCACTCCCCCTCGGTGTACTCGGCGGTATACAATTTGCCGACATCATGGAATAAACAGGCCGTGGTTCCCAACCAATCGTAGGGCAGGGTCTCGGGATACAACCGCATTTTTTTCAAGGTATGGTGCCACGCGGTTTCCAACTCCGGGTGGTCCTCGTTCTTGCGCTGTTTGATTCTACTCAGGGCCGCTAATTCAGGGAACAGGCCGTGCAAGATTTGGGATTCATAGAGGAGCGCAAAAAAGCTGGCCATGTTTTCAGCTTCGACTTTTTTCCATTCGTCGACGATATCGCTGACCGGCACATAATCCAAGATCCGCGAAGCGGAACGGATAATAGCCACCCAGGAGTTCGGCTCCACTGGAAGGTCGTAGTTGGCGGCAAAGCGCAGGGCTCGGATCCCCAAGAGGTAATTGCGCCGTAATGTGGCGTCGGGAACCCCGATAAGGTTGATCGTTCCTTGGGAGAAATCGGAGAAGCCGGCATAGGCGTCCGGGACTTCGGGGATATACGGGCAGGCAAGGGTACTGGGCAATTCACCGCGTTCTTCGAGTTTTTTCATCAGTCGCGGTGTCAGGCGTGAGGCGGCCACTTCAGGGTGGCTGCTGGCGAGGGTGTCCATGGGGTAAAAGCGCAGCAGAATGTCGCCTTCTTGGAGAATACCGAGTTCCTGCCCCTCGCTCGGTTCCAGCAACGGAAAGAGCTTGCGCAATTCCGAGGGGTGCATATCGGTGGCGATATCCACTTCACGCTTGTCCTCATCTTGCAAAAGTCGCTCTTGGAGAGCAGCGCTTATAACATAGGCGTCGTAGCCGTTACGGCGTATGGTTTTGCACAGGGCGATGGCGTCCTTGAGCGGGTGGGGCATGCAGTCCTCCTCCTTGGCGATTGCCTGCTCAGCAGCAAAGGGTCTTTTTTTTGGCTTCGAGACGTCATACACCTTTTTGGCCCAGAGGCAAACTCTTCCCGAGGTGGCTGAAACGGCGTGGTTCGCGGCCACGTTTCATCGTGGCATGACGAAGAAAAAAGGCCCCAGGGCCTCTCAGGAGGTGCAAGTGTCACCTGTGTGCGATGCGTGTTTCGCCTGTGCGGGCTGGACTCTGTGAAGGGATGTGTTTTTGTCGGTGGGCGCTGTGTAAAACAGGGAAGAAAAAGGAACGCGCAATTGGGCAGTCAGCTGACCGGGTCGAATAGAGCCCTTGGACGAAGAGGAGAGCGTGTATGAAGATGCCCTTTAGGCGAGTTTTGGCCTGGAGTGTGCTGTGCCTGGGAATCTTGGCCGGCAACCCGGCCATGGCCGCAGAGGTGACGGTAACCGTGAGTGTTCTGCCGCAGAAGGCGATAGTAGAGGCTATCGGGGGCGATGCAGTGGATGTCCAGGTGATGGTGAGGCCTGGGGCCAATCCGGCCACCTATGAGCCCAGCCCAAAGCAAATGGCCCGGTTGAATCGTTCTGCATTGTATTTCGCCATCGGGGTCCCTTTTGAAGGGGCATGGCTGCCCCGGCTTACCCAAGGCAATGCGGATATGGAGGTGGTGCATTTGCAACAGGAAGTGGCTCGGCACCCCATGCCAGGGGAAAGGGGAAGCCACGACCATACCCATGGCCAAGGCACACCGGATCCGCATATTTGGTTGAGCCCGAATATGGTGCGGGCGTTTTCGGCGAGTATTGCCGAACATCTTGCCGAAGCCCTGCCCTCCCAGGCTGAAGCCATTCGCGCGCGGCATTTGGACTTTGTCGCCGAGGTGGCCTCGCTTGATGCGGAACTCGCCCAGACGTTGCGCCCCTTGGGCCAACAAGATCGGCGTTTTCTTGTTTTTCACCCCTCCTGGGGGTATTTTGCCCGGGATTACGGGCTCAAGCAGGTTCCGGTGCAGCTCGAGGGGAAGGATCCCAGCCCCAAGGATTTGCAGCAATTGGTACGTTTGGCGGAAGAGCACGAACTGCACACCGTCTTTGTCCAACCCCAATTTTCAAAGAAAACCGCCGCAATGCTCGCTGAACAAATTGACGCTCGAGTGGTGGAATTGGATCCTTTGGCGGAAAATTGGGCGGAGAATTTGCGCCGGGTCGCCGAGGTCCTGGTGCGGGAGTTGTCATGACCACTGAAACGTCTATTCAAAAACCCACTCTTCGGGCCGAACACCCTGTCGTTGCTTTGGAAAATGTAGATTTCGCCTATTCCCAAAGCCCCAAGGTGCTTAAGGGTGTGGATTTGTACATGCCACCCGGGAAATATTTGGCTGTGCTTGGGCCCAACGGGGGCGGGAAAACAACGCTTATTAAAATTGTATTAGGGCTATTACACCCGCAACGCGGCAAGGTCCGGGTCTTCGGCCATCCCCCGGCCCAGGTCCGTACCCGGATCGGATATTTACCGCAATATGCCGAACACCGAGACGATTTTCCTGTCTCTGTGCTGGAGGCGGTTTTGATGGGGGTGCGTACAAAACGGCGGTGGGGACTGCGCTATACCCTGAAGGAGCGGGAGAAGGCCCTGGCTGCCTTGGAAAAGGTCGGACTCCAGGGATTTGCCGACCGGCTGCTCAATCAACTCTCTGGGGGCGAGCGGCAACGGGTGTTTATTGCCCGAGCCTTGGCCGCGGATCCGGAATTGTTGATCCTTGATGAGCCGACCTCCAACATCGACCCCCAGGGCAAGTTTTGTTTTTATGAATTTTTGGCCCAGCTAAAGGCCGAAGTGAGTATTATCGTGGTCAGCCACGATCTCTCCATTACCACCGCGCATATCGATTCCATCGCCTGTGTGAACAAAACCCTGCTTTACAATGAGCGGCCCGAGGTGACCCAGGAAATGTTCGACCTGTTGTACGGGATGCACGAACGCCATAGTTGTCCTATGGCAGGTTTCGGGCCTTCTCAGCCAGGTTTTCTCAACCGCTTGCAGCCGAGGTCCTGATGCTCGACGCCCTCTCGTTGCCCTTTATGCAAAATGCGTTATTGGCGGGTTTTTTTGCCAGTATCGCCTGCGGCATTATCGGATCGCTTGTTGTGGTTAATCGCATGGTCTTTCTGGCCGGCGGAGTAGCCCATATGGCCTATGGTGGTGTCGGCATCGCTTTTTTTGCCGGGTGGCCGGTGTTGCCCTGTACGATTGGGTTTACGTTGTTGGCCTCCTTGGGGTTGGCTGGGCTGACCCTGCGCCGGCGTTCCCGAACCGATACGATTATCGGCGTTTTTTGGGCCGCTGGGATGGCCCTTGGGATTTTACTCCTTGATATCGCGCCCGGCTATAATGTGGATCTGATGAGCTATCTGTTTGGCAGCATTTTAACCGTCCCGGGCCGTGATGTGGCTTGGATGGCCGGGATTGCAGTGGTGCTGTTGGCGGTTTTGGTCCTGTTTTACCGCGACCTCAAGGCCATGTCCTTTGATCCGGAATTCGCTCGAACGCGGGGAGTACCGGTCACTTTTCTCCATTTTCTGCTGGTGGCCCTGCTCGGGGTGTCTGTGGTCCTCGTGATTCAGGTCGTCGGGCTGATCCTGGTCATTGCGCTTTTGACCATTCCGTCGTATTTGGCGCAACGTAAAGCGCCCTCTTTGGGCCGCATGATGCTAGCCGCCTCAGTTTGGGCGGCGGTCTTTTGTTTGTTTGGCCTTATGGCCGCGTATTATTTTGACCTGACCTCTGGCGCGAGCATTATTGCCGTGGGCACGGTCTGTTTTTTTCTGGTTCTAGGCTGGGACAAATGCGTGGGGGCGCTTCGCTCGCGTCGCCAGGCCTGATTTGTCCGTTCCGGGGCGCATAGCTTCGGAATCGAATCCACATTGCCTCCAGGTCCTGTTCGGCTCGGCGCGTGCGTGCCGCGGCCAACGGGTGAAATGGGAAGTCCGGTGTGAATCCGGCGCTGGCCCGCAACCGTGAGAGGGGACGGCGGACGCACTCCAGCCACTGCCTGTACAAGGTGGGAAGGCGCGTCCGGCCGGTTGATCCTCGAGCCGGGAGACCAGCCTGAGGGGCGTAATCAATCGGGCTTCGAGGCACAAGCCCGTGGGATTGGTGCGCTCTATTCGATGCAGAGCGCAATGCCCGCGTTTTCCTCGAAGCCTCCGCTTTGGAACAAAGCAGGAGGTTTTTTTATGCGTTGTGTAGTGGCGGTGGCGCTCTGTGCCGCCTTGATGTGTGTGGGGACTCCGGTGGGGGCCCAAAACGCCACCCGGCTTGAGAATGTGGTGGTGACGGCTACGGCCGCACCGGCAGCCGAGCAGGATGTGCCGGTGACGACCCAGGTCGTGGACCACGAAGCCATTGAACGCTCCGGGGCTCGGGATTTGGAAGGGCTACTGAAGCGACACACTGCGGCGAATTTCAAATCCCAGCCCGGTGGGTTCGCCTCCTTCGGAGTGCGTGGGTTCGATTCGTATAAATCGAACGGAGCTGGCCTCGATTCCGGGGTTTTGGTTCTGGTCGACGGGGTGCGGATCGCGACGGGGAATATGAGCCTTATTCCCCTGGACCTGGTTCAGCGGGTGGAGGTTGTTCACGGTCCGGGTTCGGCCCTGTACGGCGGCTCAGCCATGGGCGGGGTCGTCAATGTGATTACCAAAACCGGCGGGGAGGAAACCACCGGACAGGTGGGCGTCGGCTACGGCAGCTGGGAGGAGAAAACAGCGCATATCGGTATCAACGGGCGTAGCCCGGAGGAAACCTTCGGCTATGTTGTGGCCGGCTCTAAGCGCACCCGCGAAGACTACGACGTCGGCGGAGGCAAAAAATACCCCAATACGGCCATTGATATGCAAAGCTGGGGCGGAAAGCTCACTGCCGGGCCCGGGCAGGAGCACCAGTTGGACGGGCTGTATATCGAGAGCCGGAATAACGATTTGGGGAGTCCGGGTGCGTTGGGCAGTTCCTCTGCTTCAGAAAAAAATTATATCGACGACAGGCTGCAACATATGCTGCTCACCTACCAGGGAGAAGGGCCAGGGAGCAGCCGTAATTGGCGCGTCAATGCTTTCCGTTCCACACACAAATACGACAACCATGATTTTGTTCATGGAAATTCAACCTATGACACAGAAATGGCCGGCGTGCGGGGACAGTACGACCACACCACAAATATCCTTGGCACCCTCAGTCTGGGGGCGGAATACACCCAGATCCAGGACAAGCGTTCTGGAACTTCTGTTTATGAACCGAACAGTGAGTACGATGTAACGGCGGTTTTTCTGGAAGACCGTCTTAGCCACGGTCCCTGGGATCTTTGGCTGGGGGCGCGCTACGACCACTACCGGGCGCGCATCGAAA
>JBNJGM010000038.1:0-3934 GCA_051747685.1 Thermodesulfobacteriota bacterium | reverse complement strand
ATGCTGTGACCTATGAAACCGGCGTGGAATGGGGCGGAGCGGAGGGACGGCTTACGATGGCCGGTTTCCACACAACGTATTCGGATAAAATAAGCGCTGAGCTCCAGACGAACGGGGACCGAAAATATGAAAACATCGACGGCTGGACTGTCCAGGGGCTGGAACTCCAGGGGCAAACCGCATTCGATTGGGGGGATAAGGTCACTGTCCGCCCCCATGCCACGGCCCGGTATTACACCAAGCGCGAACAAGACAGTCAGACCATCCAGCGTTTGCCGGAATACGAGGGGCAAATCGGGCTGGCCGCGGACCTCGAGACCAAAGTGACCCTGGATTCTTGGCTGGAGGTTCGCGGGCCGTGGGAAGATGTTACCACAAAGTACCCTTCCGAGAATATTACGAAAGATCCGTTTGCCCTGTTCGGAGTTCGGTTGAGCTATGCTCCAGTGACTGGACTGCAGACCTATCTCGACGTGGAGAATCTTTTTGACAAGCGTTATAGCTATAATAACGGCTATCCTATGCCCGGGCGTTCGGTCACGGTCGGGATCGAATACACGTTTTAGGCTCCTGGCGGTGCTCCTTGCTGGGGTGCTGCTGGCGCTAGCCGGCCCGGCAAATGCAGGGTCTGCGTGTACCGACCAGGCCGGGCGCCGGGTCGAGGTGCCGGACGATCCGCAGCGGGTGGTCTGCCTGGCCCCAAGTCTGACCGAGACCGTGTTTGCCCTGGAGCAGGGCCAGCGGGTCGTGGGTGTGAGCCAATTCAGCGATTATCCGGCTCGGGCCGCAGACTTGCCCAGCGTCGGCAGTTACGTGCGCCCGGATTTGGAGCGTATTCTGGCCCGCAAACCGGATCTCTGCCTCGCAGTCAAGGACGGCAATCCAAAGCAGGTGGTCCAGCGACTGGAACAGTTCGGCATCCCGGTCTACGCCTTTGCCCCGTATTCCTTGGGGCAGGTGCTGGACATGGTCCAGCGCTTGGGCCGCCTTTTGGATTGCCCGAAGCGGGCGCAGGAACTGCATGGCACCCTGACTCAGAGTATTATGCAGGCGCAAACGCGGGCGGCGGTCGCTGATGACCGTCCCCGGGTTCTCTATCTCGCCGGCTTGGCCCCGTTTGTCGGCGTGGGTGGGGATACCTATCTCCACGAACTCATCACCGCAGCCGGAGGGATCAATGTCACCGCCTCCTTTGCTGGGTATCCGCGGTTGGGGCAGGAAGACATTCTGCGTTTTGCCCCCGATGTTGTCCTTGTGCCGGATATGGGCGGGCGGAAACGGGCCTTGGAGGCCAAAGCGCAGCTCCAAAAGTGGCCGAACCTGCCGGCGGTAGCCCAAAACCGGATCTATACTCTTGACGCGGATACCTTCAATCGGCCGGGGCCGCGTCTGGCCCGGGCCCTCGACGTGTTGTCGGCGCTTTTGTACCCGATCGAGGAACCTTTTCAGCTAGAGCGGTATGTGTTGCGCAGTTTCCCTGAGCTGACGCAAAGTCCCTGACGCAATTTTACAACTCGGTCCCACTGGACGCAGTAAACCGACTCGAAGGAACACCGGTGTCTTCTTTGTCTTCCCCCTTTTCTTTTGTGGCGGTGTGTTGCGCTGGCTTAGCCTTTTTGGTGGGGGCGGCTGTGTTAGGCGTGGCCATTGGCCCGGCTGAGCTGGATTGGGGCCAGGTTTGGGGTGGGTTGTGGGGAGACGCGGAACCGACCACGGTGGGTATTGTGCGCCAGGTCCGATTGCCCAGGGTGGTGTTGGCCGGATTGGCCGGGGCGGGACTGTCCTTGGGAGGCCTCGTTTTGCAGGCGGTATTGCGCAATCCGTTGGCTGAACCCTATATACTGGGTGTTTCCGGGGGCGCTGGGGTTGGGGCTGTTTTAGGGCTTGTTCTGGGCTGGCCGTTTTTTCCCGGGGTAAGCGGTGGCGCCTTCGCCGGCGGCATGGGGGTTGTGGCTGTGGTGCTGGCTGTGGCGGGACGGCGGGTCGTGCAACGGGAAGGACTGTTGCTGGCCGGGGTTATGGCCAATGCCTTTTGTTCGGCGATTATCCTCTTTATCCTGTCCTTAAGCCCAGAGCTCCAACTCCAGTCGGCTCTCTACTGGCTTATGGGCCATTTTTCCCTGCCGCCGGGGCCCCAGCTGGCGCTTTTGGCCGCAACTGTGCTTTTGGGCGCTGCGGCCTTGTTTGCGCTGGCCCCGACTCTCAATGTTTTGCTTTTGGGACACAACGCTGCTTTGGGACTTGGGGTGCCGGTGCGTCGGATCATAGCGCTTCTTTTGGTCCTTGTGGCCTGGATGGTCAGCGCGGTGGTGGCCCTGTGCGGCTTGATCGGATTTGTTGGTCTCGTGGTGCCGCATATACTCCGCCTTGTGTGTGGGTCGGACCACCGTATGTTGGTGCCGGCGTGTTTTTGCCTTGGGGGCGGTTTTCTCATTGTCTGTGATGGTATTGCCCGCACACTGCCGCCGCAGGAGATCCCTGTCGGGGTGGTTACGGCCCTGATCGGGGCGCCGTTTTTTATTTTGCTGCTGCTGCGAGAGGACCAATGGCGTTTGTAGAGGCCCGCGACGTCAGTTTTGGGTACCAGCCCCAGGATCCTGTCCTGTCTGCGATCAATCTGACAGGGGAGAAAGGGGGGCTTTATGTCTGTATTGGGCCGAATGGCGCGGGGAAAAGCACGCTTTTGGCGCTTTTGGCCGGATGGTTGACTCCGGAAACGGGCTCGGTGTGTCTCGAAGAGGCGAATATCGCACGGATGGGGCAACGCCGGCTCGCCCAGCGGGTGGCGGTCGTGGAGCAGGAGCACGCCGTACTCCCCCATTTACGCGTAGAACAGGTGGTGCTTTTGGGCAGGGCTCCGTTTTTAGGGTGGCTCAGATGGGAGGGCAGACGCGACCGCGATCTGGCTCGGGAGGCAATGGCCTTTACCCATGTGGAGCATCTGGCCGCTCGGCGCCTGGGCGAACTCAGTGGCGGGGAACGCCAGCGCGTCCACCTGGCCCGGGCCCTGTGTCAGCAACCGCAACTGTTGCTGTTGGATGAGCCCACCGCCTCCCTGGATCCGGCCCACCAGGTCCGGATCATGGATTTGCTCCAGCGCCTGTGCCGGGAGCAAGGCCTGTGCGTCTGTCTGGTTTCCCACGACCTGAATCTGGCAGCCCTGTATGCCGACCACGTGCTCCTGCTCCAAAATGGCCGTCTTTTGGGGCAGGGCCCGCCGAACGAGGTTATGACCTTTGCTTTGTTGGAACAGGCATATGGGTGCGTGATGCTCGTGGAACAGAGCCGGCTCGGTGTGCCGGTGGTGACACCTGTACCGCAGCGATATTTGGGGGGGAATTGAGGGATTCAGGGATTGAAGGATTGAGGAATTGAAGAATTGAAGAATTGAGGAATTCAGGGATTGAGGGATTCAGGAATTGAAGAATTGAGAAATAAAACGATTAAGGAATTGAAGAATTGAGAAGTTGCGGAAGGGAAGGGTTACGGAGTTACCATATGTAAAAATATGTACGTGGAAAGTATATTTTCTGTACTTTGTAGGTAAGCAATGTTCATGAAAAAACATATTAAAAAAATGTTCCATAAAAAGTTATATTTTTATAGAGTATACTCGTAGTGATAAAAAACTTTGTACAGCAAGTTTATTTTGCCAGGTATCAACCATGCTGTATTTCTTTTAATTTTTCAATTGTTTTACTCTTCACTGTTCCAGTCTTACAATTTCTTAACTCTTCAATTTCTCAATTCCTCAATCCCTTAATTCCTTAATCTCTTAATATTCCAGTCTTACAATTCCTCAATCCCTCAATCCCTCAATCCATTACTCCATTACTCCCTCGCCCCGAAATTCAGAAACGGCACCAAGAAAGCACTGGCTGCCAAGCAGATCCCAAGTCCGGTGAAGCCGAGGCTAAAGGACACGTGTTCGCCG
>JBNJGM010000037.1:15228-20227 GCA_051747685.1 Thermodesulfobacteriota bacterium | reverse complement strand
AGCGCTCTAGCTGTTCAAGCGCCGCTCCTGCGGAAAGAGCGGCAGATAGCGGTAGCTCAAGCTCACCACTACCGCCCCGTAGGCCAGGACCATGATCGATGTGGCCCATTCCGTCCAATTGGGGATATAGGTGTACCAATTGTCAAAGGGCATAACCGGCATAGCCAAGGCCTGTACAGTGAACACAAACCGGTTGATGACAATACCGCTGCAGGTCAAAAGGGCCGCGATGTACAACAACCAGGCCTGATTGCGCAGGGAGGGCACAATGAGCAAAATGGCCGGTACAACCCCGCAAAGACCGAGTTCGGCCCACAGCAGCCATTTGCCGTACACGGCATTGAACATCTCGTCGAAGGTCAGCCCCATGCCGGGCAAAACCCCCGCAGCCCAGGCCCAGGTATCCAGGAGTTTAAAGAACAGATAGATCACCAGCATAAAGCCGGAAATCTTGCCCATGAGGCTTTTGACCTTGAAAGAGACCAGCTTTTTCCGGCCCAGCTTCTCCACGAGCGTGGCGATGAGCATGGTGAACACCGGCCCTGCGGCCACGGCCGAGAGGATGAACAGGAAAAACGTCCAGGGCCAGATGAAAAAACCGTCACGGAAGATAAAGGGCCGGCCGAACAAGACCCCGTACATACCGCCCAAGGACCCCTGGTGGAAGGTGGACAAAAAGGTCCCCACCCCAGCGAAAAGCGGCATGTGGATATGGAAATTGTGGGCCAAGTGGTGCAAAAAGGGCACTTTGTCCAATTGGCGGTTTTCCAAGATAATGGGGATGAATTCAATGACCAGCACGATAAGGTAACAGGTGATGCAGAAGATCACTTCCGTGAGCATGGAGTGCACGTTCGCGTGCCAGTAGCCGAACCAGGCCCGGCCGGGCTGGCCGATGTCTAGCGCCAGGATGACCATCGCCCCGGAATAGCACAAAAAGCCGACGATAACCGCGAGATTGATGATATTCTCCAACTCGTCGATGCGCAGGAGATACTTCAAAAATCCGCTAAAAAAGGCCCCGGCGCCCAAAGCGATGACCGCCAGGTCAAAGGTGATCCAGAATCCGAAACCGAAGTAATTGTCCAGTCCGGTGACCCCCAGCCCATTCCAGAGAATCTGAAAGGCGGCGTAGGCGCCCCAGGCCAAAAAGAGCCCGAGAAACGCCAACCAGATCAGGAAGCGGCCGGTAGAGCACCGCTCGACCCCTTCCGGGATGAATTTCGCGTCACGCATTGCCTACTCCCCCCTCTCCTTTTCGTTTTCCAGGTAGTTATCTGCCTGGCGGCGGACCCACTCCCGCTTGCTGAGGTAGTACACCTGCGGCTCTGTCCCCAGACGTTCCAGGATCCGAAACGCGTGCTTGCTGTGAGCCAGGGTATACACCTGGTGTTCAGGATTGTTCAAATCACCGAACGTGATCGCCCCGGTGGGGCAGACCTCGCCGCAGGCCGGTTGATAGGCGTCTTCCGGAAGATGCAATGGGTCCCGGCCGTCGGCCCGGGCCTGCTCTTTGGCCTTGGCAAACCGGTGGTGGCAAAAGGAACATTTTTCCACCACCCCGCGGGGCCGCACTGACACATCCTGGGTCAGGGTCTTTTCCATCCCTTCCGGCCAGACCGGGTCGAACCAGTTGAACACCCGAGAGTGGTAGGGGCAGGCCGCCATACAGTACCGGCAGCCGATGCAGCGCGGGTAAATCTGACTGACAATGCCGCCCTCTTCGTCCTTGGTCGTGGCGATAACCGGGCAAACCGTGGAACAGGAAGGATTGCCGCATTGCATGCACGGCCGGGGCAGATAGGCTGAATCGTGATTGGGATAGGATTTGCCGTTGGACAACTCGTAGACAATGAGCCAATGCACTGTCCGCAAGCGGTCGAAGGGGTCGGTGGAGGGCGGGATATTGTTCTCCGTGGCGCAGGCAACCATACAGGCACCGCACCCGGTGCATTTATCAATATCTATGACCATGCCCCATTTGACTTCAAAATGGTGGTGTACATCTCGTGACATGACGCAGTCCTCTTATATTTTGGCGATAGCTACCCGGGAATCGTTCCACGTGGCCAGCCCCGTCTCCGGTTCCCGACGCACGGTAAAGACCTTAAACACATTATCGCCTTTGCCCCGGTTGAATTCGTCCCATGCGGAATGGCCCAGCCCCAGCGGCACCACAACGGTTTGCGGCATCACGCCCTCAAAAAGCCTGACCTGGGCCTGAATCGCCCCATACGGCCCGGAGATCTCCACGCTATCCCCGTCGGCTATTTTGTAGCGCCGGGCTGTTTCCCGGTTGAGGCGGACATACATACCGTTGCTGTCCAATTCGTCGGCCCGAATCGTTTTCAAGGCCAAAGGCGCGGCACCGCTTGTCGGCGTGCCAGCGCGAAGGTCCCCTTGCGCGGCGATGGCCAACGGGAATTTATCCCCGGATTCGCCATTTTTCCCGGCCACAGCCGGTAGCACCTCGTGCCAGATGGACAGTTCATCCTGAGACGGGCGATTCTTAGCAGAGCGCCAGACCTCGCCGCGGGTCAGGGAGCGCCATTTCGCCCCCAGCGCCTTGGCCTTGGCCTTGAGGGCCTCTTCATAGGAGGCGACACCAAGATCGATATCCAGGGTCTTGGCGGTCGCGAGCAAAAGATCTCCCACCGGTTGTACATCAGCTTGGGGGGAAATCAATTGGGTGCACAAGCCGTACACGGCCTCGGCAGCCCCAAACGGCGTATAACTATCGTCAAGGCGTTCTAAATACAGCGGCGAGGGCAAAATGAGGTCCGCCTCAGCCGCGGTCTCGTCCATAAAAGAGGAAAAGGCGACCACAAACGGAATCCGCTCCAACGCCCGCTGCGTTTCCTCGGCTTGGGGCAGCCCGTACATGGGATTGGCTTCACTGACTAAGAGAACGTCCGGGATGGTGCCGCGCCCCTTGGCCCACTCCTGGACACTGCCGGCCAAATCGTTGCGGCGCAACGCCGCCCTTTGTGGCGCCCCCTCAATGACCTGCGGGGCTTCGGGCACGGCCTGCATGCCCCCGGGGGTGTTCAAATTGCCCAAAAGCAGGTTCAGGGCCATTCCAGCCACCATTTCGAAACAGCCGCTGCCCTCCCCGGCGATGGTCCCGGGAATGACTAGCGGACGTCGCGCGGCCAACAGTTTTTCCGCCAAAAGGGCCATGGCCTCACGCCCAACACCGCTTTTGACCTCGGCCTTGGCAGGCCCGTATTCGCGTTCGATAAATTTGCGAAATTCCTTAAAACCGGGACCGTCGAAGCTGGCGCCCTCCTGGATGCAATAATAGGCCAACCCCAAGGCTAAATGGCCCAGGGCCTTGGATTCCACTGGTACCCAGGCCTGGGATACGGCAGCGGTATGCGTCTGGGTCGGCCCGCAATACACTAGGGCCGCGCCCCCTTGGCCAAAGGCCTTTTGGTTTTTGACCACCGCGCCCCAATTAGCCATCAGATCGGCGCCCAAACTGACGATGCAGTCCGCATTGTCCAGGTCATAGCCTATCTGTCCGCTGCCTTGCAGGCAGTCCGACCAGGCCCGCTGGGTGCTGAGCCCGTCACCGGGCATAAAATAGAAAGCCTCGGAACCGAGTCCCTTGAGCAGCCCGGCCAACACCTCATTCACAGTGCTGGTCGCATCGCCGCTGACCGCAGCCACGTTCCCGTCGGCGGCCTGCAGCTTTTCGGCCAAAACCGCACGGGCCTCTTCCCAACTCAAAGCGGACCAGCTTCCGTCATCTTTTTTTTGCCGCGGCCCGGAGACCCGAGCGGGGCTGTACAACAACTGAACGGACCCCGCAGCCAGCGGATCAATGCCCCCACGACTCAACGGGCTTTCCGGATCGCCCTGCGCGGTTACCGGACGGCCGTTTAAAGTATTCACGACAATCCCGTATTCCGGCCCACCGGCTTTGACCGTGGTCTTGGTTGCCCCTTCTTTGCCGTATTCAAGCCTTGGAATCCAAGGCCAGTTCTGGGTCCATATCGAACTATCGTCGATGAGCTTCCAGGGCACGGGCGTAGCCAATGTGCCCACAGCGCCCCCGATGACAAATTGCAGGAATCCTCTACGATCCAGTCCCATTTTAGTGCACCCCTTGCTTATTTATGACACACGTAACAGGCGTTACTGGCCCCATTTTCGGCGTGGCAACGTTCACATTCCCACATCTTCATCGTGTCCTTACTGTACCCGGTCAGCCGATTTTCCTTGTAGGTGGGCAAATCATCCCGCCCGGCCATATCCGGATGGCACGCTGTGCAATCATATTCCTCGTGCGCGATATGCGAAAAGTACACATTATCCGGCTGTTTCTGGTAAATCTTCCAGTCGATCTCCTTTCCGGGGTCGACGTAGTCTTCAATAAACGTCTCTTCCGCGGGATCGCTGGTCATGACGTCAAAATGGCATTGTGTGCAATCCTCCAAGGTGGGCAAACCGGCAAACGAGCCGTCTTCCCGATACGAGTGACAATCGTTGCAGGCCATGCCTTGCTCTTCGTGCGTGGCGTGGCTGAACTGAAAGGGCTGATCCTTTTGACTGTACAGAATCTGAGGGAACCCCCACCAACCGAAGATCAGCGCAACGGCCAATCCAAGTAAAAACGGGAGAGCGCCTCCTCTCTTCCTCTTTGCCATGTCGTCTCCTCCATTCCCCTCTACATCGTTGAACACCCAACTCAGGCGGCCCGCTTGCCCGACAGCCACCCGCCCCGACCCTGTGCACAATTTCACGAGGCCGCCCAAAAATTTGTCGCAGCCTATGCAACAGTCTTGCAGTGTGTCAAGATTTCACAAGAAATTCCGCGACACCTTTTGCACACGCAACACCATCTCCCGTGTGCCTAGATTACCTGCCCCACCTGGGCCATTTCCCTCAAGATCTGCAAACTTTCTTGCGCTTCCTGCATATCCATGATGCGCAAGGCAAAACCGGCATGGACGATCAGGTAATCCCCGATCTGGGGCTCTTCCTCCAAGAGCAT
>JBNJGM010000037.1:0-15128 GCA_051747685.1 Thermodesulfobacteriota bacterium | reverse complement strand
CAAACTTTCTTGCGCTTCCTGCATATCCATGATGCGCAAGGCAAAACCGGCATGGACGATCAGGTAATCCCCGATCTGGGGCTCTTCCTCCAAGAGCATTAGCGAGGCGGACAGGGTTGTGCCGCCCTCGCCCACGCTGCACTGGGCCATTTCATTGTCTATGGATTCCACGCGTACCGGCACAGCTAAGCACATACTCCCTCCTTATTTCGCTCACGTTCCCCTTCCCTGTGTACCAGGCAGCGCCCTATTGCCCGAGGGGTTCGGCCAGTGCCCCGGCCTTGCGGACTTCTCCGGCCACGCGCTCGAGCATCTCCGGCAATGCGGCTTGGGCGGGGGCGGACAAACCCACGGCCATGGTCTCGTAGTCCGCCGGCTCCATTCCGATAACCACAGCCTCCGGGCAGTGGCCAGCCAAGTCGCAATACACGAGGGTGTCCACGAGGTCCGTCTGGTGCATGGAATTGCGAAAGGCCAAACTCTGACGCAGGTCTTCCCCGACAAGGCGATACAGCGTGCCGGGATCCCCGTCACCAAGCACGGCATCGACCACGATGAGGTAATCGCTCTCCATAATGGTATCCATAAGCCGGGTGCCCAGCGTACCGCCGTCCATAAGGGTCACGTTCTCGGAAACACGGTAGTGCTGTTCGAATTCTTCCACCGCCCGAACCCCGATACCCTCATCCGTAAATAAAATATTGCCCACACCCAGAACCAAAACCCGTTTTCGCTCCATGCTCATACTCTATTGTCGCCATTGCGGTTGCAGATCTATGAAAGTGCGGCCGTGCGCAAAGGCCCTGCCGTGCGGACGTAATCTGGAGAAAAGCTGGGGCTGTTCATAGCCGGTCCCTCCCCCGAAAGGCAAGCCCGTGGCCGGCAAAAAACGTTGCGATGCACTCTACGCCAAGCCCGGATTCCGGGTAACCCCCTTGAATCGCCGACCAGGGTGGCTCCTGCTTTTGCGGATCCATATAGGAAAACGGGAATCTGGGGCTCCCAGATTCCCGTTTGGACTAGCGCTTCATCTGCCCCGTTACAAGATGCGGAACTTGCTCACTTTATTCGTTTTGGAATCAATGACGTGCACGCCGCAGGCAATGCAGGGGTCAAAGGAGTGCACGGTGCGCAGGATTTCCACCGGCCGCTCGGGATCCGCCACCGGGGTGTCCATCAGGGCCTCTTCTACCGGGCCAAGCTGGTTGGCGCCGCAACGGGGGCCGAGGTTCCAGGTCGAGGGCACCACCAATTGGAAATTGTCGATCTTTTTGTTCTTAATCCGAATCCAGTGGCTCAGCCCACCGCGCGGGGCGTTGACAAAGCCAACCCCTTCGGCCTCGTTCGGCATCTCCCACTCCGTGCAGATATCGGTATTTCCGGAGGAGGCATTGTCAGCAAGCTTGTCGATCCAGGCTTCCATTTTCTTGGCGGTGATCAAGGTCTCGATGCCGCGGGCGGCGGTGCGTCCCAGGGTGGAGAACAAGGCCTCCTTGCCCACGCTGAGTTGGTTGCACACGGAATCCACGGCTTCAACGGTATCCTTATGCCCGCGGGCGTAGGCCACCAGGATGTGGGCCAAGGGACCGACTTCCATGGGCTTGTCTTTGTAGCGCGGGGCCTTCATCCAGGAATAGCGGTCCTTGTCCTCCAGGCTCGTGTATTGCGGCTCGGTCACGCCGTCATAAGGATGCTTGGCCGGACCATCTTTATACCAGCTGTGCTTGACGTGCTCTTCAATCTCGCTGGGATCGAAATCGGCCACATCGGACAGATTGCGGTTCATGATCACGCCCTGCGGGAAGTAGTTGTCCTCGAGGTCGTAATCATCGGACCCGAATTCACCAAAGCTCATGTAGTTGGTGCACCCGCCGATACTGGCCCAATCCTTGTAATATTCGGCAATGGCCAACAGATCCGGGATATAGCACTCTTCCACGAATTTCCGGGTCTCTTTATACAAGGCTTTGAATTCGCTGATACGCTCCTCTGTCAGGCCGTTATAGCAGCTCACCCCGCCCACGACCGTGAACTGGGTGTGCGGGTTCTTGCCGCCGAAAACGGCCATAGCCCGCGCCGCTTTGACCTGCAACCGCAGCGCCTCCATATAGTGGGCAGTGGCGATGAGGTCGAGTTCCGGGGGCAAATAATAGGCTTCATGACCGCCGAGGAAATAGGCGTTGTTGAAAATGCCCAACTGCCCGCTGTCCACCAGGCCCTGCACTTTTTTCTGCACGGCCTTGAGATCCTCGGCTTTGGTCTTCCTGGGGGAGATATTGTTGGCCATCTTGGCCGCCTTTGCCGGATCGGCCTTCAGGGCGTTGGTCACGTCCACCCAATCCAGGGCGTGGAGTTGATAAAAATGCACGATGTGGTCGTGCAGATACTGGGCCGAAAGGACCAGATTGCGGATCAGATGCGCGTTGTCAGGGATTCTGACGCCCACCGCATTATCCACGCAACGGGTGGAGGCCAGCGCGTGGACATAGGTGCACACCCCGCAGGAACGCTGGGTGAAATGTTGGGCGTCCCGGGGATCGCGGCCTTTGAGGATAATTTCCAGGCCGCGGAACAATTGCGAGCTGGACCAAACATTACTGACTTTGCCGTTGTCGACTTCGACTTCCACGCGCAAGTGGCCTTCAATCCGGGTCACCGGGTCGATGACCACGGGACCGGAATAGTTGCTTTGCGGGGTCACCGGCGCTGCGGGCGCTTTCTGGGCTTTACAACCGGCCATATATTCCTCCCTCTTTCATACATGTGCTTAGTGTGCTCATCACGGTAGAATCGGCTGCTTCAGAGCAACCCTAGAAGTATTCGTAGAACGGGGACATGCCGTCCCAAAAGCCGGGTTCGCTGCACCCGAGGCACGGGTGGCCGGCATCAACGGGCCAATTCGTTTGATTGAACAGGACTTTGGGGCAATTATTAAATGTATACGGCCCCTTACACCCAAGCTCGTACAGGCACCATCCTTTTTGGGCTTCTTCGGATTCAAAGGAGGGCGCGAACTCGCCCATATTAAAATGGGACAAGCGGGGGCAATTGTCGTGCACTGTTTCCTCGAAAAACAGTTTGGGACGATTGTTGCTGTCGAGTTCGGGCACACCCTTGGTCAGATAGTGGACCACAGTGCCGACAAAATTGTACGGATTCGGTGGGCAACCGGCGATATTGATCGGGTTGACTCCCAAATGGCCCAGTGCGTCCTTCACGCCCTTGGTGCCGGTGGGGTTGGGCTTAGCGGCTTGAACCCCGCCGAAGCAGGCGCAATTGCCGATGGAAATAACAGCCTTGGCTTTGGGGGCAATATCACTGCAGATATCCTGCATGGTCCGCCCGGCGACCTTGCCGTAGACCCCGCCGTCATTGGTGGGAATGCCGCCTTCAATGACGCAGATAAAGCCGTGTTCGCTTTCTACCGCGTGGTGCAGGGCCTCTTCGGCCGCTTCTCCCGAGGCCTGCATCAGGGTCTCATGGTAGTCCAAAGAAATAGTGTCCAAAATAAGTTGGTCGATATAGGGCGACACAGTCCGCAATACCGATTCGGAGCACCCCGTGCATTCCGCGTTGTGCAACCAGACCACGGAGGGCCGCCGTTTGGAAGTCAAAGCCTCCGCAATTTTGGGACCCATGGACGCCTCCATCCCCATAAAGGCGGCCACCCCAGCGCAAAATTTCATGAAATCACGACGCGAGACACCACGCTCAGCGAGCCGTTCCTCAACTCCGTCTTTCCCCAATCCAATAGAACACTTCATCAGGTACCTCCATACCGTTTACGACCCAGCAGGTTCGCCGCAACTAGCCCCAATGGCCAAGGCCCGGCAGACCACCTGCGTCTGCATTTTTCCTCACCTGTTCGTGCGTTTCCCCCTTTCGCAGGATCGCCCTGCACCAAAATGGATTTCTTCGCTTTTCAAAAGCATGAATTTGTTGGAGTGTCAATATATCGAGACAAATGTATTGAATTCTCTGAAAATTGAATGGCTGACCAATCTTCATTCTCTTTCTCCCACTTATTTGCACGTTTTTCCCAGCGCCAAGGCCGTCCTCTCCGCTCAATCGGAATACATTCCCCTACAGCCCGCTTCCAGAGCTGGGCGCCGCGACACCGCCGCCGTCCTTGCCCTTGGGCGGGAAAACACGTATCAACCGGCTTCACCAAGAATGAGCCCCGGCCCGCTTTACACAGGTTAGCCCGACAATACCGGCACTCAATCCTTCGGGCCTGATACGGCCCAAACATCCATTACCTGACCATGCATGAAATAATCCAAATCACTGTTTCCGGTCCGGACCGCCCCGGACTCTCCGCCAGCCTCATGGAGGTTCTGGCCCGGTACCAGGTCCCGGTCTTGGACATCAGTCAGGCCGTGCTCCATGAAACCCTTTCTTTGGGGCTTTTGATCGAAGTCCCGCCCCAGGCGGAATCCTCCCCACTGCTCAAGGACCTCTTGTATCAGGCCCATACCCTAGGCGTGGAACTCCAGTTTCAGCCCGTGAGCGCAAAACAGTACGAGCATTGGGTCCAGGCCCAGGGCAAACAGCGCCACATCATCACCTTGTTGGGGCGCAAAATCACGGCCGAGCCCATCGCCCGCCTGACCCAGATCGTATATGACAACGGTCTGAACATCGATTTTATCACCCGCCTCTCCGGGCGCATCTCCCTGGAACAGACCCTAGGCAGCCCGGCCACGGCGTGCGTTGAATTTTCCGTGCGCGGCACGCCCACGGACAAGACCGCGCTACGCGCGGCTTTTTTGGATATGTCCAAAGAATTAGGGGTGGACATCGGGCTGCAGGAAGACAACGCCTACCGCCGCAATCGGCGCTTGGTGGCCTTTGACATGGACTCCACCCTTATCCAGGCCGAGGTCATTGACGAATTGGCCAAAGAGGCTGGCGTAGGCAAGGAAGTCGCAGAGATAACTGAACGGGCCATGCGCGGGGACATCGATTTTGAGCAAAGCCTGCGCCAGCGGGTTGGGCTTTTGGCCGGATTGCCGGAATCCGCCCTGGAGCGGGTCAACCAACGCCTGCCCTTGACAGAGGGGGCCAACCGCCTGATTGTCAATCTCAAGCGCTTGGGCTATAAAATCGCCATCCTTTCGGGTGGCTTTACCTACTTCGGTTCCCGACTCCAAATCCGCTTTGGCGTGGACTACCTCTACGCCAACGAGTTGGAAATCCGGGACGGGCGGCTCACCGGCCGCCTTTGCGGATCTGTGGTCGACGGCCAATACAAGGCCCAGCGCCTGCAGGAAATCGCCGCCCGGGAACACCTCAGTCTGGAACAGGTCATTGCTGTCGGCGATGGGGCCAACGATCTGCCCATGCTGGAAATCGCCGGGCTGGGCATCGCCTTTCACGCCAAGCCCACGGTCCGGGCCGGTGCCCAGCACGCCATCTCCAATCTCGGGCTGGACAGCATCCTGTACTTTATCGGCCTGCGCGACAGGGAAGCCACCTAAAACGGGCCTGGTCCGCACCCAGACATGACCACAGCAAAACGGGCACCGTCTGCCGCCAAGGACATGGGTATGCCGCGAACAGCACTAGCCATCATCGACATGCAAAACGACTTTGTCGCCTCTGAGGGCCGATTGTGCATAGCCGGGGCCCAGGACACGGTGCCACAAATCCGGAAAGTGCTCGAGGTGTTCCGCGAGCAGGAGTGGCCGGTGTTCCATATCCAGCGGTCCTACCGTCCCGACGGCGTGGACACGGAATGGCCGCGGCAAGAGGCCTTTGCCCGCGGCCAGAGTGCTGTGACCCCAGGCAGTTGGGGAGCACAGATCGTGGACGAACTCACCCCGAAGGCCAACGAGTATGTGGTGACCAAAAAGCGCTTTAGCGCCTTTATGCACACTGAATTCGATCTGCTGTTGCGGCGCCTGCACATCAGTGATGTGACCATCTGCGGCACCCAGCTTCCTGTCTGCGTACGGTGTACGGTATTCGACGCCATCGCCCTGGACTATCGGGTCACCCTGCTCACCGACGCCACCTCGGCGCAAACACCCGCTATCGCTACAGCCAATATCCAAGACATGGCGGCCGTAGGCGCCTTCTGCCTGAGCACAGCCGCCCATATACGCCAACTCAACGCCTAACCCGTGAACACGCCCTATGCCCTACAACGCCCGCTTTGCCGAGTTACAAGCCAAACTGGACGAACTCCACGACTGGCCGGACACGTACCTCTTTAAATTCATCGTCCCCAAACACCAGGCCCAAGCGGTCTGCGACCTGTTTGAGGCCAAGGACACGGTCACTACCCGCCCCTCGCGCAAGGGCACCTACATCAGCGTGACCGCCACCACCTACGCCACCTGTAGCGAGGAAATCATTGCCGTCTACCAGGCCGCTGAGGCTATTGAGGGCCTGATCAGCCTCTAAACAGCCCCGTGCCCCACTGCCTGCAAACCACGCAACCCTGCGAGAACACCATGCTGCTCCGCCTTTTCTTGGCCTTTACCCTCATCCCAGTGACTGAATTGTATATTTTGGTAAAAATCGGCAACGTCATTGGGGCCTTGAACACCATTGTACTGGTTATCCTGACCGGCTTCGCCGGGGCTTGGCTGGCCCGGTTACAGGGCTTCCAGACCATGCTGCGCATTCGGGCCAGTTTGGCCCAAAACATCATGCCCGCGGAGGAAATGGTCGATGCCATGCTCATTTTCGGCGCCGGCTTGGTTTTGCTCACCCCGGGCCTGGTAACGGATATACTCGGACTGCTCCTGTTGTTCCCGCCCAGCCGCCGCCGCTTCAAAACCTGGCTGCGGCGCAAGTTCGACCAGTGGATGCGCCAGGACCGAGTGCATATCACCTATTACCGCCACTGAGCCGCCTCCACGCTGCCCATATCAGGAAAGGAACGCATGGGATACACGAATCTGCAAAATTGCGTGCAGGATCTGGAAGCCACCGGCCAACTCCGCCGCATTGAGACCGAGATAGACCCGCATCTGGAACTCGGGGTCATCCAACGCCGCCTTTTCCAGGCCGGCGGGCCAGCGGTGCTCTTTACCCGGGTCAAGGGCAGTCCGTTCCCCATGCTCGGCAACCTCTTCGGCACCCTGGAGCGGACCCGGTACCTCTTTCGGGACAGCCTGCGGCGCATCGAGACCCTAGTCCGGCTCAAAGCCGATCCGGCCGAGTTTGCACGCGCCCCCTGGCAACTGGCCCGCCTGCCCCGGGCGCTGTGGCACACCCGGCCCCTTGTACGCCGCAACGGCCCCGTGTTGGCGCACAAGACCACCATCTCCAATCTCCCGTCCCTGGTCTCCTGGCCCAAGGACGGCGGGGGGTACGTCACGCTCCCCCAGGTCTTGAGCCGCTCCCCGCGCCGGCCGGATCTGGCCCATTCCAACCTCGGCATGTACCGCGTGCAACTCAGCGGCAACCATTTCGTGCCGGACGCGGAGGTGGGGCTGCACTACCAGATCCACCGCGGCATCGGCCCCCACCACATGGAGGCCTTGCAGCGCGGAGAATCCCTGCCGGTCAATATCTTCATCGGCGGGCCCCCGGCTATGACCTTGGCCGCGGTCATGCCCCTGCCGGAAAATATGCCCGAACTCTATTTCGCTGGTATCTTGGGCGGGCACCGGCCCACCCTGGTCCACAACGAAAACCACCCCCTGCCGCTGCTCGCTGAGGCCGACGTCTGCATCTGCGGCCATGTCCCCCCGGGTGCCCTCAAACCCGAGGGCCCCTTCGGCGATCACCTGGGGTATTACAGCCTGACCCACGATTTTCCGGTGCTCAAAGTCGATGCCGTCTACCACCGCAACGGGGCCATCTGGCCCTTTACCACCGTGGGGCGCCCACCCCAGGAGGACACGGTTTTCGGCGCCTTTATCCACGAATTGACCGAGCCTTTGGTCGGCTCCGTGTTCCAGGGAGTCCATGAAGTCCACGCCGTGGACGCCGCCGGGGTCCATCCCCTGCTTCTGGCCATCGGCAGCGAACGCTACGTCCCCTTTGCCAGCCAGCGCCAACCCCAGGAACTCTTGACCAACGCCCTCTCGCTGCTCGGCACGACGCAGACAGCCCTGTCCAAATTTGTATGCATCGCGGCTCGAGAGGACGACAGCGGCTTGAACACCAAGGACATTCCCGCGTTTTTTCAGCACATCCTAAGCCGGGTCGACTGGCGCCAGGATTTGCACCTGATCACCCGCACCACCATGGACACCCTGGATTACTCCGGAATCAGCCTCAACCAGGGCTCAAAAGGGATCATCGCCGCCGCCGGTTCGGCCCGGAATCGCTTAGACACGGCCCTTCCCCAGGATCTCTCCCTGCCGGAGGGCTTTGGCGCCCCCCGGTGCTTCGCCCCGGGCATCGCGCTTGTCTCCGGCCCGAAGCACGAGCGGCCTCGAGACAGCCAAGATCCGCAGCTGGAGGAATTGGCCCGCCATTTGGAGGGCAGCAGCGCGGATTGGAACGGTTTTCAGCTGCTGGTCGTGGTTGATGATGCGGCCACAGCCGCTGGGAGTTGGGAAGACTTTCTCTGGCAGACTTTCACCCGCTCCGACCCGGCCACGGACACCTACGGCGTGGGGGCGTTTGTCCACTGTAAACATTGGGGCTGCACCGGACCCCTTATCGTTGACGCCCGGTTGAAGTCGTATCACGCTCCCCCGCTAGAGCCCGACCCGGATGTGGAACGCCGGGTCGACGAGTTGGCCGCGCCGGGCGGGCCGCTGCACGGTCTTTTGTGATCCACATAACTGAGGCGCTCCCTGTGCTCCTAGCGCCTACCAATGCCCTATTTCTCAAAAAAAACCCGCTGCGCAAAAGGCCGCTTCTGAAATTTTCCAACGGCCAATAAAAGGTATTGCCTGTGAATGTGCTCCGCGAATGGTTCCACCGCCATTTATCCGACCCCCAAGTAGTCATCTTGGCCCTCATACTCCTGGGTTGCGTCCTGTTGATCGTCACCGTGGGCAATCTCATCGCCCCGGTTTTGGCCAGTCTGGTGCTCGCCTATCTCTTGGAGGGGGTTGTCCGTTTTCTGGAACGCTACCGGGTGCCGCGACTTCTCGCCGTGCTCGTGGTCTTTCTGCTCTTTGTGGTTTTGCTCTTTTTCCTGGTTCTGGGCCTTTTGCCCCTTTTATCCCAGCAGATCGTCCAATTTTTCCAAGAACTGCCGTCCATGCTCGCGGCCGGGCAACGCGAACTCATGCGCTTGCCGGAACGCTATCCCAAATTCATCACCGAAGAGCAGGTCCTGGACGTGGTGGCCGCCCTCAAATCCCAGCTCACTGGCCTGGGCCAACGGGTGCTGTCCATTTCCTGGGCCTCGGTGCGCTCCCTGTTCAATCTGCTCGTGTATATGATCCTGATGCCCATCATGGTCTTTTTCTTCCTCAAGGACAAAGCAAAGCTCCTTAATTATATTAAGAATTTCATGCCCAAAGACTACACCTTGACCCGCCAGGTCTGGCACGATGTCGACCGCCAGATCGGCAATTTCGTGCGGGGCAAAGTCTGGGAAATCATTATTGTCTGGGGAGCGGCCTATGCCCTGTTTTTGGCCCTTAACCTGAACTACGCCATTTTACTGAGCTTTCTGGTCGGGCTTTCGGTTATCGTTCCCTATGTCGGGGCCACGGTGATGACCCTGCCCGTGGCCCTCGTCGCTTATTTCCAATGGGGGTGGGGCCAGGAGTTTATTTACGCCCTCATCGGCTACACCATCCTGCAACTCTTGGACGGCAACCTGCTCGTTCCCTTGCTTTTAAGCGAAGTGGTCAATCTCCACCCAGTGGCGATTATCGTCGCTATCCTCTTTTTTGGCGGCATTTGGGGCTTTTGGGGCGTATTTTTCGCCATCCCCCTGGCCACCCTGGTCCAATCGGTGGTCAACGCCTGGCCCCGCAAGCCGCTTCCACCACAACCGGAATAATCCGAAGTACCCCCTGCGTATGCCCTATACAACGATCTTCTTCGATCTCGACGGCACCCTGCTCAATACCCTGGACGACCTGGCCGACTCCATGAACCAGGTCTTGCAGGACAACAACCACCCGCCCCATCCGGTCCAGGCCTACCGCTATTTCGTGGGCCAGGGTATGGAATCCCTCGTGCGGCAAGCCCTGCCCCCGGAGGCCCGCTCCTCGGACCATGTCCAGCGCTGCCTGCGCGAAATGCAGGACACCTACGCCCGGAACTGGGCGAAGACCACCACGCCCTACCCCGGCATAGAACCCATGCTCCAGGAGTTGCACGCCAGAGGCGTGCGCCTGAATATCGTCTCCAACAAACCGCAGCCAAATACTGACGAGGCCGTAGCGCATTTTTTCAACCCCGAGCTCTTTGACACCATCGTCGGAGCCCGTGAGGGAATCCCCAAAAAACCCGACCCTACGGTGGTATTGGAACTCATGCGCTCTTTTGGGGCCCCAAAAGAGCACTGCGTTTTTGTCGGTGACTCGGCCGTGGATGCGCGCACCGGTCGCGCTGCCGCCATTTTTACCGTTGGCGTACTCTGGGGGTTCCGCGACGCCCCGGAACTGACCGAAAACGGCGCCCAAGAACTGATCAAGGCCCCCCAACAATTCATTGATCTCATCGACAAGGCCGGCTAACCCCCGCAACTCAAAGGCGAGCAGCCCGGCCCCAAGGGAGGAATACATGCAGGATTTTCGCGGCACATACTACTTTCCCGTACCCAACAACCAACAGGTCAAAATGTACGTCCGGGAACAGGACGGGGTCATTCAGTTCCGGCTGTGCAACGAGAAGGAGCCCCAAGTCTGGCAACGCCATGGCTGGCTCTCCTACGAAGACGTCCGCCAGGCCTCGCAGCTGTATGAAGGGCAATTGCAGGATCCGCTGCAATTCTATGATTTCGATATCGCCAAGCACCTTTTGCACGGCACCCCGGGCGAGGAATCCCATGGATAAAGACCGTACCCGCTGGAACCATCGCTACCGCAACAGCCCGCCCCCGGAACGCGTCTGCCCCCTGCTGCCGGAGCATGTTCCCGATAGGGAAAACGCAACCGCCCTGGACCTGGCCGCTGGTACCGGGGCGAATTCCGTTTTTCTGGCCGACAAAGGCTACGAGGTTTTCAGTGTGGACATAGCCGACGCGGCTATCGAACGGATCCAAGAACAAAACCACCCCCGCATTCGTCCCATCCAGGCGGACCTGGACACCTACCGCCCGCCGACGCAACGCTTCGACCTTGTGCTGACCGTGCGCTTTTTGGACCGGCGGCTGTTTCCCTATCTCAGCGAAGCCCTGGTTCCCGGTGGCACCCTGATTATCCACACCCTACTAGACGACCCCAGCCGCGACTGTCCGCAAATGACTTCCAACCGCGACCATTTGCTCCGGCCCAACGAATTGCTCCGCGCCTTCAGCCATTTACGCATTGTGTTCTATCGGGAACATCTTTCCAACACCGAGTGCCTGGCCTCCCTTGTGGCCTCCCGGGAGTGATCCGTGGCGCCCTTTGGCCCAGCGAAACTCACGACCCCGTGTGTGCAAATCGCCGGGATCCGCACCGCGGCAGAACTGCGCATGCTTGTGGCCCACGGTGTGGATTACCTGGGGTTTCCCCTCCGTTTGCCGGTCCATACACCGGATCTGAGTGAAAGCGCCACAGCGGACCTTATTCGGGCCCACCGGGTGCAGGCCCAGGCGGTGTGCATCACCTACGAAACCGATCCCGACGGTGTGGCCCAACTCTGCCGTTTCCTCGATGTCGCAACGGTCCAACTCCACGGCGCGTTTTCCCCTGAAGCACTTCGTACCCTGCGGCGGACAGCCCCAGAACTTACCATTCTCAAGAGCCTGGTCCTCGGCCGCGAGCCCCTGGAAACCATCTTCCAGGCCCTGCCGGCCATGGAGCCCTGGGTAGACGGGTTTCTCACCGACACTTTCGACCCTGATTCCGGCGCCAGCGGAGCCACTGGACGCACCCACGACTGGGAAACCAGCCGGGCCATTGTCCGCGCCACAGCCCGGCCGGTCATCTTGGCCGGCGGGCTGACCCCGGCGAATGTGGCTGCGGCCATTGCCACGGTCCGCCCGGCTGGCGTGGACGCCCATACTGGGGTGGAAAACAGCCAGGGAGATAAAGACCCCGATCGGGTACAGGCCTTTATTCAAGAGGCACACCAGGCCCTTGGCCGTTTCAGGCCGTAAAAACAGGGGGAGTTACTCGGAAAGGGGTTGGCAGTGGGGGCAAAATGTGGAGGTGCGGCCGGCCACTGTGATCCGGGTGAGCACAGCCGCGCAACAGGGGCACGGCTGGGTGGAGCGGCCGTAGACAGTGAATTGGGTTTGTTGGCTGCCCCGTCTGCCCAGGGCATCGACATAGTCGCGCAGGGAGGATCCGCCCGCAGCGATGGCCTTATTGAGCACAGAGTGCAGGGCCTGGAGCAAACGCGCTTTAGCCGCGGGACTGAGGCGATCTGCCGGGGTGGCGGGATGGATGCCGGCGCGAAACAGGGCCTCGTCAGCATAGATATTGCCGATGCCGGCGATCACCCTCTGGTCCAAAAGCAAACTTTTGATTCGGGCCCGCCGCCCGGCAAGACGCTGGGCAAAGGCGGCGGCGTCCAAGGCAAATGGTTCCGGGCCGAGATGCGCGAAAAACGGCCAGGTGGAAAGGGTGGCGCTGTCGAACAAACGGACATAGCCGAATTTCCGCACATCCTGAAAGACGAAGGCCTCGCCATTGTCCAGGGCAAACCGGGCCCGGACGTATTTCTCCTGCCCCGCAAGCGCGCCGCCGAGCAGCACTTTGCCGCTCATTTTGAGGTGGAAAACCAGATGGTGGTTTGGGGCGCACTCTACAAGCAGGAGCTTGGCCCGTCGCCAAACCCGTGCAATATGGCATCCGGGCAGTTCTGTGCGGATCGCTTCCGCGTCGCCGCGGGCCACACTGTCCTCGCTTACTTCCGCCGCGGTGATCCGCCGCCCCTGCAGCGCCGCGTCCAATCCCCGGGCGATGATCTCCACTTCCGGCAATTCCGGCAAGGGAACTCTCCTCGTGTTCTGCCGCCCCAGCCGCTACAGCCCCGGTTCCAATCCCGGAGCGAAAAGGACCGCCGGTTCTCCGTCCACCAGAGCTGATCCCGGTGCCGGGGCATCAGCGACCACAACCTGCCGCCCCTGAAGAGAAAGTCGGTCTTGCACCATCCATTTCACGGCCTGGGGATATATGCGGTGTTCCAGGCATAAAATCCGCTGAGCCAAAGCCTGGGCGTCCTCCGCCCCCCCTGTGGGCAGGGCCGCCTGGATAACAATCGGGCCGCTGTCCAATTGTTCGTCCACGATATGTACCGTGGCCCCGGCGATTGTAACCCCGTAGTTCGCGGCCTGCTGTTGGCCGTGTAGCCCCGGAAAGGCCGGAAGTAGGGCCGGATGGATGTTCAAGATCCGCTGCGCAAAGGACTGGATAAAATACGCGGACAACAGCCGCATATACCCGGCCAAAACCACGGTCTCAGCCCCTGCGGCGCGGATAGCGGCCACCACCTCGCGATCGTGGCTTTCCCGGTTGGGGAAATCGCTGTGGGGCACAACCGCTGTGGGCAGGCCGTGGTTCTGGGCCCGCACCAGAGCGTAGGCCTCGGGATTGTTCGAAAGCACCAAGGCGATCCGGGCCGGCACGAGCCCCTGCTCAATGCGGTCGATAAGGGCTTGCAGATTGGAGCCGCCGCCGGACACCAAAACGGCGATGGGGGTCTGTTCGGACATGGACGGTCTCGATGGGTAACAACGTTTACAGGACCACTCTGGATACCCCGGCACCACGACTGGCACCAAAAGGCAGCCCCAGGATCTGGGACCCCGAACTGAGAAAATATTCCCCAGCCTTCGCTCAGGCGCGAATCAAGGGCGCCAGGCGGCGTAATCCTCCTCCAGGGCCTGGGCCAGGGCCGGAATGGTATACTCTTCCGGGGCCACATCAGCGCTGAACCCGAATGTGTGCAGCGTCTTGGCCGTGATCGGCCCGATACAGGCCAACCGCAGCGTGGACCCGACATACGGGGCGATGGTCTCGGGCGGGATGCGGCTGAAGAAATTCTCCACGGTGGAAGAGCTGGTAAAGGTCACATACCGGATCTCGCCGGCCTGCAAGGCCTCGCGCAGCCGGTCTTCGTCATCCGTCTGCTGCGCCAGTCCGGTCCGGTAGACCGGCACAACATGCACCTCAGCCCCAGCCTCGCGCAACGCCTCCGGCAGGACTTCGCGGGCCACTTCAGCCCGGGGCAACAGCACCTTCGTGCCCTGCACGCCGCGGGCGATAAGGCCCTCGACCACGTGTTCGGCCACATATTTATCCGGCACAAAGTCCGGTTCGATCCCTTTTTCCCGGAGTTTGTCAGCCGTGGCCGGCCCAATGGCCGCCACTTGCCGCCCCCCGAGTGCCCGGCTGTCCAATCCGGCCCGCTGCAACTCCTTCCAAAACCAGATCACCCCGTTGACCGAAGTGAAAATGCACCAATCGTACGCAGCCAACTGGCTGATCGTTGTTTGGACCTGGCTGTAATCCGGCAGGGGATCGATGGTGATGGTCGGGAATTGCAAACAACAGGCCCCTTTTTCCTCCAAAATGGACATGAAACTGCTGGCCTGCTCCCTGGCACGGGTGACCACCACGCGGCAGCCCAAAAGCGGCTTTTTCTCGAACCAGCCCAAAGTCTCGCGCAGGCGCACCACCTCTCCGACGACTAAAAGCGCCGGCGGGCGCATCCCCTGCTCTTGGGCCTCTTCGGCAATGCGGTGCAGTGGGGCGGCCAGAGAGGTCTGCTCGCAGGTTGTGCCCCAGCGCACCAAAGCGGCCGGAGTTTCCGGATCCAGCCCGTTTTCTATCAGACGTGCGCTGATATGGGGCAGATTTTTCACGCCCATAAAAAAGACGAGGGTACTGGTGCCCGAGGCCAGGGCCTGCCAATTGTGGGCGCTTTCAGGCTTATTCGGGTCCTCGTGGCCGGTAATAAAGGAGACAGAGGAGGCGTAATTGCGGTGGGTCAGGGGTATTCCGGCATAGGCGGGCCCGGCCACGGCCGAGGTCACGCCTGGAACAACCTCGAAAGCAACACCGGCCTCGAGCAACTCCTCAGCTTCTTCAGCCCCGCGCCCA
>JBNJGM010000036.1:0-21118 GCA_051747685.1 Thermodesulfobacteriota bacterium | reverse complement strand
AACTCCATTCTAGAAGAAGCTGGAGTCCAAAGCTATGAAGACAGTATCCTCAGCAGCAATGGGGAAATCCATAACGTTATCCTGCACAAAGCCACGTATAAAAATGCTAAAGGGGAGATCGCGGGGTTTGTCGGCGTTCTTTTCGACATCACTGACCGCAAAAAAGCTGAAGACAACCTCCGCAAAGCCGAAGAAAAATACCGGTCAATTTTTGAAAACTCTCCGCTCGGAATTTTCCGCATCACCCCCCGCGGCAAACTTCTGGATTGCAATCCCGCCTTGGCCCGCATGCTAGGGTATGAGGACCCCGGCGCGCTAATGCGTGATTCAGAGGCCTTTCCTCAGGCCCTTTTTGCCGATGAACGCCAGGAACGTGAGTTGCGCAAAATGTTGCAACAGGGGTCAGGGATTGTTCAATTCGAACGCCAATTCCGCCGGCGCGACGGGCAGCATCTGACTTTGAACATCAATGTCCGTATTATCCGGCACAGCCTGGGCACCATCAAACATTTCGAGGGCTTTGCTGAAGACGTTACCCAAAAGGTAAATCTCGAACGGCAATTGCTCCAATCGCAAAAAATGGAGGCCATCGGCACCTTGGCCGGCGGTATCGCCCACGATTTCAACAATATCCTCACATCCATCATCAATTCCATTGAGTTAGCCAGCATGGACATCGAGGAAGATTCCATGGCCGGCAACGACCTTGACCGGGCCTTGAAGGCGGCGCAGCGTGGCAGCCATCTGGTCAAACAGATCCTGACCTTCAGTCGCCCTTCCCAGGACGGGTTCATTTCCACGAACCTCTCCCATGTTTTGCAAGAGGACTTGAGTCTGATCAAAGCCTCCCTGCCCCGAAACATCGAAATACGGGAAAATATCCAGGCCCGGCAGGAAACCACCACGGCTGACCCCACGCAAATCCACCAAATCGTCATGAATCTGTGCACCAATGCCTTTCAAGCCTTACGCGAGCAAGGCGGCGTTTTGGAGGTCAGTTTGCACGAAATGCCGCTCGGGCCCGACGAAGCCAATGCCTTGCATATTGCCCCGGGCAAATACCTCTGTCTGGCGGTATCGGATAATGGGCCGGGCATTGACACCGAGATTTTAAATAAAATCTTCGACCCCTTTTTCACCACTAAGGGCAAGGGCGAAGGAACGGGCCTGGGGCTGGCTGTGGTCCACGGCATAGCCAAAAACCACAATGGAGCGGTGCGGGTCAGCAGTACCCCTTGGGAAGAAACGCGGTTCGAAATCTTGCTCCCCATGCAGGAAGAGGACGATACCTTGGATCAAACCCCAAGCATGACCTCGGTACAGGGCGCAGAACGGGTTCTTTTTGTGGAAGATGATGAAGACCAAATCGCCACAATCCCCAGGGTCCTTGAACAGCTGGGGTATACGGTCCAGGCCGAAAGCGACGCCACCCAAGCCCTGGACGCCTTCCGCCAGGCCCCCGAGCATTTCGACGTCGTTATCACGGATTTTGACATGCCCGAGGTCAATGGGTTGGAATTGGCGCAGCAGATCCGAAACCTGGCACCGCGAACACCGGTGATCCTTGTGTCCGGCCGAGAAACCGCGGTCCACGCCTTAGGCCGGGCGGACAACATCTGCAAACTGGTTCGCAAACCCTACAATCGCTTGAGTCTGTCCCAGGCCATCCGCGAGGCTATGGCATCCCGACACAACCCCACCACCTAATGCAGTTGGTTTTATGGCCAAAATATTAATTATCGATGATGACGCCCAACTCTGTGAAACCATGCAGAGTTTGACGGCACGCTTGAACCACGAATGCCACAGCGCCCTGACCTTGCACCAGGGTTTGCAGTCCTTAATGGCGGAAAATTTTGATCTCGTGTTTTTGGATGTCCGACTCCCTGACGGCAATGGCCTGGATGTGCTTCAGGACATAAAGGGCGCCCCCTCTCACCCGGAAGTCGTCATCTTAACCGGCCAGGGGGATCCTGACGGGGCGGAACTCGCCATCCAACGCGGGGTTTGGGATTATTTGATAAAACCCTCGCCTATCAAACAAACCAAGCTCACCCTCACACGGGCGCTGAAGTATAGAGAAGAGAAAGAGAATAAAAGCGGCGTGGTCGCGCTCCACCTCGAAAATGTCATCGGCCGCAGCCCGAAAATCAAATCCTGTTTTGATCTCATTGCGCAGGGGGCGCCGTCAGATTCCAATGTTTTGATCACCGGCGAAACTGGCACCGGCAAGGAGCTTTTCGCCCGGACCTTTCACCAAAACAGTCCCCGGGCCCAAGGACCGTTCGTCGTGGTCGACTGCGCGGCCCTCACGGAAAGCCTGGTCGAGAGCACGCTTTTTGGGCACAAAAAAGGCGCCTTTACCGGCGCCCAGGAAGATCGGGACGGATTGATCAAATTAGCCCACCGCGGAACATTGTTTTTGGATGAAATCGGGGAATTGCCCTTATCCATCCAAAAATCCTTCTTGCGCGTTTTGCAGGAACGGCGCTTCCGCCCCGTCGGTGAAACTAAGGAAATCCAAAGCGATTTTCGCTTGATCGCGGCCACCAACAAGGACCTCAATGCCCTAGTGGAGGCTGGTGATTTCCGGCAGGATCTGCTTTTTCGGCTCAAGACAATGCATCTTGATTTGCCCCCGTTGCGCGAGCGCCCCGAAGACATCAAACCCTTGGCCATGTACTTTTTAGACAAACTCTGTGAAGATCACAAATTGCCCACCAAAGGCTATGACGCCGACTTCTTTGCCACCTTAGCCGCCTACGGCTGGCCGGGCAACGTACGGGAATTATTTAATGTTCTGGAACAGGCCTTTGTCGCGGCCGGCCAGGAACAAACCTTGTACGCCATGCACTTGCCGCAGGAAATCCGGATCAAGGTGACCAAGGCCTCCTTACGCCAAAACAACACTACCCAGCAGCCGCACCCCTCGGAAAAAACGGTTCATACAGTCCCGGACAACCAGTCAAACGGCACGTACGAACACCTTTTCCCCTCACCCCTTCCACCTTTAAAAGAGTTCCGGGCGCTTATCGAACGGCGCTACCTCGAGCACCTCATCCGAATCACCGAAGCCGATATCAAGGAAATCCTGGAAATATCCGGGCTCTCGCGTTCCCATTTTTATGCAATGATCAAAAAACACGGCATCACCATGTAACTCCCGTAGCAACACCCGCAAGCCCTGCGCTCCGCATTGCTGCTGACGCTCCAATACTTGAAACCCAGGCGCCCCGGACAACGCCTCCCAACTTGGTGCCTGTACGCTAGCCACTCCCCTGCCGAATCTGGGTTCTGCGCCACCACCCCCACCAGAGCACCACCCCCGTAAGGACTAAAATACACGTGGGCACCGCAAAAGCAGCGGGAACGCCAGCCAGTTCCGCAACAGCGCCAAGAATGAGCGGGCTAGAAAACGTCCCCGCGGTAATCGTGGTAAAGCGCAGCCCCATAGCCAGGCCACTGGCCTCCTTAGAGGCCAAGTCAGCCACCATAACCAACGACAAGGGTTGGGAAATACCAAACCCGAGTCCAAAGACCACTAAGGCCGTCCCGACGCTCCATTGGTGGTGCAAAAACGGCAGCAGCCCCACGGGGATCGTGACCAACCCCAATGCCAGCGCTACGAGAAAGGCCCGCGAACTGCGCCCCATAAGCCGGCCCACACCGAGGCGGATAACGGTCATGGCCACTGCGAAAAGGGACAGAGCGCCGCCGATCAGTTCCGGGGAAAACCCTTTCTCCCGGAGTAGCAGGGGCAAAAACGAACCGCGCAAACTCACGGCAAAGATAATGCTCAATGTAAAGGCAAGAACACCAACAAAACGGGGATCTTGCAACAAGACCCCGGCTTCACGCCATTGGGCAGCGCTCTTGGCCGCAACAGCCGTGTCATGTTTGATGGCCCAGGCAGCAAGCCCGGTCAAAGCGACAGCACCAGCGAGGGCAAACACCTGTGGATACCCCACAAGCGAGGCAAGCCACCCTCCGATCACAGGCCCGGTGCCTTGTCCCAAGGCCGCTGCAAAAGATAAGAGTCCGAACCCCCGCTCCCGCTGCTGCTGACTTGAAATCTGGGAAATCGCGGCTTGTGAAGAAACAATCAACAGCAAAAAGCCCAAGCCCCCTACTAATTGGGCCGCAAAGAGCCCAAGGGGCTCCTGGGCCCGGAACAACAACAGGCTGTAGGCAATATTGCCTAAGGCCGCCAGCAAAAGCATGGTCCGTACCGGGATCTTGTCCGCCAGGCGCCCGACATACAAAGCCAAACACAGCGCCAAAAAGTGGAATCCGGAGACGATGATCCCCACTAAGGCCGAGGAGGCGCCCATCTCCACCGCATACAGGGGCACCAGCGGCAGTACCATCCCGTGGCGGAAAAAATGGCAAAAATACAAAAACGCCAGCAGCGCGAGGGTCCGTGCGCTCATTGCCCCTGCCCCACGGTCGCGTATTCAATACGCCCACACCCGGCTGGCTCGGCAGCCAGCGGGAGATATGGGCTTTTGGCCCTCGGTAAGCGCCAGGGAAGCCTTGGGGTGGACGGGGTCAATTTACCATCGGGAACCGGGAAAGGAGAGCAAGTTGAAGGAGTCATTAGGAAGTTGTTTTTCAGGGGCGATATTGGCAAAAAAATGGGGAAAATAATTAAATATATTTGGATAATACCGTTCGACCATCCGATAATAGGTACCGTTCCAGCGGATTTCTTCCATGAACCGATTAAAGGCTTGGCGCAACGCCTCATCCTGCGGGCGGAACGCGCAGGCCATATATTGCATCGAAGAAACGGGGCCGATGATCTTGAGCTGTCCCGGCCAATGCCCCAGCCCCATCAAGGCGCTTGGCACATCAAGCAAAATCGCCTCCACCTCGCCGTCAAGAAGACGGGGCACGAGTTGATTGGGATGCGTCGCCCCGGTAACAAGCTCAGCCCCGGCGCCTTGTAATTCATACATTTCGGGGTCCAGACAGGTTCCGGGCAAGCCCATGAGCCGCAGTCCGGCGACTTTCCCCTTTGTTTTTTCAATATCACTGGAGGCGGAGCCGGTGGGCCGAATTGGGGTGACACGAAAATCAGAGCGGGTGACAAGCAGCACCTGGGTCAAAAATGTCGGATGCGAGAAGGCGACCACATCACTGCGCCAGCTCAAGGCTGTAACCCCGCTGCACAGTACGTCCCCGGTTATCGGTCGGGCTTCTGGCACCCGAGTTCCGTTTTTCTGGTCATAGTACACATCGCCGCCGAGTAAATCGCCAAGGGCGTTGGACCATTGGGTGGGCACAAATTGGTATTCGACCCCCAACCAACTGGCGAACTGCTGCATGACTTCAATCGACAAGCCCTCTTGGGAACTGGTCACAAAATTCGCATACGGCTCTACCCCGATATGGCGCAAGACACCGCGTTCACGCACCGCGTCCAGCCCGGTGCTCAGAGCCGGACGAACAGCACCCAAAAGTACCAGGAAAACGAGCCCGAAACCCCATCCAACCCGATACCGGTTGGACATAATCCACTCCTTCGCATTGAGCCGACTTCCGATTATCAAATTCGTAGCCTAAAGCAAAAGCCAGAGTCAATGCAGTCGCACGCCCCTGCCCAATATTTGACGGCTCTGTGGGGCCGCGTTTTTGGAAACCTCGCAGATAACCTGCAGTCCCCGGAAATCAGATTTCGTATCATTTTTCCGGATCCGGAAGATAATACCAACGCACAACCCGCAAGTCGCCATCAAGCTCATAAACGAG
Source organism: Thermodesulfobacteriota bacterium (assembly GCA_051747685.1). Taxonomy (GTDB): domain Bacteria; phylum Desulfobacterota; class Desulfovibrionia; order Desulfovibrionales; family Desulfohalobiaceae; genus Desulfohalobium. The sequence continues at coordinate 15,367 of JBNJGM010000036.1, read as the reverse complement.
GGGCACTCCAGTGGGAATATTGCGTTTGGTGATCGCCTCCTCGGAAAGCCCCTCGAGGTGTTTAACAAGCGCCCGTAGGCTGTTGCCGTGGGCCACAATAAAGACCTGCCGCCCACCCAAGATGGCTGGGGCAATCCGCGCCTCCCAATACGGGAGCACCCGCTCGACTGTATCCGCCAGGCTTTCCGTGCGGGGACGGGCCGCCGCAGGCAAATCGGCATAGCGCGGCTCCAATTCCGGCAACCGGGGGGCGTTGTCAGGTAAGGCCGGCGGACGCACCGCGTAGCTGCGGCGCCATTGAAATACCTGTTTCTCCCCGTATAGAGCTGCCGTGGCTGCCTTATCCTCCCCTTGCAACGCCCCGTAATGCCGCTCATTGAGCCGCCAATGCTTTTCCACCGGCAACCACATGGCCCCGAGGTCTTCGAGCGCGATCCAGAGGGTTTTGATAGCCCGTTGCAGATACGAGGTATAACAGCAATCAAAGGAGAAACCCTTTTGCCGAAGCTGCCGCGCTGCGGCAAGGGCCTCTTGTTCACCGTTGGCACTCAACGGCACATCCGTCCAGCCAGTGAATCTGTTTTCTTGGTTCCAGGTACTCTGACCGTGGCGGAGAAACACCACCCGATACATACGTGCTCCTTTACATCGCTGCCGCGATTTGACTAGATATCCACTATCCGTGAACCACTTGCCGGCCTGTTGGCTGTGCAGCCGTAAAAGGAGCCGTCTATGCCCCCTTTGTTTTCCAAAAAAGACCCGCCTGCCACCGAACAGGAATGGTTTTTGCCCCAAGACCAGCGCGACTATCTCAGCGAAGTCTTCCAGCAGCTCCAATCCCCGGTGCAAATCCACTTGTATACCGCCAAAGGGACCAACGACGCCTACAATGACTTCGCCCGGAAATTTTGCACCGATCTCGCCCGACTTTCGGAAAAAATCACTGTGCAGGAAACCGAATTCCAGAACCAAGCCGAAAACGTCGCGGACATCACCCGTTCTCCCACGCTACTGGTCAATCCGGAAGAATTCAATATCCGTTATATCGGCGCCCCTGCCGGTGAGGAGGGCCGCTCCTTCATCCAAACCCTGCTCTTGGTCTCCACCGGCAAGACGGAGTTCAGCGAGGCGAACCAACGCTTGCTCCAAACCCTGAGCGACCCGCGACATGTCCGCGTTTTCGTCACCCCCAATTGTCCCTATTGCCCTGGCCAGGTCATCAATGCGGTCCAGGCGGCCGTTGAACGCCCCGACCTCATCCGGGCCGAATGCATCGAAACCTCGGAAAATCCTGATCTTGCAGAAACCTTTGCCGTGGGATCCGTTCCGCACACCGTTATCAATGACTGGGAAGCCACCAAGGGGTTGCTGCCCGCAGAAACCTTTCTCGCCGAATTACTTGCCCTTGAATCCACCCCTGAAGAAGATGCCGTGGCTTCGCAGCAGGATTCCAACTCCCCGGTAGAGACTTGCGATGTCATCATCGTCGGCGCCGGCCCGGCCGGCCTGACCGCGGCCATCTACCTGGAGCGCTCGGGAATGCACACGGTAGTCTTGGAGAAAAATATTATCGGCGGACAAGTTGCCGTCACTCCGGTGGTCGAAAATTATCCCGCCTTCACTTCCATTGGCGGCAAACAACTTATGGAAATGGTAGAAAAACAGGCCCGGGAATACGCCGATATTCGAGAAGGCGAAGCGGTCCAAGAAATCAAAGTCGGCAAGCACATAGAAACATTGACCCGGGGCCGCACCTATCAAAGCAAAAGCCTTGTTCTCGCCACCGGAGCGACGTGGAAAAAATTGGGCGTCCCAGGAGAAGACCGCCTCTTTGGAAACGGTGTGGGATACTGCGCCACCTGCGACGGCTACCTCTTCAAAAATAAAAAAGTCTTTATCGTCGGCGGAGGCAACACCGCTGCCACCGAAGCGCTGCATCTCAAAAACCTCGGGGCAGAGGTCGCCTTGATCCACCGCCGAGACGCTTTGCGCGCCGAACCCCACCTGCAACGCAGCCTGGAACAGGAAAATGTGCCCATTGTCTGGGACACCGTAGTGGAAGCAATTCTGGGCCAGGAAAAAGTCACTGGACTGCGATTACAAAACCTCAAGAGTGGCAGCAGTGAAGAGGTGGCCGCGGACGGCATTTTCATTGCTGTAGGCGAATCGCCCAACACCCAACTCGCCAAAGATCTCGGCATCACCCTGGACGCCCACGGCTATGTTCAAGCCGATCGCGCCTGCCGCACAAATATTCCCCGGATCTACGCCGCCGGAGACGCTATCGGCGGGGTGAACCAAATCGTGACTGCCGTCGGCGAAGGGGCTACCGCTGCGCTCAGCGTCTTTCACGACCTCCAAAAAACCTGACTGCCCCACCTCAAGTACACACCCCGCCGCCGGGATCCAGGCGGTGCCCCGGACCACAATAATCAGCCGGAACTGGCCAATACGTCCTGTTCCGGCTCTTTTCAGGCTATTATTTCCCAATTTTCCTTCCCTACCAGCACATAGCGGCTTGAAACACGGTTTTAGCACCTCGGAGCGCCTTTTTTGGACGTTGCTTTTTTTCTCGTCTATACCCTATACTCTGATCTTCCAGTGGCAAAAGGGGCGCGCCCTTACACCAACCAACACCGATCTCTGCGCCCCACCGGATTACTGGAATCCGGCATATGCACCACTTCCGTACCTATGCTCTATATTTCTCTCAAAATCTTCGCCCAGCATACCCCCCATGCCTGCTCCCCCTTGCCTCAAACAAGGGACCGGGACAGCTATACACCGCCTCATACCTGGAATTTTTTCTTCACCTCCTTCCGCTGACCACTGCCGGACACGCCCAAAGACCAATTGGGCGCATCGGGCTACAGTTTCAAGCTTACACTATCAACACCTCAAACCAAGCCGTACGAGGCCTTATGATCACCTACGATTCTGTAAGCAAAATCTATGGGTCAGGCCCCGGCGCGATTACTGCGCTGGATAATGTCTCCTTTCATATCGAAAAAGGGGAGGTTGTCGTCTTTCTCGGCCCTTCGGGCTGCGGCAAGACCACTACGTTACGCCTGACCAATCGTTTGGACACCATCACCCGAGGAACCATTACCATTAACGGGCGCAACATCAATGAACAAAACCCGGTCCATCTGCGCCAATCCATGGGCTATGTCATCCAGGACATCGGTCTTTTCCCCAATAAAACCATCGCCCAAAATATCGCTGTAGTACCGAGGATGCTGGGGTGGGCCAAGGACAAAATCAGCGAACGCACAGACGAACTTTTACGCATGGTCCAATTGGACCCGGCTATTTTCAGAGACCGCTACCCGGCTGAACTCTCCGGTGGACAGCAGCAGCGTATCGGTGTGGCCCGCGGACTGGCCGCGGACCCGGAAATCCTGCTTATGGACGAGCCCTTCGGGGCCATTGACCCCATTAACCGGGAACAAATCCAGGACGAATTCTTAAAGGTCCAGGAAAAACTCAAGAAAACAATCGCCTTTGTCTCCCATGACATCCACGAAGCCATCAAAATGGGGGACAAAATCGCCCTTTTTAGCGAGGGCCAGCTCATCCAGTACGACACCCCGGAAATGATCCTCACCCAGCCCAAAAACAAATTCGTAGCCGATTTTGTCGGTTCTGATCGGGCCTTAAAGGTTCTCGGGCTGATGCGGGTTCGCGACGCCATGAACCCTGCCCCGCAGAACATCATTCAGGGCGAGGCGTTGGCCCCGGCTGCCATGGCCTTTTTGGAAGAGAAAAAACGCCGCTACGGCGTGGTCGTGGATGGCGGCAAGCCGGTGGGATACGTTTCCTTGAAAGACCTCAAATATGAAACCGGCAAAGCCCGCCATATCGCCACCCCCTTTCCGGTCATGGCCCAAGGCCGGCAACCCCTGCGCGACGCCCTGTCCATGATGCTCATGCACGACCTGATCCTGCTCTGCGTCATTGACGGCAATGGCGATTTTATCGGCACGGTCAGCTATCAAAACATCCAACGGGCTATCTTGGACGTCTATTCCGACGAAACCGAAGACCGTGGCGAGGCCTAAGCGCAAAAGGACAAGCGTATGGATATTCTTGGCTTTCTCCAAAATAACGCCGACCAGGCCCTGTACCTGACGTGGGAACACGCCTGGATCGTCGGCCTTTCCGTGGGCATTGCCACGCTCATAGGCGTTCCCATCGGGGTGGTGATCACCAAGTACGAAACATTGGCCAGGCGGGTTATGAATACCGCTAACATTTTCATGACCATCCCCTCCATTGCCTTGTTCGGGCTGATGCTACCGATTCTCTCCGTTTTCGGCCACGGTCTGGGCAAGGTACCCGCGGTCATCGCCTTGGTCCTCTACAGCCAATTGCCCATTATCAGAAACACCTATGTGGCGATCAAAAACGTGCCCCCGGCGGTGGTCAATGCTGGGCGCGGCATGGGCATGTCCAACTGGCAATTATTAAAAGAGGTGGAATTGCCCCTAGCCATTCCGGTCATTTTGGCGGGGCTGCGCACGGCCGCGGTCATGAATATCGGCATCGCCGCCATCGCCACCTTTGTCGGCGCCGGCGGCTTGGGGGTCTACATCCAAAAGGGCATCGATATGGTCTATGATGACATGATCGTCACCGGCGCTATATTGGTCTCTCTTTTTGCCATTGTCGTTGATGGGAGCATGGCCGGTATCGAGCGCGCCCTGACACCGAAAGGCATAAAGATCCAAAGGAAGCAGAACAAATGAGCATTATTCTGCGCAAACTCTACCATTTCGTACTCATCGCCCTGTTGCTCACCCTTGGCGTGACCGCGGAGCGCGTGGGGCTCATTTCCTACGTTTCCGATCCCTACGAATACCCATATATCCTCAAACTGCTCTATCAGCACCTGTACTTGGTCGGCGTGAGTATGGCCTTCGCCACCACTACGGGGCTTATTATCGGGATTGCCCTGACCCGCCGCCGTTTGCGCCGGTTTACCGGGGTGGTCATGTATATCGTAGGCCTCGGGCAAACCATCCCCTCCCTAGCGGTGCTCGCTTTAATGATGAGCGTGCTGGGCATCGGGGCCAAAACCGCTATTTTCGCCTTATATATCTATTCCGTCTTGCCCATCGCCCGCAATACCCTTGCCGGGATCACCTCGGTGCCCTCGGCCATGATCGAGGCGGCCAAGGGCATGGGGATGCCGGATTGGCGTATTTTGCTGGAGGTGGAGTTGCCCAACGCCATGACCGTCATCCTGACCGGTTTTCGGGTAGCGCTGGTGATCAATATCGGCACCACCGCCCTAGCCTATTTGATCGGCGCCGGCGGCCTCGGCGATCTCATCTTCACTGGCATTAATCTGATGCAAACGGAAAAACTCTTGGCCGGGGCCATCCCCACCACCCTTTTGGCCCTTTTCGGCGATTTTTTATGTACCATTTTAAGTCTACTTTTGGTCTCCCGGGGATTGCGCCTCGCGGAATCCGAATAATTGCCAACAACACCCAAACCGTATGGAGAGGAACCAATGCACAACGTATTGCGAACACTTAGGACCGCATTTCTCAGCGCTTTCATCCTTGTGGCTGCGAGCGCCACACTCAATGCCTCATCTCTGGTTGTAGGCGGGAAAAATTTTACCGAACAATATATCTTAGCCGAATGTGCCCAAATTCTGCTTGAAGACGCGGGGATTTCCGCGAAAACCAAAACCGGTGTGGGATCCGCTTTAGCCCGCAAATCCTTGGTCAACGCCCAATTCGACCTCTACTTCGAATATACCGGTACTGCGTACACCGTCTATTACGAACAGGACGACAAAGAGATCATGACCGACCCCCAAAAAGTCTATGACTGGGTCAAAAAACGGGATCAGGAAAAGGGTCTTGTCTGGCTCGACCCCATCAAGTTCAACAACACCTACACCCTGATGATGCGCAAAGAGCAAGCCCAAGAACTCGATATTCAGACGATTGAAGATTTCGGAGCCTATGTCGACGAAAACCCCGATGCCTTTATCTTTGCCACTGATGCCGAATTCTGGGAACGCCCGGACGGGTTCAAAGGGCTTATGCGTACCTACGACTTCCGCATGCCCGCCAATCAAATCGAAAAAATGTCCCTGGGGCTGACCTACAAATCCTTGCGCGACGACCAAGTCGATGTGGCCATGGGCTTTTCCACCGACGGGCGCATCGCCGCCTTCGGCTTCGTGACCCTAGACGACAACCGGAACTTCTTTCCCGTGTACAACCCGGTGCCCGTGGTGCGAGAGGAGGTTTTGGAGGAGTACCCGGAAATCCCCGAAATCCTCCAACCCTTGGCGGAGAACCTCGACACCGAACAAATGCAAAAGCTCAATAAAGCCGTTGATGTGGAACATAAAGACGCCAAAAAAGTCGCCACCCAATGGCTCAAGGACAACGGCTTGATCTAAACCCAGCACAACGTTTCCGGCTCTCTATTAAACAAGCGCGCCAGGCCCGCATGCGGGCCTGGCGCGCTTTGTACTATATCCCCAACCATTCGAAGCCCTTCGCCTATACCTGACACCGCAGGTATCCTGGATCCAGGGAAACAATTTCTAGACTTTGACTCAAACTTCTCACGATTCACATGGATGTTTGCGGACTTGACCCTGGCTTTGGGGTCAGTACAGTCTAGAAAGGCGCTTCCTCGAACGGAGTCATTCCGGCAGAACCACAATCCGTTACTCTGGACCCCGTCACGCACCCTTATGTCCCATCCTCCTATCAGTGTCCTTCTGCCCACCTATAATGCTGCGGCCACCCTGCCGGCGGCCCTGGACAGTCTTTTGGCCCAGACCAGAACCGATTTTGAGATCGTGGCCGTGGACGACGGCTCCACCGACGCCACCGGCACAGTCTTGGCCCACTACGCCCGGGCCGAGCCCCGAATTCAGGTCCTACACCTTTCCCACGGGGGGATCGTAGCGGCTTTGAATACCGGGCTGACCGTGTGCCAGGGGCACTATATCGCTCGCATGGACAGCGATGACACCTGCCACCCCCGACGCTTGGAACGGCAAACCGCGTTTCTTGAAACCCATCCGCACATCGGCCTGGTTTCCTGTCAGGTCGATTTTCCGCGCCACCACGGCAACGCAGGCTACGCCCGATACGTCCAATGGAGTAACCAGATCCAAACCGCAGAGCAGATACAACAGCACCGTTTTATCGAATCGCCCTTTGCCCACCCTTCGGTGCTCTTTCGCCGCGGCCTCGTGGATACCTACGGCGGCTACGCCTCGGGGGATTTCCCGGAAGATTACGAATTGTGGCTGCGCTGGCTTGACCGGGGGGTACGGATGCACAAATTACAAACGTGCTGCCTTACCTGGAATGACCCGCCGCAACGCCTGTCCCGTACTGACCCGCGTTGTCGCAGAGAGGCTTTTTACAAGATCAAGGCCTATTATCTGGCACGGTGGTCAGCGCGCCACAATCCCCATCACCCGAGAATCGTTCTTTGGGGTGCGGGGCGCAAAACACGGCAGCGCGCTGCATGGCTCACGGCGCAAGGATTACACATCACTGCCTATATCGATATCGCCCCGGCCAAAATCGGCCACCGCGTGCACGGCGTTCCCATTTGGGGCCCTGAGGCCATTCCCCCACCCGGAGACTGTTGTATCCTCTCCTTTGTCGAAACCCGGGGAGCGCGGGAAAAGATCATAGCCTTTCTCGCCAGACACGGCTATATTTGGGGACGAGATTTCCTGCCCGCGGCCTAGTCCGTTGGCCCGAAACATCCATCCACATAACGCACGCAACCCGATTCCGAGATGTGGAGCATGGCCTGCTCCCGTAACCGTATCCTCTCCCCATTTGCCCAGGCTTGCCCGCTGGAAAGGGACATGCTAGCAGGCCTTTCTGGTCGCGGATCTGCCGTCGCCTACCCAATATCTTTAACCACCACGGGTCTGCCCATGCTTGAAATACAAGAAATTGTCCGCCAATTTGCCATCCTGGCCGTCCCCGTGCTCATGGCCATTACCTTCCATGAGCTGGCCCACGGCTACGTCGCCTACATCCTCGGCGACCCCACAGCCAAAGCAGCCGGCCGGTTGACCTTCAATCCCCTCAAACACCTCGACCCCATCGGAACCATCGCCCTTTTTATCGTTAAAATCGGCTGGGCCAAGCCGGTGCCGGTGAATCCGGGATATTTTGCCAACCCTCGCCAGGGGATGATCTATGTCTCCTTGGCCGGGCCGGTAACCAATTTTCTACTGGCCACTGGCTTTGCCCTGCTGTTCCACGCTCTGTTCTGGATGTTCGGGCAAAGCACCTCCGAGCAAACCGTGCGCATTGTCCAACCCTTGATCTACATGGCCCAGGCCGGAGTTCTGGTCAATATCGGCCTAGGGGTCTTCAATCTGTTGCCCATTCCCCCGCTAGACGGCAGTAACATCCTGGCTGGCCTTTTGCCCCCGCGTTACGCCCAAATCTATCAAGAACAGGGCAAGTACGGATTTATTGTCCTGATCCTGCTCTTTCTGACCGGGGCGGTGCAAAAAGTCATCCTGCCCGTAATCTACGGCCTGGCCTCCTTGCTGCTGCCCATCTAGCACGAAGTGCCGGGCCACGCGTTATTCCACTTTGGCCTTCTGCGCCGCCTTGCACCGACCAGGGCGGCAATCCCAACAACACGAACCGCGAGAGTTGTCCCACCATGTCTGATTGTAAACGTATCGTTTCCGGAATGCGCCCCACCGGCCCCTTGCACTTGGGGCATTATTTCGGGGTCTTGCAGAATTGGACCCAGCTCCAAGAAGCATACGACTGCTATTTTTTCATTGCCGACTGGCACGCCCTGACCAGTGAATACAATGATCCGCACCACATCAAATCCTTTGTCCCGCAGCTCGTCATGGATTGGGTGGCCGGCGGCCTGGATCCGGCCAAGTGCACGCTGTTTCTCCAGTCGCACATAAAAGCCCACAGTGAGTTGCACCTGCTCTTGTCCATGATCACCCCGCTGGGCTGGTTGGAGCGCAATCCCACCTACAAGGAAATCAAGCAGGAGCTTGCGGCCAAAGATCTCAACACATACGGATTTCTGGGCTATCCGGTGTTAATGAGTTCCGACATTCTCATGTACCGCCCCGAACTTGTCCCCGTAGGCCACGATCAATTGCCCCACTTGGAACTCTGCCGAGAAATCGCCAGGCGGTTTAATTACCTGTATGGGGACTATTTCCCCGAACCCGAGGCCAAATTGACCGAAACAGCCAAGCTCCCCGGCCTCGATGGCCGCAAAATGAGCAAGAGCTACGGCAACGCCATTTATTTACGCGAAAGTATGGAGGAGATCCAACCCAAGATCATGTCCATGCTCACGGATACCGCCCGCAAACGCCTCAAAGATCCCGGCGATCCCAAAAACTGCAACCTCTTTCCCTACCTGGAACTGCTGGCCCCCAAAGAGGAAAACGCCGAGATCAGCGAAGGGTGTACCCAGGCCACACGCGGATGTATGGCCTGCAAAAAAAGCCTGCTCGCGCACATGGACGGGTTTTTGACCCCCATCCAGCAGCGCCGCCGGGAACTGGAAAAAAATCCGGACGAGGTCTGGGACATCATCCACGAAGGTACGCGGCGGGCCGGGGAAGAGGCCGCCAAAACCCTTGCCGCCGTGCACGAACGCTTGAACATGAATTACTGATTTTCTAGGGGATCGGTGGACCAACCGCCGTCCTACTCCCCTACCTCCGTGAAAAACACACAACCCGATTCCAGAATTTTGGCCACGGCCTGTCCCCCCTTTCAGCGCCCCACGAAGCAATACATCTGGGCTTTGCTTCCAGGCCACAGGGCAAATTCTGGAATCGGGACCACAAATGCAGGATCTCAGGTAAATAGCCCGGTTTGTGGACGTTGACTCCCCTTAGGGCCAGGTTTGCCGAGTGTGGCGGAGCTCTTCCATGCGGCGGGAACCGTCCGGCTCCCAGGTAATGCGCACCGCACCGGACTCGGCTGTGGTCAGCAGTTCCACCTCTTGTTTACGAAGCGCCTGGCGCACTTCGAGATGCGGAAAGCGAAACGGATGCAGAAACGCGGCACTGGCCACGGCGAAGGAGGGATCCACAGCAGCGTAGAATTCCGGGGCGAGACTGCTGCGACTGCCGTGGTGGGGGAGCACTAACACCTCGCTTTGCAGCTCTACCCCGCTTTCGAGTACCGCCTCCACCCCGGCTTTTTCAATATCGCCGCACAAAAGGGCAAGCCCACGCTCGCCGTCCCACAACCGCAACACCAGAGAACTGTCATTTTTGTCCGCCATACGCCACTCGGCCGGCGGATGCAGGACTTCCAAGCGGTAACCTTCGCCCAAGGCGATCCGATCCCCGGCCTGCCATGTCTGGACCGGCACCTCAGCCGCGGCCAGGGCAGCGCGAAGGTCTCGCCCATCGTCTCCAGCCGGCCACTGGCCGTTAAACGCGAATCTCTCCACTTGGCAGGTGTCCACCACGGTCTGCATCCCCCGATGGTGGTCAAAATCGGGATGGGTCAAAACAGCAGTATCCAAACGGGGCGGCGCCCCCTGGGTCAACGCGGGCAGGACCGCAAAGCGGGCCAAATCGAAATCTGGGTTCCAGGAACCGCCGCCATCAATAAGTATCCGTCGGCCTGAGGGCCCACGGAGCAAAACCGCTTGGCCCTGGCCGACATCCAAAACCGTCAGCCGCACCCGCCCCTGCTCCATTTGCGCTGCCAACGTGGGCCCCACAAGCAGGGCAAGCCCTACGGCCACCACGGGCCAGAAGCGTTTATACCCGGCCCAGGCGAGCACAAGCGCCCCGAGAAGCAACCAATACCCAAACGCCTGCGGCCAAAGCGGCCGCAGCACCATTATCTCCTCAAGCCAGCCCTGAGCGTCCAGCCAACTCAGCCCGGCGAACATTGCCTCCGCGAGCCGGGCAGCTGCGCCAAAACCCAAGGCCCCCACCGCGCTTGCCCCGGGCAGCAGCCAGCCCAGTACTCCCACTAGGGCCAAGGGCAACACCCCCAGCCCCAGCAAGGGCAGCCACAGGGCATTGAGGTACAAATGGGGACTGGCGAACCCGAAATTGGCCGTTACCAGCGGCAGCAACACCACATTGGCCAACGCGCTCACCCCCATCACTCCCAGGGCGTAGCGCAGCGGCAAGAGCCATTGCGGCAAAAAGGACCCCAAACGCTGCCAACCAGCGGCCAACGTCCGGCCCAGGACAATCAACCCGGCCACCGCTGTGACTGAGAGTTGCACCCCCAAATCATACACGCACAGCGGATCCACGCAGACCAGCACCAGAACGGCCCAAAAAAGACCGTCCAAAAGGACTTGCGAGCGCCCCTGCCATAATAATACCCCCCAGGCCCCGAACATGACCGAGGCCCGCACCAAGGAGGGCGCCCCTTGGCCCAGCCAAAGGTATCCGGCCACAAGGGGCGCCGCCAGCAGGATGGCCCATTTGGCTCGCGGCAGCCACATATACAATCCCGGAGCCACCCAGCCCACCGCCCAAGCCAGGCCAGCCCCGATGCCCACGATAAACCCCACATGCAGCCCGGATAAGGCCAGACTATGGGCCAAAGAACCCCGCCGGACGAGATCCAAGGCGTCATAGGACAACTCGGACCTATCCCCCATAAGCAACGAAAGCACCAGCCCGCGACCGCCGCCGGGTTCAGTCTGCGCCAAAACCGTCTCCCGCAGGGCCAAACGGGTCCGCCAACTCCAAGAGGCACGGCCGTGCACGGCTTTTACCTCTTTTGGCGCATCAGTATACGTTTTATACCAAACATCACGGCGCCCCCAATACGCCCGGGTATTCCACGTACCTGGGTTGGCAAAACCCTGCACGGGTTTGACCCGCCCCTCGAGCTCTACCTCCTGCCCGGGACCAGGCCACATGGACGGATCATACCAGGTCCAGACCAAGGAAGCGGGCCAGGGCTGCCAGGTATCGCTTTCCAAAGGCCGGATCTGCACCTGGGAGACAATGATCTTGGCCCGATTTTCCGGTTTGAATTCGACCCGCTCCACCTCCCCGCGTATGCGGACAACCTCGCGGTCGGCCATCCACTGCGGCATCTCTTGCGGTGGTGGCTGGGGATGGGCTGCCCAGCCCACCACAAAGGCGAAAAGAAAGACACATCCCCCCTTCCACAGGCTCCCCCGGCCACCAAGGCTTTTCTCCAGCACCACAAATAGCGCAAGTCCGACAAGCGCCGGCGCCAAATCCCGAACAGCGAAAATGCCGAGGAGAAAGACAATGAGCCCTTTGTGCCATGGCAAAAGGCCGGGCAGCACCCGCTCGCGGCGCAAGCCAGCGGCAGGGGGCGCCTCCATCTCAGTTCCCCGCCTTCCACTTGCCGGCGCGTCTTTCCCCGGCCCAGGGCATGTATTACTCCCGCTCCCGCTTTATCCGTGCCCCCACCTGCCCCAGCTTCTCCTCCATGCGCACATAGCCACGGTCGAGATGGTAGATACGGCGCACCTCTGTTCCCCCTTGAGCGGCGAGCCCTGCCAGGACCAAGGATGCCGAGGCGCGCAGATCCGAGGCCATAACTGGGGCGCCGTGTAAGGCGGGCACGCCACTGACCATAGCGTTTTGACCGGAAAGTTTGATCTCGGCGCCCAAGCGGATCAACTCCCCCACATGCATAAACCGGTTTTCAAAAATGGTTTCCTTGATCAGTCCAGAGCCGTGGGAAAGGGCCATCACGGCCATGATTTGGGCCTGCATATCCGTTGGAAACCCTGGGTACGGCTGCGTAGTGACATAAACCCCTTCAAGCTCTCGGGCCCGGCTCACCAACAAGCCATCAGAGCGCTGCTCGATGGCCACGCCCATCTCCTCAAATTTGGAAACCACCGCTTCGATATGTTCGATATTGCCGTTTTCCAGGAGCAATTCCCCATCAGTGATAGCCGCTGCCGCCAAATAGGTGCCGGTCTCGATGCGATCGGGCATGATCGCGTACTGGCACCTATGTAGGGAGGCCACGCCCTGGATACGGATCACGCTGGTTCCCTGGCCGCTGATGCGGGCCCCGCAGGCGTTGAGAAAGTGGGCAAGATCAGAAATTTCTGGCTCCCGGGCGGCGTTTTCCAGCACCGTCTCCCCTTCGGCCAGCACCGCGGCCATGAGCGCGTTCTCCGTACCCCCCACTGTGGGAAAATCAAAGGCGATCCTGGCCCCGCGCAGCTTGCGGCAATGGCCTTTGATATCACCGCCTTCCAAGGTGAATTCAGCGCCCATCTGTTCCAGGGCGCGCAGATGCAGATCCACCGGGCGGGCCCCAATGGCGCACCCCCCGGGCAAAGAAACTTCGGCCTGGCCCAAGCGGGCCAAAAGCGGCCCCAAACAGAGCACCGAGGCCCGCATGGTGCGCACCAGTTCATACGGCGCTTGCGGATGCAACTCCTTGCCCGCGGTCACCGCAACCGTGGTGGCGTCCTGGTCCACCGCACAGCCCAAAAGCTCCAAGAGCCGGATGGTTGTCGCGATATCCCGTAATGGGGGCACATTGGAAAAGCGCACCTCTTCCGGGACCAGGATCGAGGCCAATAAGAGGGGCAGTGCGGCGTTTTTGGAGCCACTTAGTGCGATACGACCCTTCAGGGGCACACCGCCTTCAATAACAAGTTTATCCATGGAAAATCTCCAGCCAAGGATAGAGGTGTGAACGAGGCCATGTTTGTATTTTTTTCTTGACAGCTGCGCAAGTCTTGCCTAGATGTGTGGGTCTCGCGCGGTGGGTGTAGCTCAGTTGGTAGAGCGCCTGGTTGTGGCCCAGGTGGCCGCAGGTTCAAATCCTGTCACTCACCCCAGTTTACAAGACTAGAGGGTTAGGCCTTAGGCCTAACCCTCTTTTTGTCTCTCCCACGCTCAGAATACGCGGCGGCAACTCCCAAGGCCTCTTGTCCGTTTGGCTTAGCCTTGCCGCAAATGCCGCACGTCGCCCACCCGCATGGTCACTTTTTCCCGGTCCAAAAATTCCAAAAGCGGAATCGTATATTTGCGCGACAGGCCGGTGAGGTCCTTGAAATCCGTGGGGTTCATGCTCTGCTGGGTCTGGAAATACTCTCGGACCTGCTTTTTGAGATCCTCGATGGCCTCGGGCGCAAAATACAAGTCTTCCTTGACCTTCACCAACTCCCCCGCTTCGGCGAGGAGCCGCAACACCGGCTCCGCCTCTTTGTGAGACACATCCAATTCCGCTAACACCTCGCGCAGATTCGGGGGACGCAACCCCGCTTGCTGGTAACGCGCTAGAAAAGCGGCCTTGAATTGTTCCTGGTCCGCAGCCAATGACACGCGGTGTTCCGGCGCGTGGTAGGTGTCATCCGTCTTCTGGATCACCCCCTCTTTCACAGCCCGTTCTAGCACGAAATGCAACAATTTGACCGGTATGCTCCGGCCCCATCCAGAGGCGAACTCACTGCGGGTCACCCCCACTCGCATGGGGTGTTGGCGGTGATAGCGGACAAGAAAACGCTGCACATCCGCCTTGAGTTCCTCAAGCACCTCCCCATGGACATAACTGCGCTCCTCGCGGTCGAAGAGGAGCGCCTCCTGCTTGCTGCCCAAATCCTGGAGATGTTTTTCCAGGCGTTTACCGGGAACACCGGTTACCACCCGGAGACGGTGGATATCCAAACCAGAGTGGCCGGCCCGGGCCAGTTGCCGGGCCACGACCTCCCGCTCCTCGCTGTTGGCCAAGGCCTGCAATTGCTCGACTTGGGCCGAATGGCGCTTAATCTTCCCGGCCACCGGTCCCAAAACCCGGCCGCCGCCGATGGTACGCAGCGGCGCATAGGCCCGGAGCACGAAACGATCGCCAAAGACGCCGACCATGGGCTCGGTGAAGCGGACTTGGGCCAAGGCGCTCTCCCCGGGCTGGAGCAAGTCCCGGTCCAGCAGATAGATGCGGGCCAGAATCTCCCGCGAGCCGTGGTGGAAATGCAGTTCGGTACGGTGGCGCAACGGCCGCGGTGCCGAAGAGAGGCAGGTCAGCTCCAGATCCCACATCTGGCTGGGCGCCAGGGTCCCGGGACGGGCCAGGACATCGCCGCGCTGGAGACTGCCCACCTCCAATCCGGCCAGGTTGCAGGCGGTGCGCTGCCCGGCCAAGGCCGTGGATACTTCCTGGCCGTGGACCTGCAGGCTACGCACCCGGGTGCGCTTTTGCTGCGGGTAAACCGCGAGTTCCTCGCCCACCGCCACCTGTCCGGAGACCAACGTGCCGGTAATGACCGTGCCGTGCCCGCGCATGGTGAACACCCGGTCCACCGGCAGTCGGAAAAGATCGGTCTCGCGCACGACCTGCAGGGACCCGCAAAATTCGGTCACCGCCTGCCGCAA
>JBNJGM010000035.1:18362-21673 GCA_051747685.1 Thermodesulfobacteriota bacterium | reverse complement strand
GCCCAGGTCGAGGCCAACACCGATATCACCAGTCACAGCCCCGTACACGCCGCCGGCCATCTCGGTGGCCGGGTCACCCTCAAGACCCCAGATCTGCTCCAGTGGGAGGTCCCCAAAACAGAAGTCGCGGTAAACCAAACCCCAATTATCCAGGGCAATGGCCATTTCCACGCCGCGACCGGGGCGACCCGGGGCAATCTGCGCCTCTTGCCCGCTGCTCGGGAGGCCCTCCAAAGCGCCGCCTCCCTGCCCAAGGGCTGGCCCCAAGGCACGGCCCAGGCCGCGTTTTCCGGGCATCTCGTTCCGCTCGATCTCAACGGCACCCTGCAGGCCAAAGTGCAAACACCGCAGCAACCGCAAGCGCTGCCCGCCCTTCTCGGGGCCAACGCCACCCTCAAGGCCAAATGGGGCGCGGATGCCCAGGGCGATATCCGTATGGACGAGCTGCGGCTCACGACCCCACGCACTCGGCTGTGGGGAGCTGGCAATGTCAACACCCAAAGCCGACGCCTCGCCGCTCGGCTGCATCTGCGCAGCCAACCCCTTGGCTGGCCGCCCGGGGAGCCCGCCTTGACCGAAGCCATTTCCGGCACCCTCGACGCCCAAGGCACATGGGACGATCCCGCATTGACCCTTGAATTGCGCACCCCGCGTCTCTTCCCCAATGCCCCTTTCGAGCTGCGTTCGGTAAGCGCCCAGGCAGAGATTGCCCCAAGCAATCAGGGATTTGCCGGCCCTGTGGATATCCGCGGGGACCTTGACGAACGGCCAGCCCGCGTGCGCACCACCTTTGCCTGGCACGACGCCACGCTCTTTTTGCGAGCCCTCCAAGGCAACTGGGGAGCTGGCACCCTGCGGGGCAATCTCCGGATGCGGCCTGACCCCAAACAACTCAAGGGAACCCTTACCGCCCACACCCCCCTGAAACTGCTCCAGCCCTACCTCGAACAGAGTTTGCAAGGCGAGGCCCATGCCCGGTTGGACGTTCACAGTGAACCGGAAACCCCGCTCAACCTCCGTGGCTCTGTTCGCTGCGAACAGCCCCGCTGGGGCGAGACCCTGCGTATACAAAACCTCACTGGAGAATTCGATGTCCACAAGACCCCGACTGCTTTCACCGGATCGGGGAACTTGCGGCTGAGCGAACTGCAAAGCGGCCAGTGGCACCTGGAAAGCGCTCGCCTTACAGGGCACGGTGCGCCCAACGACCTTGCCCTGAACGCTACACTGCGCGGCGCCTCCGGCGAGACCCCGTTCTCAGCGAACGGAAACGGCACCATGCAGGTCAATGCCGCTGACGATTGGCGGTTGCACCTCGCACACCTCAAAGGTTCGGCCACGCCAAAGCTGGATTTCCGGCTGACCGAGAGCGCCGCACTTCGCAAACAGGGCGACACCTGGTCTGTGCGCCTGCCCACAGCCACCCTCGGTCCGGGATCCTTCTCCCTGAACGGCCAATGGGCCCCAAAGAGCGTCAGTGGCGAAGGCTCCGCTCAAGGCCTGCCCTTAGCTGGCCTCAATCCCTTCCTCCCCCACCCCTTGGTCGGGCGGGCGGATACAGAGTTCCAACTCAGCGGCTCACCCCAAAAGCCACACCTGCAGGGCACCCTCAGCGTCAAAAACGGCAAACTACGCCAGGGACGCTGGAAAACCCTGCCCACGCTTGACGGCCAAGCCAGCTGGGATTGGCGCCCGGGCGCATTGCAGGCCTCACTCACGGCCGAACAAGAGGCCGCCAACGCCTCCTTGCGCGCCTCAGCCACCGTTCCGCTCACCCTTTCCTTGGCCCCATTGCGCCTGAGCCCGCAGCCAGAGGGGACTTGCCAAGGCGAATTGGATATGGGCGCCGATCTAAAGGCCCTGCCCCGCATCCTGGATACCGACGGAATGCAATCCAAAGGCCGACTCACGGCCAGCGCTACCGTCAACGGCACCTGGCAGGATCCCCAAGTGCAGGGCACAGCCGAATTGGAGCAAGGCCGCTTTGAACACGTCTATCAAGGCATTGTCCTTGAGGATATCACCGCCCAATGCCGAGCCAACGCCCAAGGCATCCACGACCTCCAAATCAATGGCACGGACGGGGCCAAAGGCACATTCAGCCTACAAGGCGCAATACCCTTACGTCCCAGCCCCCGGGCCGAGCTGACGGCCCGGCTCGACCACCTGGCCCTTATCCGTTTAGACCAATTGCAATCCGTGCTTTCCGGGGATGTACGCCTACAGGGCCCGTTCAAGACGGCCAGCCTCCAAGGAGAGGCGACTCTGGACCGCACCGAAATACGTCTGCCGGAACAGATGCCCCCATCCGTCTCTGACGTGGATATCACCAACACCCACACCGCTGCGTCGCAACCCTCCTCCAAATCCAGCGCCGCCCCCCCTCCGGTCGCGCTGGACTTGGATTTAGATCTGACCATCCCCCGGCGCTTTTTCGTCCGTGGTCGCGGCCTGGAAGCCGAATTCAAAGGACAATGCCACGTCGGAGGCAGCACCCAAGAGCCCAGATTACAAGGAGAATTAGAGGCGGTGTGGGGGCGCTTCTCTTTTTTCAGCAAAACGCTGGATATTGAAACCGGACAACTCTTTTTTGAAAACCACTCCCCGCCCGAACCACGGTTGAATGTGGCTGCGGAGCATTCCGAAAACGATTTTCTGGCTCGGATTTGGCTCACCGGCCCTGTGGATGATCCGGGAATCCGCATGGAATCCGAACCTCCGTTGCCCGAGGAGGAAATTTTGGGCCGCGTTTTGTTCGGCCGTTCAGTTTCCAGCCTGAACCCGTTGCAGGCTATCCAATTGGCCCAGGCGCTGCGCTCCCTGAGCACCGGGAATACCGGTGGATCCCTGACCACGAAATTTTTCGAAAAAACCCGTCAACTCTTGGAACTCGACGAACTCGGCGTGAGTAGCGGCGAGGGCGGTCCCTCCATCGGCATGGGCAAATATCTCCAAGAAAACGTCTATCTCCGGGCGCAAAAAGGGCTGGAAAACAGTGAGGACAAAATCAGCGTAGAGATCGAACTCTTCCCGCATATCAGTGTGGACAGTCAGGTGGGTGGCCAAGGCCGCAGCGGAGTGGGCTTGAATTGGAAACTCGATTATTGAGCAAAGGCACACAGGCACAAAGGGACGGTCAGGGGCGATGGGAAAATGCACTCAAAACGGGACAGGCGGTTTTTGAGTAAAAATGCGCTTGGCATTTGGTGCTTGGACGTTTTCCATAGCATAAGACCGGCGGGTTTTGAAAAAGACAGCTCCGACAACGGCCAACGCCCCGGCTTCCGCCAGGGAAGTCGGGGCGTTGATGG
>JBNJGM010000035.1:9686-18262 GCA_051747685.1 Thermodesulfobacteriota bacterium | reverse complement strand
TCGTCAGCATACGGATGCCGCGTTGCCGTTCGATGCGATGGCCCTCAAAAGAATAGTTGACCTCCTGGATACCGTATTGTTCGGCCAGCGCGCCAAAAGCCGCTTCCGTTCCGCTCGCTCCGCCGCTGAAAAGAATACATTCGTTCGGATTCAGCATAACCGCTCCTTGAAAAATTTGGGGTCAAAAATCGTATCCGCACCACAATTGGGTAGTTCCACCTCACGGCGATACCCCGGCTCGCGCTGGAAGGCCAAAACCTTCCCGCTCCAGCGCCGGGTTCTGCTCAGGTAGCACCGGGCCACGGCGTTGACAAGCCTCCCGCTAGGGCCCAAAAACATCCTCCGGCCCGGCGGCCGCGCGTTGTTGTCCACAGAACGAATGCCCGGGATTCTTTACAGGCCTGCCCCTTACCCATACTTGACAGCGTGGGCACGTGGTTCTGGTGTTTTTGAACACGGCCTGAAAATTATTTGAGCGAGTGAGGCAAAAACTATCGCCTGCATGGTGCCGCGTTCTTGCGGGGAGAACGCTATTCGTGGCCGACAGATAGTTTACGCTGCCGCTTGTAGGGGCGTATGGATCACACCCTTTTTCCAGGCGAGGGAACACGTTCTCCAATCAGGGTCATGTTTCCAGGTGTGACCGCACCGTCTCCACCTTCTGTTGCAACCGGCCGTGCCCACCGGCTCTGCTGTCGATTTTCACGGTCATATAGACGCGGTCGCTCTCCTCGCGCAAGCGGTCATGACAGGCCTTGACCACCTCCATAACCGCATCCCATTCCCCTTCCAGGCAGGTCCCCATGGGGTGGAGTTCATAGGCCAATTTACTGCCGCGGATGATCTCCACTGCCGTAGCCACATACCGACCTACGCTGGCGCCCTTATCCATTGGGAACAGGGAGAGTTCCACTAAGACCGACATACCTCCTCCTTTGTACTCTCTGCGTGCGCTGGGCAAGCCCCACGCGCTCGTTATCTGGCCGGGAAAATCCTGAACTCGGGCTCATGGAGGCACAGCCTCCCTTCCCAGCAGTCGCTTCTTTGCGAATCGCCGTCCTCCTTCCCCCTCTTCCTTGCCATGGACGTCCGATCATGCCAAGAACAGAGACAACAGATCGGAGGCAAAGACAGGCCAGGAGACCACGTGACCGGCACTGAGGAGGCACAATGACTGAAGGATCCGTGAACAACCGTACCCAGCTCCAAGCCTTCACCCCGGAGCGGATCTACCACCCGGAAGAATTCACCCCCTATATCGGCAAAAAAAAGGTGGAGGAATTGCAGCGCATCGCCGCCCCCTTGGAAGGGGCTGGTTGGACAAACGTCAACTCCACCCTGATCGGCGGCGGAGTGGCTGAAATCCTGCGCTCGGCCATCCCCCTGGCCCTTGGGCTCGGCCTGGACGCCCGCTGGCATGTCATCCAAGGCAACGACGCCTTTTTCCAGGTCACCAAAAAATTCCACAATATGCTGCAAGGCATGGACCTGGATATCAGTCTGGAAGAAATCTTTGACGCCTATTTGGGGACCATCGACCAAAACGCCCAAAACACGTTCATCGCCTCAGACTTGGTAGTCATCCACGACCCCCAGCCCGCGGCAATGGTCATGAACGGCTTTATCTTCGGCAATGTGCTCTGGCGCTGCCATATCGACACCTCGGAACCCAACCGGACCGTATGGCGCTTTCTGCTCCCCTACATCAACCATTGCGCCGGGGCCATCTTCACCACCCCCCAATTCGTCGGGCCGGGCCTGCAAATCCCCCTGTACCAAATCACCCCGAGCATCAACCCGCTGACCGAAAAGAACCACCAGTTCAGCCACAGCGAGGCCCTGGATGTTTTGGGACCGCTATTCAACGAACACGACATCGACCCTGAACGGCCCATCGTCGCTGCCATCTCCCGCTACGACATCCACAAAAATCAAGAAACGGTCCTCCGGGCCTTCCAGAACTACCGCGAACAAAGCGGGCCGGACCCGGCACCGTACCTCATCTTCCTGGGCAACACCGCCACCGATGACCCCGAAGGCGGCGAGATGCTGGCCCACCTCCAGGAACTAGCCGACGGGGACCCGGACGTGCGTTTCTGGGTCAATGTCCCGGACAACGACCGGGTGGTGGGCGCGCTGAACAAAATCGCCGCCGCCTTTGTCCACGTCTCCACCCGCGAAGGATTCGGCCTTGTAGTCTCGGAGGCCATGTGGCAGGGCACCCCGGTCATCGGCTCGCGCACCGGCGGGATTATCAACCAGATCAAACCCGGGGAAACCGGTTTTCTCGTCGACCCCCTCGACGTACCAGCCATCAGCCGCCACCTGAGCACCCTTCTGGACGATCCGAACCAGGCCCACCAGATGGGGGAGCGCGCCCGGGAACATGTCCGCGAGCATTTCCTTTTGCCGGAATTGGTCCGGCGCTACCTCATCTTGATCAAATACTATACGGGCCGTAGCCTGGAGCCGCCCCAATTCCGACTCAACGATCTCAGCTACAGCGAAGTCATCTGCATCATGCGCCCCCACCACCCCGATCTCAGCCACTAGCCCTTTCCGGGCATGGGTTGCGTTTGCCCCCCAGAGCCGTGGGATAGCCCGGCCCCGCGGTTCTGAGGGGGTAAACACGGCCTGAAAGCTGTTTGCGCGAGGGCAGCCGCGTTCACGCCTTCCAGCTCAACAGCCCATACCAGGCTCTCTACCTCCAACCCAGTATCACAATCACACCGCCGCCAAGGGCATCCGCCAGCCGGTACCGAAAGCGCGGTCCGTGATTTTCAACCCCGGCGGGGCCTGGCGCCGTTTGAACTCCGCGCGGCGGACCAGGCGCTGCACCTCCTGGACCATATTGGCCTCATAACCGGCGGCCACACATTGTTCCACGGAATAATGGTGGTCCACCAGCAAGGCCAGGACCCCGTCTAAGGTCGGATAATCGGGCAGACTGTCCGCATCCTTTTGCCCGGGTCGCAATTCGGCTGAAGGGGGCTTGTCCAGGATGCGTCGGGGGATGACCTCGCCGCGCTGGGCATTGAGCCATTGGCACACCGCATAGACCAATGTCTTGGGCATATCCGCAATAACCCCGAGGGCACCGGCCATGTCTCCATACAGAGTACAATAGCCCACGGCCAACTCGGACTTGTTCCCGGTGGTTAAAAGTAAGGATCCGTATTTATTGGACAGGGCCATCAAGAGATTGCCCCGGATCCGGGCCTGAATATTCTCTTCGGTCACATCTGGGTCGTACCCGGCAAAGGCGGGGGCCAAGGTCTCTTCAAAGGCCCGCATGATCGGCTCAATCGCCAGACTCTGTTGCGTTATGCCCAGATTGTGCACCAAGGCCTCAGCGTCCTCTTTGCTTTCTTGACTGGTATACGGCGAGGGCATCAGCACCCCGAGCACATTCTCCGCGCCCAGGGCCTCCACGGCCACCGCCGCACTCAAGGCCGAATCCACCCCACCGGAAAGCCCTAACAGCACCCGGGAAAACCCGGATTTGCGCACATAGTCCCGTGTGCCCAAGACCACCGCTGACCAGGCCTCGGCCGGGGGCTCGAACATATCGACTGGCACTGGGCCAGAGGATTTCGCCGCATCGACCACAACAAGATCCTCGGTGAATCCCCGGCCCCGGCCGATGACCTCCCCGCTTGCATCCAATGCCAGACTGCGCCCCGGAAAGATAAGGTCATCGTTGCCCCCCACCTGATTGGCGAAAAAAAGCGGCACCGCATATTTGCGGGCCAAGGCGGCAAACATCTCCCGACGGACCCGGTGCTTGCCTAAGGAAAACGGCGAGGCGGAAATATTGATAAGCGCGTCAATGCCCTGCTGCGCCAGTTGGGCCACCGGGTCTTCTGGATAGCGGCGCGTGGCCCAAAAATCCTTGTCATTCCAAGCATCTTCACAAATCGTAACCCCAAAACGCACCCCGTCCAAGGTGAACACCCCCGGGCCGGGACCAACTGTGAAATACCGGGCCTCATCAAAAATATCGTAGGTCGGCAGCAATGTCTTGGTGAATACCTGGCGCACTTCACCGCCCTCCACCAGCACGGCCCCGTTATACAAGCCCCCTGCCGGCAGCCCTGGCGCCTGTTCTTGACGCAAGGGGGCGCCCACAAGACAGGCCAAACCAGAGGGCAAGCGCAGGGCCACTTCCCGCACCCCCTGCCACGCCGATTGCAGCACCGCCTCATTGAGCAGCAAATCCCGCGGAGGATAGCCCAGCACGGCCAATTCCGGAGCGACGGCCAAGCGCGCTCCCTGCGCGTACGCCCGTTCACCGGCCCGAACAAGGGCCTGCACATTGTTGTGGATATCGCCGATACGCGGGTTATTTTGGACAAGGGCCAACCGCATGCTGCATTCTCCTTCCCTGGTGGTTTGTACACGGTATCGCCCCCGTCCTGAGCATACACAGACCGCAAAGGCAAGGGCGAAAACGATCCAAGGCTTGACAGAACGCCCATCCCTTGACACTGAACACCCGAACAGTTAATTTGCCCTCCGGACTGAATGTCCGATCAACCAAAAAGGCGCGTCATGACCAAGAAAGAAGCCATTCTCAAAGCGGCCGAAGAACTTTTCGGCGAGCTGGGATATACAGAGACTACTTTTAAAAAGATCGCCTCCCGCGCCGAGGTCGCCCTGGGCTTGGTGGCGCACCATTTCGAGAACAAGGAAAAACTCTTTATCGCCGCCGGGCTCGATGTCCTCTCCCAACTGCGCCAAAGCCTGCGCGAAGAAATCGCCAAGGCCGACAACGGCCTGGAAGGCGTGCTCTACTTTTCCCGGCGTTACCTCGAATTTTCGTTGCAGGAAAGCAACCACTTCATGGTCCTGATCCGCTGCTCCCCGTTTAGCGACATGAAGGACAACGTGAACAAGGAAACGATCGGGGCCAAATTCACCGAACTGTATACGGATTTGCAAAATTGCATCGCCCTGGGCCTGGAGGATGGCTCCATCCACCCCGAGGTCGAACCGGAGCCCACCGCCTACAATGTCTTGGCCAACCTCTCCGGCTCAGTGCGCACCCAATTGCTCCATCCCTACGCACCGCCCGAATTTTACGCTTGGGCCCTGCGCTTTATCGAACGGAGCCTCGCGCCCCCGGAGCATCGTACCGCAACCGAGTCGGTGTAAGAGAACAAGAGAGACGAGACGGAATATATGCGGCCCACGACTGAATGCACAACCATTCACCGCCACGCACCAGCGTGGCCAGCAGGCCGCCCAAGCCAAGAGGCCTCCCCGACGCATGCAGGAACGCGGGGCGCACGTTTTTTGCCCAACCGGGGCAACTCCCAGAAGCGCGGGCCACTTCAGGCCATAAAGAGGTCACAAGCACTGCCTTAAAACACGAACAGAAAACAGACAAAAAAGACCCGGGACTGGGAAACCCCTTCCGCAAGCACCCCTTTGCTACACTCTCCTTACCGTCCCCAATCGCCCTGTATCCGGGTCTTTTTTTGTATATACTGGGCATGGCAGCCAGACCCGCAAGCACCTGGCTGCCCCTCCAACCTCCAAAGGCGTTCGGTCAATGACCGAGCGCCTTTTTTTTGGGCCAACACCGAATACAACCGCTGGATACGCATGGCTACGAGCCCCCAATAGAACGGCACCCCCCATCACGGGCGATCCCATAGCGTTTGAGCAAGGCGTACAACCGCGGCCGGGACAACCCGGCCACCTCGCAGGCCCGAGCGATATCCGTGCCGTACCTCTGCATCAACGTTTGCAGATAATGCCGCTCCAGGCGCTGCAAATGGGCGTGCCGGTAAGCGGCCAACGGCTCCAAGCGATCCGTTTCCAACGGTGCCCCGGCCACCTCTTCTTCCCCTGCCGTGTCTCGGGAAACGGCCTGCCGGGCCAATTGGGCCCGCACAGCCGTCGGCAAATGCCGAAAAAAGAGAGTTGGCTCCTGTCCCGCACAAGAAAGGGCGTGGGCGATACAATTGACCAATTCCCGCACATTGCCCGGCCATTCGTACTGCAAGAGCCCCTCCAAAAATTCCGCGCTATACCCCTTCTTGCTCATTGCCCATTGTTGACAAAACTTGGTGATATAATGGCAACACAGGATTTCGATATCCTCTGTGATCCGGCGCAAGGGGGGCAATTCCACGTGGATGGTCTTCAGACGAAAAAACAGATCCCGCCGGAACTGCTCCTGGGCCACCAGAGCGTCCAAATCCCGGTTGCTGGCCGCCACCACCCGAAAATCACTGACCACTTCCCGGGTTCCCCCGAGCGGACGGAACCGTTTTTCCTGCAACACCCGCAAAAAGGCTTTTTGCAGGTCCAGGGGCAATTCCCCCACCTCGTCCAAAAACAGGGTCCCGCCGTCCGCCTCCCGGATAAGCCCGTGTTGCGCCCGGTGAGCGCCGGTAAAGGCCCCGCGTTCATGGCCGAAAAGGGCGCTTTCCACCAGATTGGCTGCCAGGGCCCCGCAATCCACGACCACGAACGGACCGGCAAAGCGGTGGCTGTTATGGTGGATAGCCCGGGCGAAAAGCTCCTTGCCCGTTCCCGTCTCTCCGGAGAGCAACACCGGGGAATCGGTATTCGCGCTCATGGCGATCATATCCAGGCATTGCAGCAGCAGGGGGCTCTCGCCAACGATCCCCTCGCGCTTCAAAGAAAACGCCGGCTGGGAAACCCGCCGCCCATAGCTTTCCACGGCCCGTTGCACGGGAAGCCGGATCTTGTTCAAGGTCGGCGGCTTGGTGATATAACTCCAAGCCCCGCTGCGAATGGCCAACTCCGCCCCATCCGGATCCCCGGCCCCGGTCAGAATGATGACCTCCGGGGGCACCCGGCCCACCCGAAAACGGGAAAGCGCTTCCAGTCCGTTGCCGTCCGGCAGCCAGACATCCAGGATCACTGCGGCGAAGGCAGTGGACTGGGCCGCGGCCAGCGCGTCCTCAAGCCGGAACTCAGCCTGCACCGTATGCCCCATTTCCTCCAGCACCGTGCCCAAACTGCGGCACAGGAGCTGGTCGTCGTCCACAATCAAGATTCGGGCCACGTCTTTTCCTCCCCGGTTGCGTGGGGGTCGTGCCCGGCAAGCGGCAGATACAGGGCAAACAGGCTGCCCCGACCCGGCGTACTGTCCACGACCACGGCGCCGCGAAGCGCAGTAATAATATTCTGCACCACCGGCAGGCCAAGGCCGGTGCCGAGGCCGTCGCGTTTCGTGGTGTAAAAGGGGTCAAAGATATGCCCCAGCACCTCTTCCGGGATTCCGCTCCCGGTATCTTCGACAGCCAAACGGATATAGCGGTGCCCCAGCGGCAATTGCGCCACCTCCCACGCCTCTTCGGGACTGGCATCGCGCAGGACCACCCGCAGCCTCCCCGGCCCTTGGTCCATGGCGTGGGCGGCATTGGTGCACAAATTCATCAGCGCCTGGTGGATTTGGGTGGGATCAGCCAGGACCGTATCCATGGTTGCGGCGAGTTCATATTCCACACGGATACCCACGGGCAGCGAGGGCCGCAGCAATTTGCAGCACTCTTTGACAATAGCGCTCAAGGCAAAAACCACCGGCTGCTGGGCCTCCCGACGCCGCCCCAACTGCAAAATCTGCTGCACGAGTTGGCTTCCCCGCTGGGTGGCCTCGCCGACCTCCTGCAGCAACTCCCTGTCCGCTGAAGCTATACCGCCCCGTTCCAGCAGCAATTCGGCGTTCAGCGCAATAGGGGCCAAAACATTATTAAAATCATGGGCGATGCCGCTGGCCAAGGTCCCGATGGCCTCCATTTTTTGGGCCCTGCGCAATTGGCGCTCCAGTTCTTCCACCGGCCCCAGATCACGCCACACACTGACATAGCCGAGAATGACCCCGGATTGGCCGCGAATCGGGGCCACTGTTTTCTCCACCCGAAACAGGCAGCCGTTTTTCCCGGTATTGGTGGTCCGCCCCACCCAAACATCTCCCTGGCTGAGGCTCGTGGAGATGGCGGCGTAACACCGCCGTTGTTCGGCGCCGTGGTACAAAACGTCCAAGGGCAAGCCTTTGGCCTGTTGCTGGCTATACCCTGTCAGGGCCTCAAAGGCCTGGTTGACATATTGGATGACCAAATTCTCATCCATGATCAGCACCGCCTCCACAGCCTGTTCAATGGCTGTGCCCAAGCGCACCCGGTCCCGCTCTTGCCGCCGGTGGTGCGAAATGTCGCGCAGACAGACCACCATCCCCTCCACAGCGCCAGACTCCCCAACCAGGGGGTGCAGCCGGGCCTCGAAAACCCGTCCCGATTCAATACGGTCTTCGTAGTGCAGCATCTCCTGGTTACGACGGGCCATATCCAGTATCCGCCGCCGCCGCTGCCCCACTTCCTCCGGAAAGAGCGTATGCCACTGCCGACCCATCCAATGGTCCGCGCCGCTTCCCTCCTGGGGCAGGGCCGCGGCGTTCAAGGCCACGATCCGCTCCTCAGCGTCTAAAAGATAGACGGCGTCCGAACTCGTGGCCAACAAGCCGGCAATAATTTGCTCCCCGAGTCTTTGCACAAGCGGGTCCTGTCCTGGCATGGCCCTCCCCCTTTGCTCCGCTTTCC
>JBNJGM010000035.1:6553-9586 GCA_051747685.1 Thermodesulfobacteriota bacterium | reverse complement strand
CGCAGCCAGCCGCCCCTGTCTTGCCACAAAAGACATGTCTTGCAGCACACACCGCACCCGAAAAGCGGCACAACCGCTGCAGCGCCGGCACACCGCTGGCAAACGCAATCTTTCTCTCTCGCTTACCAAGACACATTTCTTTTCGGCAATGGAAATCTGCGATTGTATTCCTCTTTCCGCCCCCCAACGCCGTGACAAGCCCCCAAAATAGAAGACAAAACGTATCTCGGTATTTTTTTTGTAATCCTGTTTCTACAACCGGAAAAAGCCCATTCACCGGAGTCAAACTACCCCAGGACACACCGGGCCCTCCAGCATAAGGAGCAATCCCATGGCTGTTCGAATCGGAGTCTACGTCTGCCATTGCGGCACCAATATCGCCAGTAAAGTGGATTGCCCGCAGGTGGCCCAATTCGCGGCCACCTTGCCCGGCGTCGTTGTCGCCCGGGACTACAAATTCATGTGCTCCGACCCGGGGCAAGAAATGATCATCGCGGACATTCAGCAACTCGGTCTCAATCGGGTGGTCGTTTCTTCCTGCTCACCGCGGCTGCATGAAAAGACCTTCCAAAAAGCCTGCCTGCGCGCCGGGCTCAATCCCTTTCTCTTTCAGATGACCTGCATCCGCGAGCATTGTTCCTGGGTCACCGCCGACCCCGACGAGGCCACCCGCAAGGCCAAACACCTCGTGGACGCGGCCGTGCATCGGGTCCAGCGCCATGCCAAGCTTTACGCCCGGCAGGAACGGGTCCACCCCGATGTCGTGGTCGTCGGCGGCGGTATCGCCGGCATCCAGGCCGCCCTGGATGTGGCCAAGTCCGGACACCGGGTCCATCTGGTGGAAAAAGCGCCCTCCATCGGCGGGCATATGGCCCAATTCGACAAAACGTTTCCCACCTTGGACTGTGCGGCCTGCATCTCCACGCCCAAGATGGTCGCGGTGGCCCAGGAGCCGAACATCAACCTCATGACGTACGCCGAAGTCCAGGAAGTCAAAGGTTTCGTGGGCAATTACGAGGTCACGGTCCGCCAGCACCCCCGCTATATCGACCCCGTCAAGTGCACCGGCTGCGGTCTGTGCCTGGAAAAATGCCCCACCAAGGTCCCCAGCGAATTCGAGGAAGGCCTGGCCGTGCGCAAGGCCATCTACCGCAACTCTCCGCAAAGCGTCCCGGCCACTCCGGTCATTGATGCCGAACACTGCCGCTATTTAAACGGCAAAAAATGCCAGGTCTGCGCCAAACTCTGCCCCTCTGAAGCCATTGATTTCACCCAGCGCCCCCAGGATATCGCCCTGGAGGCCGGCTCGATCATCCTGGCCACCGGCTACGGCACCTTCGACCCCACCCCTCTGGAACAATACGGCTATGGCCGTTTGGACAACGTCTACACCGCCCTGCAATTTGAGCGTTTGAATAACGCCGTCGGACCGACCGGGGGCAAGATCCAACTCAAAAACGGCACCGCGCCCCAAAGTGTGGGCATCATCCATTGTGTGGGCAGCCGCGACACCCATTTTCATACCTATTGTTCCCGGGTCTGCTGTATGTACGCCCTCAAATACGCCCACCTAATCAAGGACAAAGTCGGCCATGACGTGGCCATCTACAATTTCTATATTGACCTGCGCTGTTTCGGGAAAGGGTATGAAGAATTTTCCCGTCGGGTCCAAGAAGAGGGGGTGACCTTCATCCGGGGGCGGCCCGCCGAGATCACCGACCACTCCCAGTCCCCGGCCGAAGAGGGCAAGCTCGTCGTGGTCTGCGAGGACACCTTGCTCGGGCGCAACCTCCGGATACCAGTGGATATGGCCATTTTATGCACCGCCATGCAGGCCGGACACGACGCGGCTGATCTGGCCCGTTTATTCGGCATCAGCCAGGGCCAGGACGGCTTTTTCCTGGAAGAGCATCCCAAACTCGGCCCGGTGACCACGGCCACGGACGGGATTTTTCTGGGCGGCTGCTGCCAAGGGCCCAAAGATATCCCGGACGCGGTCTCCCACGCCTCAGGCGCGGCAGCCCAGGCCCTGGCCCTGGCCACCCGCGGCGAAGTGGCCATTTCTCCAACCACAAGCTGGATCGATCCGGATATCTGCATCGGCTGCCAGATCTGCATTGGCCTGTGCGCCTACAGCGCCATCACCTTTGATGCCCGCCGCGGCGTCAGCGTGGTCAACGAGGCCCTGTGTAAAGGGTGCGGCAGTTGTGCCGCGTATTGCCCCAGCGGCGCGGCCCGCATCCAACACTTCAACCAGCAACAGGTCTTTGCCGAGCTCGAAGGACTCTTGGAACCCGCCGCCGCACCGGTCTCCCTGCAGCCCAATGCACCAGTGGCCGAGACCGCCACCGCCCCGACGGAAAGGAGCTGATTATGGACGCCTTCGAACCGACCATCGTGGCTTTTGTCTGCAATTGGTGCACCTATACCGCCGCCGACTTGGCCGGGACCTCACGCATGACCCAGCGGCCCAATGTCCGACTGATCCGCATGATGTGCACCGGCATGGTCGACCCCAAATACGTCATCAAGGCCCTGCTCAGTGGAGCGGACGCGGTCTTGGTCAGCGGCTGCCATCCCGGCGATTGCCACTACATAAACGGCAATTACAAAGCCCGGCGGCGGATAAAGCTGCTCAAAGAAATGCTGGGCAATTTCGGCATTGACCCGCGGCGGGTGCGCTTGACCTGGGTGGGCGCCAGCGAAGGCAATGAATTCGCGGCCACGGTCAACGCCCTTGTCGAGGAAATCCGGGAACTCGGACCCTGCCTGGACCAACCCCTAGCGGTGTAGCAAGGGGGAGAAGGCACAAAGGGAAGAAGGGCAGGGGTGAGGGGCACGAGGTGATGGGAGAAGGCACAAAGGCACAGAGGCACAAAGGCACAGAGTGAAGAGGGGACAAGGGGAGAGCGGGCAAAACAAACAAAGTCGCATTTGGCGCGGCAGCGACAGGTAGAACATTCTCGGCAGGCTGGAGGCCTACGCTGCCTATGAGCGAGTTTTTACCGGCCGGGGGCAAATCCCTCAGAACCG
>JBNJGM010000035.1:0-6453 GCA_051747685.1 Thermodesulfobacteriota bacterium | reverse complement strand
AGAACATTCTCGGCAGGCTGGAGGCCTACGCTGCCTATGAGCGAGTTTTTACCGGCCGGGGGCAAATCCCTCAGAACCGGGCCCCAAAACCAAAGCCCTACATGAGGTGGATCATGGCCACGACAGCGAAAATCGATGTCCAGGAACACGGACCCTTGGGAGCCATCCAGGAATTGGGCCGCCGCCTCCTCGAAAGCGGCGATGTCCAGGCCCTGTTGGTCGCCAAACAACTGCCGCAGCAAGGCAGCATCATGCCCTCGCTTATCACCGATCCGAGCGAACTCGAGGCAGCCGACCCCATTGCCCCGGCCTTCCCCCTCAATGCGGCCAAACTCGTATCCCGGCTGACCAAAGGGGAAACCCGGGGCCGCATCGGGGCCATTCTCCGGCCGTGTGAAGTCCGGGCCTTTGTCGAGTTGGTCAAACTCAACCAGGGCCGCATGGATGATGTTTTGTTGCTCAGCCTGGACTGCTTCGGCGCCGTGCCCAACACCGAGTACAACACATTAATCCGCGAGATGGGGGCCGCCGCCGTGACCGAGCGTTTCCTGACCGCAATCCCCGAAGGACACGAGGGTGTCTCCCGCGCCTTCAACCTCGCCCCGGCCTGCGCCATTTGCGAACACCCCGTGGCTGAAGCCGCGGACCTGCGTATCGGCCTGGCCGGAGTGGATCTCACCGCGCATCTCTTGCTCCAGGCCAACACTGCCCGCGGTGAAGGGCTCTTGACCCGGCTCGGCTACGCAGACGTCCCCAATCCACCAGAGCACGAACAGGCCCTGCAAAAGCTTATCGCTTCGCGCACCGCAGCCCGGGACGAGCAATTCACCCAAACCCGCGCCGCCACCGCGGACATTGACCAACTCAGTCACTACCTCTCCGGCTGTGTGAACTGCTACAATTGCCGCGTAGCCTGCCCGGTCTGCTATTGCAAAGAGTGCGTCTTTGTCACCGACGTCTTCGACCACCGGCCCACCCAATATCTGGGCTGGGCCCACCGCCAGGGCAGTCTGAAAATGCCCACAGACACGGTCTTTTTCCATCTCACCCGCTTGGCCCATATGTCGTTGTCCTGTGTGGGCTGCGGACAATGCTCCAACGCCTGCCCCAACAACATCCCGGTGATGGAACTTTTCCGCAGCGTGGCCCAGCGGACCCAGGAAGCCTTTGCCTACGAGCCGGGCCACAACCCGGATGACCCCGTGCCCTTGGCGTTTTTCAGCGAGCACGAATTTGAGGATGTCGTCGACCACTTGGCCTGAGCTGCGATTTCCCCGGGCTAAAGACCCGCGCCCCGGGTTCTCTCGGACCGCAAGCCCTGTGCGCCCCAGGGCGCAATAACGCCCCCCGGACAAGGAGCATACACATGCCCAAACAAGAATACGCCGCCCTGGTTGTCGGAGCCGGTATCGGCGGCATCCGCGCCGCCCTGGACCTCGCCGAAACCGAGCACAAGGTGCTGCTGATCGACCACAACCCCCATCTCGGCGGTCTGCTGGCCCAACTCGACTATCAATTTCCCAGCGACCATTGCGGGATGTGCAAGATGCTCCCCTTGACCGAGCGCGACGACTCTTCCCAATTTTGCCTGCGCAAAGGGCTTTTCCACCGCAATATCGACATCCTGCTTTCCAGCCGCCTGACTGGCCTGGAAGGAGAACCCGGCAAATTCCGGGCCACGGTCAAGCACCAGGCCTCATTGGTCGATCCCCATAAATGCATCAGCTGCGGCCAATGCAGCGCTGTCTGCCCGGTACGGGTCCCGGACGCCTTCAATGCCGGACAGGGCCAGCGTGCCGCCATCTACTTACCGGTGCCGCACAACATCCCCAATCAATATGTGGTGGACTTGGACAATTGCCTGCGCTGCTGGCAGTGCGCCGAAGTCTGTCCCACCGGGGCCGTGGACTTCACCTTTGCCGAACGCGAACACTTCCCCATCCTTATCGCCCACTCCGACGAGGCCCTGCGCCACGATATTGAACAGCGCCTGGCCCAGGAAAATTTCCCCCTGTATTGGGCCGACTCCGGCGCCAACGCCCTGCGCATCGTGGAACAGGACACCCCGCTGGGGCTCGTGCTCTTGGACACCACTTTCGAAGACGTCAGCGCCCAGCGCATCCTGCAGCGCGGACTGGAATGTCACACTGATCTCCAGGCCGTGGCCCTATATCCGCCGTCCCAAGCTGAGGCGGCGGGTGAACTGCTCAACCAGGGGGCGCGTACATCTCTGAGCACCGTGCTGGACGAGGGGTTCACCAGTTGGCTGGACAAGCTGTATCTGAAGATCACCTCGGAAACGACCCAACAAATCGAAATCGGAGCGGTCGTCCTCGCCGGTGGGTTCGCCTGTTACGACCCTACCCCGGCGCACGACGTCCTCGGCTACAACGACCATCCCCAAGTGCTCACCGCCCTGGAATTCGAACGCCGCCTGAGTTCCACCGGTCCCTGTAGCAACCCCCTTCTGCGCGCCGACGGCCACCCCGTGACCTCCATTGCGTGGCTGCAATGTGTCGGCTCTCGGGACACAACCAAATCCGGTGACTATTGCTCCTCAGTGTGCTGCATGTTCGCCATCAAAGAGGCCCTTTTGGCCAAAACGCACTCCCGGGAACCCTTAGAAACAACCATCTTTGCCATGGATGTGCGCACCTTCGGCAAAGGATACCAGCGCTACCGGGACGAGGCTGAAACCCAACACGAGGTCCGTTTCCTCACCGCAAGGCCGCACTCCATCCTCCCCGACGGCCACGGCGGCCTGCTGTTGCCCTACGTGGACACTGCTGGTGCAGGGCAAACCCACCATTGCGACCTGGTGGTCCTGGCCACCGGCGCCGTCCCGCCACGGAATATGGCTCCCTTGGTCCACGCCACCGGCATCGAATGTAATGCCTTTGGGTTTTGCCAGACCGATCCCCTGGCCCCGACTCGAACCAGTCAATTCGGGGTCTTTGCCGCTGGCGCCTTTGGCGAGCCCAAAGATATTGCCGACACCGTCATCCAAGCCAGCGCCGCAGCCCTGGAGGCCTCACGGCTCATCCACCTCTACGCCGCACCAAAACGTCTGGAACCCGAACCCGCTCCGGCCTACCGCCGCGTGGAGCACGAAGCGCCGCAAACCCTGATTGTACTCTGCGATGCCTGTCCGACCCTGGAGCACAGTGTGGACATGCCCGACTTGACCGCCCAGCTGAGCCAAATGGCCTCGGTCCAGGAGGTCGTATGCATCCCGCAAGCCTGTACCGAAACCGGCTGGCACCGCATCGAGAAGCACGTCTTGGAAACCAAGCCCAACCGCATTGTCCTCGGCGCCTGCCTGCCCTACGCCCACGTGCCCCGACTGCGCCAACTCGGGCGCACCGTGGCCTTGGACCCGGCATTTATGGAGGTCGTGGACATCTATACCCCGACATTTCCGGACATGCCGCTTTCCAAAGCCCAGCGGCAACGCGAAATCCTCTCCACCTTGGGCATGGCGGTGGTCAAAGTCCAAAGCGCCTCGCCCACGCCACTGCTCAAACCGGTGCCAGTGACCCCCAAAGCCCTTGTTGTCGGTGGCGGATTGGCCGGGATGACCGCGGCTATGGCCGTGGCCGACCACGGCCTGGACGTCTATCTCGTAGAACAAAGCGATCAGCTCGGCGGGACCGGCAACCGCTTGCGTTACACCTTGGAGGGGGCCGATCCCGTCAAATACCTCCAGGATTTGCGCGAACAGGTTCTGAAACACCCCAAAATCACCGTGCTCACCGAAACGCGGGTCACCCTTTCCATGGGCCGGGCCGGGCAATTTTTGACCGCGGTGCAGACCGACGCGGGGCAATCCCTGACCCTCGACCACGGGGCCACCATCCTGGCCACCGGCGGCCGGGAAGCCAAATCCTACGCCTACGGGAATAAAACGCGCAAAACCATCTATAGCCAGCTCGAATTCGAAGACCGCCTCGCCAGCGGGGCTTTGGATGCCGGCGCCCTGTCCGGGGTGGTCATGATCCAGTGCGTGGAATGCCGGGAGGAACCGCGCAATTATTGCAGCCGGGTCTGTTGCCCCACGGCCCTCAAAAACAGCCTGCTGCTCAAGCGTCGGAATCCGGAACTGCCCGTGTATGTGCTCTACCGGGATCTTATGAGTTACGGTTTCAGCGAGCAGTATTACACCGAGGCCCGGCGCCAGGGCGTGATCTTCATCCGGTACACCAAAGCGGACAAACCCCAGGTGGAGCAGGGCCAAGAGGGCTTCACGGTGCATATCACCGACCCCATCCTCCAGCGCCCCCTGGAAATCCACGCCGACGCCCTGGTACTGGCCACCGGGATCGAGCCCAACGAGGTCGAAGAACTCACGGAAATCTTCCAGGTGCCGGTGGACCAGGACGGCTTCTTCCAGGAAGCCGAATCCAAATGGCGCCCCGTGGAATTCTTGCGCCAGGGGGTGCTTGTCTGCGGCCTGGCCCGGGGGCCCGGCAATATGCGCGAAACCGTGGCCTCGGCCAAAGCCGCCGCCCAACGTGCATTGCGGCTTTTGACCCACGAGCGCATCTCCGGGGGCACCGTGACCGCTGAAGTCCGGCACAGCCTGTGCTCCCTGTGCCAAGCCTGCGTCACAGTTTGTCCCTACGGCGCCCGGAGTTTGGACTGGGAAAACGAACGGATCGTTGTCGACGAGATTCTCTGCCAAGGATGCGGGGCGTGCACCGCGGTCTGCCCCAATAGTGCGGCCATACTGCGCGGATTTCAGGACGAACAGGTATTAGCCGAAATCGACGCCTCCCTGGGGGTGGTGCCGTGAGCAAGAAAGACACAAACACACAAAGGTACACAAACGCAGAGCCCACCGCGCCCACACGTTACCAAGGAGCCCGGGTATGACCACCACACGCCCGCCTATTGATGAAACAGCCGAATTGGAGCAGCTCCACACCATGGTCCAGGCCTGTATGCAATGCGGCACCTGCAGCGCGTCCTGTCCCAACAGCGCGTTTATGGACCTCACCCCGCGCCAAATCTGGCGTCTGGTGCTCTACGAGCAATTCGAGGCCATCTGGGCCACCCGGACTTTTTGGCTGTGCTCCAATTGCTACACCTGCACCCTGCGCTGCCCCCGTGGCCTGCCGTTGACCGAAGCGGTGAACACCCTCAAACGCTTGGCCCCCCGGGACACCTTGCAGCACCGCCGCCAAGCCGCCTTCTACGACGTATTTATGGACAGTGTGCGCCGCTACGGCCGGGTTCCGGAAATGGACATGATGCTCCACTATTTCTGGGCCATGCGCGACCCACGCGTTCCCCTCGCTTTCACCCCGCTGGGGACGAAATTGCTACGGCGGGGAAAAGTCCACCCCGGCCATCCCCGAACCCACGGCCGGGGCAAATTGGACCACCTTTTTGCCAAAGCCCAACTCCTGGAAGGTGCCCCATGCGCTACGCCTACTACCCCGGATGCTCCCTGACCGCCACGGCGCAGGAATACGACACTGCCACACGGGCCGTATGCGCCCAACTCGGCGTGGAACTCGAGGAAATCCCGGATTGGACCTGCTGTGGTGCCAGCGCAGCAGAGCCGGTCAGCCGGTTGCTGACCAGCGTCCTGCCGGCTCGCAATCTCGCCCTGGCCGAAGCCCTGCCCCCCCATGAGGGGGTGCTCATCCCCTGTAGTGCCTGCTACTTGAACCACCTGCGCGTGGAGATGGAGACCGAACGGGCAGCGGAACAAAAACGGGAGATCAATGCGGTCTTGGCTGAAGAGGATCTCTGCTACACCGGAGGCGCGTTCGTGGTCCGCCATCTGTTGGAGCTACTGGGGATACCGGCCATCCAAAAGGCCCTGGCGGCACAGACCCTCCACCCCCTGCACGAGTTGAGCATCGCCCCCTACTATGGCTGCCAGATCCTGCGCCCCTATGCCCGTTTCGACGCCCCGGAACATCCCCGGAGCATGGAGCCCATCCTGCACGCCGTTGGCGCAAACATCCATACCTGGGCCCTGGGCAACGCCTGCTGCGGTGCGTCGCTTATGACCACCCATCAGCCTGCAGCGCTGCACAGCGTCGCCCGCATCCTGCACGCCGCCCAAGGCGCCGACGCCATTGTTACCGTCTGCCCCATGTGCCAACTCAACCTGGAAGGGTTCCAAAGACAGGCCTTACACGATTTTCCGGAGGACGCCCGGATTCCAGTGCTCTATTTGCCCCAACTGCTCGGCCTGGCCCTCGGGCTGGCCCCTGAGGATCTCCACCTGCGCAAGAATCTGTATGCCGGGCCCTTTGCCCGCGGCCTGCCGCACCAAATCCGCGAAACGGCCGACGCCGTTCCCGGCCCCGGCCCGGAATCACCACCGAACCCAACCCTTTGACCATAGGGGGGAAGACCATGTTTAAGGACATCGTTCTCGCCGCCACCTCGTCACAGGTTACCGAAGCCGCAGCTGACGCGGCCTTCGCCTTCACCCGC
>JBNJGM010000034.1:10321-22686 GCA_051747685.1 Thermodesulfobacteriota bacterium | reverse complement strand
GGGCAATACGGCAGACCACTTTGGATATGCATGGCCCAGACATCCATTTCCGTCCACGGCAAAATCGGATGCAGCCGGACATGGGGCGGCGATGGACACTTTTCCTTGCTTGCCCGGCGCTCGCGCTTTGGATGTTCATCTCGCCTAAGCCCGGTCAGAAGAACCTGTATCCCCTGCCGCTGCAAGCCCTGCTGGAGCGGAACAATTTTCAGCTCCCGACAGCACTGTACCACATCCACGGCTACCGGGTACTGCTCAGGCTGACACTGCGGACGGCATATAGTGAGAGCCACATTCCATTTCTGAGCTACTTGATCCCGAAATGCCAGCGTTTCAGGAAACTTATACCCTGTATCCACACTCAGCGCCCGGACTTGATCCCCTTGCGCCAGGCCATGTGTGAGCAGCCACTGCCGCCACAAATACAGAAGCAAAGTTGAATCCTTGCCCCCGGTCCAGGCCACGGCAATGCGCTCTAGGGGCGCCAATTCCAAGGCATGGGTAAAAAATTCTTCTGTGGCGCTTTTTTTCTCGGCAATACTTAGTCCCAACACCCAACTCCAACT
This sequence comes from Thermodesulfobacteriota bacterium, assembly GCA_051747685.1. Classification (GTDB taxonomy): domain Bacteria; phylum Desulfobacterota; class Desulfovibrionia; order Desulfovibrionales; family Desulfohalobiaceae; genus Desulfohalobium. The sequence continues at coordinate 22,120 of JBNJGM010000034.1, read as the reverse complement.
CGCTACATCCCCTATCAAAAAATCCAACATCCCTGCACACCGTTTTGCCCTCTGGGATGTGCCACAAAAAAGGGCAGGAGGAAATCCCCCTGCCCAGGTACCCGACTCGCAAGCCAGGCCTTTTGTAGGCATTGTATTAGATATCGCGCTTGCGCATAGCGATGGTGATACAGACGGCAGCACCGCCCCATGTCACAGCCAAGCCAAGGACCATGAGCACAATGGATCCGGTTGACATAGAGGCCTCCTTAAAGGGGTTATTTTCTGTTTACGCCAGCTGTCTTGGTGGACTGGAGCACAAAGCTCAAGACCACGATACCGACGACTACTCCCCAGCCGAACATGAGCAAGGCGGAGGTGGGATATCCCTCATAGGCTTCTCGAATATCCCCGACCAGATTCATGATAGCCATATACCCCAATACGACGGGGGTGATGACCTTCAAGCAAAACAACCACCAGCTGCCAATGGCAAAATCGGAAAGTTCGTTGGTATGTTGCCGGATGGTATCGGTTTTAAACAGCCAGGCCAGGAAGATCACCTCGACCAAGCCGGTGAATACGATCCCGAAATTATTGATAAAGTGATCAACGATGTCCAGCACCAGCAAGCCGCCACGGGTCACGAAAACCAGACTGATAATCCCACCGACAAGCACATAGGCTGTGGTGGTGAATTTCCGGCTCCATCCGTACTTATCCATCAACGCTGAACAGCACGCCTCGCTGATGGAAATCATGGAACTCAGCCCGGCACAGAACAACGCCAGGAAAAACAAAACCCCAAACAGGGTCGAAGCCGGAAGGAGATTGATGGCTTGGGGAATCGTGGCAAAGGCCAAGCCGACTCCGGAGCCGACAACCTCATCCACACCAACACCCTGCTGTCCGGCCATATATCCCAACACGCCAAACACCATAATGCCGGAGAGCATGCTGAAACCGCAGTTCACGAAAACAGTAATAAAACCGTTGTTATTGATGTCTGAGCGGCTCGGCAGATAGCTGGAGTAGGTAATCATGATGGCGAAGGCCACGCTCAGGGTGAAAAATATCTGTCCGTAAGCGGCGGTCCACACCTTATAGTCCATAATGGCCGAAAAGTCGGGTCGGAAAAGCCATTGCAACCCCTCACCCGCGTTGGGCAGGGTAACCGCCCGACCGATCATGATCAGGATGAGCACAAATAAGACGGGCATAAAAATCTTGTTCGCTTTTTCTATGCCCTTTTTCACGCCGCTGAACAAAACCGACCAATTAATAAACCAAACCACCAGCACGGTGGCGAAAATCGGCCAGCGGATCCCGCCTAGCTCAAGGGGACTGTCCGTGAGTTGCAAAAATGAACCGAAAAAGAAGTCCCCGGGCTTATCTCCCCACGCCTGGCCAAAGGAAAAGAAGAGATAGTTCAGCGCCCAACCGATAACAGCGACATAATAAATAGAAATCACAAAGGCCACAAAGGTCTGCCACCAACCGATCCATTCCCAGTTTTTTGAAACCTTGGAAAAGGTCAGAGGGGCTGAACCGCGGTACTTGTGGCCAAGCCCAAACTCAAGAATAATAATTGGTATACCGGCCGTGAGCATGGCGAAGAAATACGGAATGAGAAATGCCCCTCCACCATTGTCATAGGCCATGTAGGGAAAACGCCAAATATTTCCCAAACCAATGGCCGAACCCACAGCAGCCAGGATAAAGCCTACCCTGGTTCCCCATTCTTCTCGTTGTGCCATAGCCCCTTCCTTTTGCGGTTAGAGATTCGACAAACAGATCCCCTTTCTCCTGGATGCCGCACCCTCGTTGAAACCCGGCAGTATTTTTGCCGTGCCTTCTGCCCCGCATACAATCCGAAAGCACAACACAGTGCAGATGGACTCATACGCGCGATGTGCACCCGACTCCGGGTCGCAAGAGGCCCTAGGTGAGCTCAAGCGGGCAAACAACACCAGTCTCGCTAATCCCCAAAACAGCGAAACTGATTCACCAACCAGGATATAAGATATAAGAACGGAGTTTTGCTGATTTTGTTTTCAAACGCAAGCAAAAAGGATGGACCACCTGCACCCTAAATTCGTGAAGAGCACACCCAAAACCCGATTTTGGTAATTTGACCACGGCTTGCCCCGTAACCTCTAGAGCTAACTAGTAAAAAAGCCCCTATACCGCAGGCCATGGAAAAATACTGGAAACAGATTCACGGAGCCAGCCTGCCTTTTGGGCCAGGGGAAAAACGATTGTCTCCCAGAGCGTTTTTCGCTAAAAAGTTTTTTTACCGCAGCCAATTTAGGCGGCTAATGCGCATCTTTTTACCCTAAGAGCACAAGACACCCCTTCTTATGACACACGATACAAATACTGCCCCTTCGCCGACGACCCAACTCCTCCGTCTTGACCGCGACCTAACCAAACTCCTGATCCGCCGCTCCCAATTGTTGGCCCAAACAGCCCAACAACGCCACGAACGGAAACAATCCCTCGTGGATCCTGGGCAAGAAAAGCGGCTCTGGGGGCTTTGGCAAAAGACACTGCAAGAAAACGGCATTGATCCGCGGCATTGGCGCCATATTTTCCAATCCATCAACGGCCTTGCGTATCATCAAGCGGAACGAACCCCGGACCGCTTACTGACCTTGTATCCATCCACAGCCGCAGTTGCTGCAGACATCCCCGGGCCCCCTGACACGGCAACCGCACGCCTCTGGCTCACCGCAGCCATAGCCAGCGGGCAAAAACTCCGACTCAACGCAGTAGTAGCCAACGATCCATTCCATGAATTTGTCACCGCCCTCAATCACGCCGGGGCCGGCTTGTCCAAAGAGGAGGATCGTCTTCTCTGCCCTGAAGCTGCCGGTGTAGAGTTCGGTGGAACCACCGTACACGCAGGGACCGACCCCCTCAATCTGGCCCTAGCCATGATGGCCTCCCTTCCTGAGCCCGGGAACACCAAAATCACCGGGGGCAGCCACCTGCGCCTTGAAGACCTCACCCCGGCCACAGAACTTTTCGCCCGCTTGGGCGCCCGACTGGTCTTTTTGACCCCCGGAAGCAACAGTGTTCCCCTGCGTATGGAACGCAGTGGCCAGGTACCGTCCGAACTCGACTACCCCGAAACCGCCCCGCCAACTTTTTTGGCCGCACTGCTCGTGGCTTCTCTTCGGTTTACACGCCCCTTTAGTGTCCGGTGGCATAGCGCGCAAACCCACCACCCCCACGTGGGCCAAGCCATACGGATTCTAGAACATGCCGGGGCTGTTACCGCCAAGACAGCTACTTCGCTCAGCGTCGACCCCACACATAGCCGCCTCCCGGGAAGCATTTCCATTCCCCTCGATCCCATCTATAATGCTTTTCTTTTGGCCCTTCCCCATGTAAAGGGTGGCAGTGTTCGCCTTCAGGGGAGGTGGGAAACCTCGAATCCGAACACCCAGGCGGTGCTCGAACTGCTTAAAGCCAGCGGCCTTTCTGTAGAGCAAACAGAAACAGCTGTACACAGCACCCTTGCCGAAGACAGCGGAGCGAAACGGCTGGAAGCCACCGGAGCGGTATTGCCTCTGGCCACGGTTTTATCTGTATACACCGCAGCAAAACTGCAGGTAGAAAACGCCGCTGAACGCCGGGCGGTGGTCCTCTTTTTAGAGCAGATCGGATGCCCGTTCCAAATCACCGATGACGGCCTGCAACCGGGCGTACCGGGCAAAAAACCAGAATTGCCCTTTGCTGCGGAGACCCCGGAGTGGGGCATGGCCAGCGCTCTCTACGCCCTGAAATTCGGTCCGATCCAGTTTACCAATCCCGGCGAGATAACCTCGGTATGGCCCGCTTTTTGGCGTGTTGTCCGTAACTTGCCCCAACCCCAACTTGCCGCCCAAAGACCCAAATCGGAGGCACCGGAAAATGCCCAACCACGCCGCCGGCGCATCGTCAAATAAGGACACCGCTTTTCAGACTCAAGAACTGCTCCAACGCATCCACGATTTGGAAGACCGTTGCCGCGCCTGCCACGAAAAAATCCAAACCTGCATGGAGCGAGAAGATCCGGAAAACGGCGTACATTTTTCGCAGGAAATCCACGATTTGCGGCAAGAAAAACTTCGCCTCGACGTGGAAAAAGATCTGCTGGAAAAACGTCTGCGCCGCGACCAACTCGAACAGGGCTTATAAATCGCCATGGCCCCCACTCGCGCCTTACTGATCGGCTCACCGTCCATTTTGAGCGAGACGTTTAACCGACTGCCTTCCTCCATGATTGGCCGAGCCATGCACGGCTGCCTGCTCGTGGGATCGCTGTGCACTGACAGGACACCGATCTCGAACCCGCCTCTGCCCGTATATACTGATTGGGGACAAGCCATGCAGCAAACCCACGCCGATCTTTGCCTTTGCTTGGACCCCCTACCCCCCTCTCCGGACTGGATTCGCCACAACAGCCTTGAAAGAATGGAAGTCCTAGGCGCCAACACGAGCTGGTGCCTGCTCAACGGCATGATCCACGCTGTTGTACAGGAACGGCGCGAAAAGCAATGGCACCATTTCACCCAAAACCTCATTGATGCCGTTCCCAGCGCCCTCATCGTCTTCGACGTCCACGGACGCGCCGTATATTGGAACGCCGCCGGGGAAGAATTAACCGGTCGCAAAAAACGCGATCTCCAAGGGGAGACCTCACTCGGTACCACCTTTTATCCCCACGAACGACCCCTATTAGGTCAACGCATCTTACACACCTTGGATCCGGAGGAACTCCGCCCATTTTATCCAGAAGGCACTGAAATCCTGCCCATCAGCGACGGCGTTCGCCTTCGGGGCCATTTGAGCACATTTAAAGAAGGGCTCCAGGGCTATTATGAAGTCGCTGCCCAACGCCTTCGCGCCGGGGAGCAACTCTTGGGCGCAGTGGAACTGATCCACGACCGAACCTCGCTGCGCCAACTCCACGAGACCATTGGGCACCAAGAAGAGCAATTGCAGTCCTTGATCGTCAATGTACCGGTGCCGTTAGTGCAAACCGATCCCGACGGAACCATCCTTTTGTGCAATCCTTCAGCGGCCCAACTGTTTGAAGCCCCAGGGACAACCCTCCCCTTACCCCTTAAAGGGCGTAATCTTTTCGACCTGTTGCCCGACCTATACGATCAGCTTCCCTTAGGCCAGGACCATCGCCCCTTGCTTCCCCAAACTTCCGAAGAACTTTCCGGAACAATCACCTATTTTTGGAATCAAGAGGAATGGGAAATCAGTTATTTCGTGCTCAAAGAAGGGGCGGATGTTTCGGAAATCATCTGGACCTGGCGCAATGTAACCACCAAAGAGGAAGAAAACCGTCTCCAGGCCGCCCTAGCCGTAGCCGGAGCCATTAGCCATGAATTAGCCCAGCCGCTCACCGCGATCATCAACTCCGCCCAACTTCTAGAATCGGCGACCATCGCCCCCAACGAACGCGCCAAGCGCCACGCGGCCATTATCCACCGCGAAAGCGAGCGTGTCTTCGAATTGTACCGCAAACTCCAAAATATCAACCGCTACAAACTCAAGGAATATTTGGACACCCAAATTTTCGACCTCGACGGCTCTGCCCAACCACTGACAATCCCATCGCATGAGGAGTAACGACCATGGGCCAAACGCTCAGTCACAAGATTATACGCAACCACCTGCTTAGCGGTGAAACCACCGCTGGCGCATCCATCGGCTTGCGCATGGACCAGACCCTGACCCAGGACGCCACCGGAACAATGGCTTGTTTGCAATGGGAGGCCATCGGCCTTGATACGGTCCAGACAGAGCTTTCGGTTAATTATGTCGACCACAATACTATTCAAATGGGGTTTCGTAACCCGGATGACCACCGCTACCTTAAAAGCGTGGCCGCAAAATACGGCATGATTTTTTCCCCGCCCGGTACCGGAATCTGCCACCAACTGCACTTGGAAAATTTTGCCCGGCCCGGGAAGACACTCATTGGCTCGGACAGCCACACCCCCACAGCCGGCGGCGTCGGCAGCCTAGCCATTGGCGCTGGAGGGCTCTCCGTGGCTCTAGCCATGGCTGGGCAGCCGTATACCCTGCCCATGCCACGGATCATCGGGGTCTATCTTCAAAACGAGCTTACAGGGTGGGCCTCGGCCAAAGACGTTATTTTGGCCTTACTCGCCCAACTTTCGGTTAAGGGCGGCGTCGGCGCCATTTTGGAATACACCGGCCCGGGCGTAGCCAGCCTCTCGGTTCCGGAACGGGCGACCATCACCAATATGGGCGCCGAACTCGGGGCTACCAGTTCGCTTTTTCCGAGCGACGAGCGGACCCGAGAATTTTTACGGGCCATGCACCGTGAAACCGATTTCATACCTTTAACAGCTGACACCGACGCCGAATACGACGAACGAATTTCGCTGGATTTAGCGCAAATAGAGCCTCTGGCCGCCTGTCCGCATATGCCAGACAATGTCGTTGCCGTAGCCGAACTCGACGGCCTGCGCGTCGATCAAGTCGCCATTGGCTCGTGTACCAATTCCTCGTACAGCGATCTGAAAATGGCCGCCCAGCTTTTGCAACAACGCCACCACCACCCGGACACAGATTTACTTCTCGCTCCAGGATCAAAGCAAGTTCTCAAAATGCTAGACCAGGAAGGTTTGTTGGAAACATTTATCGACAGCGGCGGGCGACTGCTGGAATGCGCCTGCGGACCTTGCATCGGCATGGGGGGCTCTCCCTCGAGTGGTGGCGTGAGCGTTCGGACTTTTAACCGCAATTTCGAAGGCCGCAGCGGCACCCAGGACGGTCACGTCTATCTCACCAGTCCAATAGTTGCGGCCAAAGCCGCGCTAGACGGGCGGTTCACCGATCCGGCAACTTGGGGTCCAGCCCCGGCGAAACCGGAACTTCCCCGTGAGGTGCCGGATATTAAACACCTTTTTATCTACCCACCACAGGATAGAACCGCGGTGGAAGTCCAACGCGGCCCGAACATCATCCCCTTACCACCCTTCGACCCTTTGCCACAGGAACTGGACCTGCCGGTAGTCCTCAAAGTCGGCGATAATATCACCACAGACCATATCCTTCCCGGCGGACCGCAGGTTACCGCCCTGCGCTCGAACATTCCGGCCATCAGTGAGTACATTTACAGCCGGGTGGACCCGGATTTTATCACTCGGGCCAAAGACGCCGGGCAAGGAATCATCCTCGGCGGGGAGAATTACGGCCAAGGTTCCAGTCGGGAACACGCGGCCCTGGCGCCGCGATATTTGGGAATCCGAGTCGTCTTAGCCAAATCCTTTGCCCGGATTCACAGGGCTAACCTCGTCAATTTCGGTATTCTCCCACTGACCTTCACCCAGGCGGCTGATTATGAGCCCACCCCCCAGGGCATGTACCTCAGCCTTCCTCTACAAGAGCTTGTTCCTGGCCACAGTCTCACCGTAACCACAAATTCTGGGAAAACATTCCCTGTCGGCAACGATTTGACGCACGAGGAACTTGCCGTTATCCGTGCAGGCGGCAAACTCAACACCGTCCGGCACTCCTAGGAACACACCTAGCCCGGCGGCGTTTTTCTAGAGGCAGAACACTAACACTGCGGCCGGTTATGCCCCGCTGCCGTACTCACCGCGTAACCGGCCAATGTCGTAGGACGAATTCAGGCCAAGGACAGAACAATGCTTGATGCTATGCGCCAAAACGCCCAATCTTGGGCGGTTAAATTCCTTTTTGCCCTTATCATACTTGTCTTCGTCTTTTGGGGCGTCGGCAACATGGGCGACGACCAGGCGACTGTTGTTGCTGAAGTGCAGGATGAACAAATCCTTATCCGTGATTTCCAGAAAGCCTATCAGCGCACCGTGGAGAACCTGCGCCAAGAACAGCCGGACATCTCCCAAAACGATTTCAAACAAATGCAACTCAAACGACAAGTGCTCAATGATATGATCACCAGGCAATTGTTGCAGCGTGAGGCGAATGACCTCGGGCTCACGGTCTCGGCCCAGGAAGTGCGAAATTATGTGCAACAGATGCCGGTGTTCCAAAACGCTGAACAGCAATTCGATCCCGGCCGGTATGAACAACTCCTACAGGCCAACCAGCTCGCCCCCGCCCAATTTGAAGCCGACCTCACCCGGGACCTGTTGACCAATAAACTCGAGCAAAGCCTTAAACTCCCGGCTACGGTCAGTGAAGAACAGGCCCGTGATTTGTTCGCCTTTAGCCAGGAAAAAGCCCGAATGGAATATGTCCTCTTTTCCTGGCAGGACGCAGCCGAACGGGAGCCGTCACAAGAAACAGTGGAAAACTATTACCAGAACAATAAAAAAGAGTTCCAGCGCCCCGCCGAGATGCAGATGGAATATCTCTTGCTGACCCCTGAAGGATTGGCTGAGGCGCAGTCCGTGAGCGAGGAAGAAATTAAGTCGTATTACTCCTCCAACCAAGAAGAATTCGAACGCCAAGAACAAATCCACGCACGGCATATCCTATTTGAACTCCCGGACGGCGCCAGCGAGAAGCAAATAGAACAAGCACGGGAACAAGCCCAAACCATAGCCAAACAACTCAGGGAAGGAGCCGATTTCGACACCCTGGCTCAGGAGCATTCTGACGGCCCCAGTAGCGCGCAGGGCGGGGACTTGGGATGGTTTAGCCGAGGTGAAATGGTTGAAGCTTTCGAAACCGAAGCCTTTGCCCTAGAGCCCGGCGAAATCAGTGATCCGGTACGCACCTCCTCCGGGTTCCATGTCATCACCGTTGAAGATCGCAAAGCTCCCGGTACCAAAGAATTAGACGAGGTCAAGGATTCTATCCGCATGCAGATCGGAGAAGACAAAGCCGCACAATCCATGTCTGACCTTCTTGATGAGGCACTGGACTTGATCCTCTCCGGCAACAGCCTCCAAGAAACCGCACAAACCTTGGATATTCCCTTACGGGAAACATCTTCCTTCACCCAGAAACAGGGACCCGAGGACCTCGAACTCAACGAGGAGCAACTCGAGACGCTCTTTACCCTGAGCGAAGGAGAGATTACCGAAACGCCGATCCTTATGGAAGATGGATATTTGATAGCCAAACAAACGGATTTTTCCTCGGCCCAAGCCCGTCCCTTGGAGGACGTACGCAACCAAATCGAGACCAAACTACAGCGAGAAAACGGCATGGAAAAGGCGCAGGACAGCGCTGAATCCTTCTTAGACAAACTGCACAACGATTCTCAGAACACTGACTTCGAAACAACTACGAGCGACCCCTTTGGCCGGCGAGGTTCCATTCCTGGATTAGGTGAAAACCCTCGCCTCGTAGAAGCCATTTTTAACGCCCGACAAGGCCAATGGCTCGACTCGCCCTATAAAGTCCAGGACGGCTACATCGTAGCCCGTTTCGCCGAACGCATTGAGCCGGACATGGCACAATGGCAGGAACAAAAAAGCTTGTGGACCAATCAACTCGAACAATCCAGACAGCAAGAACTCTTTCAGGCCTACCTGAACCAATTGCGGCAACAGGCGGAGGTCAAAATCGTTAACCCCGGCGTCCTCGAATATTAACCACACTGAGGCTATGCCGAAAAAAGCCCCCTTTCCACTGCCGGGAAAGGGGGCTTTTTTCGGCCAATAAGTGCCTGCCGATTCAGTTACTCGGATCTTGAAGGATCCGTATCCTCGGGGGCCTTTGTTTTCAAAACCCCAGCGCGGTGTACGCTCAATCCCCCAAAGCGCTCACGCACGGCGTCCATAGCCGCATCGAGCTTCTCGCGCCGCTGGTGCTCGCCCTCAAAAAGGGACAATTGCCGACGTCCAGAACCCAGCGTGCCCAACTGCCCAGCGCTCAAGCCGATCAGCCGCACAGGGCGCTGCAATTGCTGTTGCTGCAAAATGGCCGCGGCAACTGTGTACAATTCCTGCGAGGACTGCGTTGGCGCGGAAAGACTGCGGCAACGCGTAAACGTTGTAAAATCGTCATAGCGAATTTTCAAAGTCACCTGCCCCGCCTCAAGGGTGTTCTGCCGTAATTCCCGGCCCACTCGCTCGGCCTGGTGCAAAAGCCAGGCCCGCAAAACCTCCTCGTCATCGCTGTCGTGGGGCAAAGTATGCTCAGCCCCGCAGGACTTGGGCGCATGGTACGGTTGCACCAACGTGCCGTCCTGCCCCTGCGCCCGCGCCCAAAGCAATTTCCCGGCTTCGCCAAGCCGATCGATCCAAAACGACTCAGTATAACGGCGTACCTGCGCCACTTGCTCTACACCAAGACGTTCAAGAAACGCATTGGTTTGCGGGCCCACCCCCGGCAATTTCCGCACGGGAAGCGCATCCAAAAATTCCTGGAGGCGCTCCGGTGGGATCCAGGTCAGCCCGCCGGGTTTTTTCCAGTCCGAGGCAATTTTGGCCACAAACTTATTCGGCCCGATCCCGACAGAAGCGGACAAGCCAAGGTGCTTTTGGATATCCTGTTGCAACCGACGTCCCAGCACGTCCGGAGGGCCCAAGAGTTTCTCCGTACCGGTAATATCTAAATACGCCTCATCAATCGAGGCCTGCTCCACGCAGGGGGAAAAATCGGCCAAAATACGCATGAGTTCGCCAGAAATTTGGCCATAGCGCTGCCTACGCCCCCGCTTAAAGATCCCTTGGGGACATAATTTCCGGGCCTGACCAATGGGCATTGCCGAACGTACCCCAAAACGCCGGGCCTCATAGGAGGCTGCGCTGACAACGCTGCGTTCGCCTCCGCCCACGATAACCGGAAGGCCGCGCAAGCCGGGATCGTCCAATTGCTCAATGGAAGCAAAAAAAGCGTCCATATCCACATGCAGGATCCAGCGCTGCATAATAGACCTCACAAAAATTGCCCGAGGTATTCACGGCTCGCTTGTGCATTGGCGAGCGGGAGCGATTGACACAGCGCCCCATGGAGGCCACATAAAAGGGAACCAGGAAGCACTTCGTACCCTGAATATCGAAAATCGGCCGCCCTGCAATAGTGCCGAAAAAGGGCAAAGAAAAGTGTGTGGTCTGGGTTGCGTACGGCAACGCAAGCGCTTTCAAATCCCGTAACAACAAAGATCCTCTCAAGGAGGTAATATGCCCCAGAACACCTTGACCTGGCACGGACACGCCAATTTCCAAATTACGACCCCCAACCTCAGCATTCTCATAGATCCGTGGTTCGAAGGGAACCCCTCCGCCATTACCGAGTCCGAGTCCATGAAAAACGTCGACATGGTCTGCGTCACCCACGACCACCAAGACCATATCGGCCAAGCCGTCGATATTTGCCGCAGTACCGGTGCCCGATTCTTGGGTATCGTGGAAACAGCAGGGAAAGTCGCTGCCGAAGGCGTTCCTTCTGAGCAGATCGTCAACGGAATAGGGATGAATATCGGAGGCACGGTTCGGATCCAGGATGTCGCCGTGACCATGGTGCAGGCCTTCCACTCCGCGGCGAGCGGCGCTCCCGTAGGCTTTATTTTTCAGCTCGAAAACGGATTTACCATCTATCATGCCGGTGACACGGGGATATTCTCCAGTATGGAACTCTTTGGCCAATTGTATACTATCGACCTGGCCATTTTACCCATCGGGGGGGTTTTTACTATGGACCCGCGCCACGCCGCCCTGGCCTGTAAATTGCTGCAATGCAAACGGGTTGTGCCTATGCACTGGGGGTCTTTTCCCGTGCTCGAACAAAACACCGCCTGGTTTGAAGAAGAAATCGACAAAGTCAGTCCGGAAACCGGAATCTCGGTATTGCAAGTGGGCAAGCCCCTCGAATTACCGGACACCTCCAGGTGCGAATGCTGATTCC
>JBNJGM010000034.1:0-10221 GCA_051747685.1 Thermodesulfobacteriota bacterium | reverse complement strand
CTTTGTACCCGTTCGGTAATATACGCCGCCACATCGGGCATACCGCCCGGGGAACCGAGGGTGTCAAGCGCTTGCTCCATATGCCGCAGGATCCCGCGAGCCTGTTGCTCTAGCACAGCGGTTATTGTTTTTTGAGGCACATCCAACACCGCGGCCCAATCAGCGCCCGGATGGCGAGCCAACCAGGTTTCGAAGCGTTTGTCTGTCTCGGGAAGGGCGTCCGAGGAGGTATTGTGCCCCTCCCGGGCAGCGGTGCTGACCAACCCAAAAAAGGGAGCCAACGACCATCCTCTGCCTTGCTGCACGAGCACCACCTGCTCCCAACTGGCGTGGGTGTTCCCGATCAGCCAATTAAACGCTGCCCACTGGACAAGGCGCTTCTGATCCCGAACTGGGGCGACTCCGACACGAGCAAGAACCCGGAATCCATCGCGCAACCCCGCTGGGCTCAGCGGCCTATTCCCGAAAAGCTGCAGGGCCTGGGCCAGGGACTCTGCGCCGAATTTTCGGACCTCCCCCTGCAAAGCCAAATGTCGGTCACCGCGTTGTACCAACAAAAGTGTTTCAGTAGAGGTGGGCACAAGCATGATTTCGGCGGTCCAGAGTCCGAGCATTTTGGCGAGGGTCATGCACAAGGCCTCATTCTCCAGTTTACCCTGAACGCCCCCGGATATCTTGAGCACATGCGTACTGGCCCGATCCCCTACAGGCAGGGCAAAGCGGCCGTTCAGCCGCACCACCGGCAAGGCTGTTCCGGCTCCGGGTAAACACAGCCGCATCTCTGGATCCCCGGCACAGAGCGGGCATTCCTTCAGGGCAAGGGGCAACGCCGCTAAACTCCGAGCGTCAAGTTCGCGAACCCCGGAAACGAAACTTTCCGGACCGTATTGTGGCAAACACACGCTAACCCGCCCTGGGCAGTCCCCACCCAAAGCAGCCAAAAGCCCCAGAAGATCGTGTTCGGGAATACCGAGGCACTCAGCGACCCGAGAACGGGCCGCCGTGTCCGGCAACAGGTACTCCAAAAATGGGCGCACAGCCGTGTCGGAAAAGATCTCCGCCTTGAGCGGCAGGGTTAACGACACGGGTTGCGCTGCTGCTGATTCAAGCCAGCCGGGATAGTACTTGAAAAATATATTCCCGGCGCTGTCCTGCCAGGCATTGCCCACAAAAAAGGCATCAAGATAGATATTGACCGCCGGAGTCATGGATCCTCTCCCGCCCGCGACGACAGGGTCAATTCCAGCCCTAACCCCTCCAGGACCTCAAGAACTTTGGACAACCGTACAGTTTGTTTTCCCTGTTCCAATTCGACAACAAATCGCCGCCCCAGCCCCAAAAAGGCAGCCACATCATCCTGGGTCAGGCCGTCTTCAAGGCGTTTGGCCTTAATCAGGGCGGCAAGATCTTCTGTAGTGCGAACAGCCCTATTGTGCATGGCGGTCCTTTGCTTTGAAGCGGTCCTGCCCCGTGCGGCCGCAACGCTGGCCTGAGGCAAAAAGGGCACAGACGAGTTCCCAACACTGCGTTCTTGTGCGTGAACGGGAACATACGGCCCCTCACCACCCGAGTCAAGACAGCCCTGTTCGGAAGCAAAAACCATCTATAGGCGGCACAAGGTAGAAATAGCCTCCGGAAATCCCCGTAATTGCAATCGTGTTCCCGAACAAGACCAGGAAAATCTCGACAAAGCCCTCTACAGCGCCCCCAAAAACCAGACTGCAGTTTCGAAGCGGTGCCCTGGAATATACCCCGCGTTCAAGGCCGCTATCAGGACGTGACAAAGAGGGTGGCCAATTGTTCCCTCAACTGCCGGGCCTTGGCTGGGCCTATCCCAGGCAAAGCCTGCAATTGCGCCTCAGAGGCTTGCCCCATCGCTTCCAGACTTCCAAAATGTTGCCATAGGATGTGTGCGGTCTGTGGCCCGACCCCGGCTAAAGTCTCCAATTGGCTGTCTAGGTCTTTTTTGCGGCGGGTGCGGCGCTGTCGGCTGAGCACAAATCGGTGCCCAGTATCGCGAATATGCTGCAAAAGCAGGAGTTCAGTACTGCCGGGCGGTAAAAAAATCGGGTTTTTCCGATTTGGGCAAAACACCCGCTCCTCAAGTTCTCCACCCCGCCGCTCTCCCTTGGCTAGCGCAGCCAAAGCGAAAGGTGTTGGCAGCTCGGCCGCGTCGAGTTCCATCCTTGCGGCATCCAATCCCTTCTGTACTGCCAGAAGTTGTCCTTTGCCGCCGTCCACAAGTACCAAATCCGGCCAAGGCGGTCCGGAATGCACCCGACGCCGTGCCCATCCTTGTAAAGCCGCATAATCATCAGCAGCGCCCTCAAGTTCGGGAAAGGCGTACACCCGATAGGCCTCTTTGTGCGGAGTGCCATTTTCAAATACGACTTGGCCCACAACCATTCCCTGTCCGCCGAAATGCGAAGCGTCCACGGCTTCAATGCGTTCAGGCCGACGCTCAAGCCCAAGGCGCCATTGCAAGCGTTCAAGGGGCTCGTCCACATTTTGTCGGGCCTGAGCGCCGGCTTGGCTGGCGTTGGTTTCCGCCAAGGAGACGAGTTTACGCTCCTGTGGTCCGTAGGCGGGGGCTACTCGTACCGGACCACACCGGCGCTCACTAAGGATCTCCTCCAAAACGGGGTCCTCCAGGGCAAAGGGCGCCACGATCCGCTCCGGTATATAACGGCCGGGGCTGTAGAATTGGAGCAAAAAGGAACGCAACACTTCCCGGGCTTCCTGCACGGCTGCTTCCTGCTGAACACCGCCGCTCTCCCTCGCGTTTTCAACTTCCCCTTCGCCCTCAACGTCGGCCCAGAAAAAACTTTTTTGATCCAAAAGCTGCCCTTGGCGCACAAAAAGCACCCCGAGAGCCACCCCTGAAGCTGTACGTCCTAACCCCAGCACATCGCGATCCTTTCCGCCCGGCAATACCGCGACTTGTTGCTCCACCGTCTGCTCCACGGCCCGGATCTGGTCGCGCAACCGGGCGGCTTCTTCAAAGCGTAAATTTTCAGACGCCGTCTGCATCTCCCCCCGGAGGCAACGCAAAAGCTCCTTAGACTTGCCAGTTAAAAACAATTCTACCTGCCGCACGACATTGTGATACTCCTTTTGGGGAATATCATAAACACACGGGCCCAAACAGCGCCCGATATTGTATTGTAGACAGGGGCGCACCCGATTGTTGAATGCCGATTGTTTACACTTGCGCAGGGGAAATATTCGGTTAAGCAGCTTCCAGGTCTCCCGGGCCGCCACCGCTGAGGTGAACGGCCCATAATAGGACGAACCATCCTGGCTCACCCGCCGGGTCATGCTCAATCTGGGAAAGGGATGACGCTTATCCAGTTTGAAAAGGACATAGGATTTGTCATCACGCAAAATGATATTGTAGCGGGGCCGATGCTTTTTGATCAGACTATTTTCCAGGAGAAAGGCTTCTTTCTCCGTGTCCGTGCACAGGGTGTCGATACCCTGGACCTTCTCCATCATGACCCTGGTTTTACGCGGCAAGCGCGCTGGCTCCTGGAAATACGACCCCAGCCGTTTGCGCAGCACTTTGGCTTTACCCACGTAAATAACCCGGCCCCGAGCGTCTTTCATCAAGTACACTCCGGGGCACTCCGGATACTCTTGCGCACGAAAGGAAACCATACCCGCTCCCCGTTGCCCACGGCATTGTTCGAGCAGACGCAGACTCGTAAAGAGCAACAACAAACAATCGCCCTGAAAAGATCACTAATCTTTTCAGGGCGAAAGAGGCAGAGTCCGTGCAATCTCCACGTAAGTGAGGAAAATTTTACATACAACCCGGTTCCGGGATGCTGGTCTTCCTGCCTAGCGTTCACAATGTCCTATCAGGACGACTTTTCTTCCAAGAGAGACCATTTGCTAAGGATATTGTGCTCAATCCATTGCTGATCCCACCATTCATCCGGATTAACGGGCTGACCAGAAATCAGAATCGCAAAATGGAGATGATCCCCACCAGCAAGCCCGGTAGCTCCTGTTTTCCCGAGAATCTCCCCTTTAGAAACGCTTTGGCCCTCAGCGACGTTGCTCTTGCTCAAATGGGCGTAAAGGCTCTGCAATCCGAACCCGTGATCCACAACCACCACATTCCCATATATGCCGAGGAAATCACTAAAAACAACGTTTCCCGCATTGGCAGCCGGGACTTTTGCCCGGGCCACCGAGGCCAAATCCACTCCGAGGTGCGTCGCAGTATCTATAGGTTCACCCTTATGGAAATAGGTTCGCTGATCCCCGAATGAAGCCCGGCGGGCGGAATCGGGCAAACGCAGGAACCGATCCTGCCACAATCGTTTGGAGGCCGTTTGCTCCCCAAAATCACGCAACCGCGCCCGGTTTTCGTCTCGCATCGGCCCGTTGACCTGCAAGAAGACGTCCAGCAGGTTTTCCTCCTCAGGGTATTGGCTTTCATACTGCGGCATCTTGGCCTGCAAAAAGCCGTCGGTAATACGAATCCGGTCTTTAGGGAAATTCCGCGCATTGACATGGTGGGTAAAGCCGGTGCGGGAGGTGTTTTCGGCCCTATCCTCCACAACCAAGACCGGGTCATCCTCGTCGGGCTCAGCAAAATAGGGGTAGGCAAACATACAAACCCAATCTTGCTCTTGCGTTTGATAAGCTGGAAAAAAGCGATCTCCGATCTGCACCCCAGCGCGCGACAAAGGTTCTGTAGCCGAAAAAGCGACCATACCGGAGCCGCCCTGGTTAAGATTATGATGGATGGACACTATTCCAATGCCAGGAGAGGTCGAGTCGAAAGTATAGGCCCTGTCTTGTTCGACGATATTGCCCTTGCCCAAACGACGCCAGGAATTATCCGTGGCCACCACTTCCAAACGAAACGAGGCTTCTTGCAAATCCAACTCGGCTAGGTCTACCGTGTGCTCCCATTGCTCGCCTTGAACCGTTGTAGTGCGCACCACTGGTATGCGCTCGTCGTCTTGAATCGCGACAATGGTAACCTGGCCAAGCCCGCTGTCCGTATCCCTGAGCGTCACCTGAATAGCAGTATTTTGGCCCACATACTTTTTATCGGGAGCAATAGTCACCTCGGGGGGGGTGCCTTCAGCATTGAGTACATACAACACCCCTGCGCTGCCCATAAGTAACAAAAGCAGAAAACCAAGAAACACGCCTTTGCGTGAGGAACCGTGTCCTTTGCGTCGAACCATATTAATATAGCACCTTATGTATTTACATGTTCTTCAAAAAATCAGGGTTGGCCCCAAAGCAATTGGATTTAAAGAAAAGTCTGGTTTTCCAACAATATAAACATGCTGCACCTCCCCGGAAACGGGCCGGAAACATATCACGCTTACGAATCCAGATTGAGCCCAGAAATCCTGCTCCCGAGGCCTTGAAACCGGCACTACAAATAGCCCCACTCTTGCAGTCGTTTTTGGGCGTATTGGGCCTGTTCGCCCTCGGCCCCGGTTTGCAAAAAACGGACATAGGCTTCAGCGGCGCTTTGCCGCCGCTGCGCCCCCTCCAAGGCCAACCCTTGGAGAAACAAGGTGTTTGGATTGCCCGGGAGCTGCTCTTCATACCACAAGAACTGTTCGTAGGCAGAGTCATACTTTTCCAAGGCTATTAAAGCGAGACCCAAAAAATGGGCCGCTTGGGGTTCTTGGGGCAAGACGTCGCGCGCGGCTTGGAAATACCGCTGCGCTTCCCGGGGGCTCTCCATTTTCAACTGGCATTGCCCCATCATAACCAGGGCGGCGTAATCGTCTGGAGCCGAGGCAAGGGCTTTTTTAAATGCTGCCCTGGCCTGCTCCGCCTTCTGCGCCCCTAGGGATTTTTGCCCCTCTTGCATGGCCTCTATAGGCCCCTGCATTGTCCGGATCGGTGCCACATTATCAAGGTAGCGCTCCCGCCCCACCTTCAGATCCCGCGACTCGCTGTACTTCGCTTGCAATCGTTGGGTCGCCGTGCGGTAACGATCTTCAGACATGGGGTGGGACGAAAACATCTGCTCAATGACATTGGGCTTGCGTTCGGACATTCCACGTAAAATATCCATCAAGCCTACCATTCCGCGCGGGTTGTAGCCGGCGCGCACCATATATTCCATACCCAAGGCATCGGCCTGCCGCTCGTCATCACGACTGTACTTGGCTAAAAGAGCACCGGCTCCAAAACCACCCAATTGCATCAAGGCCTCGGCCGAGGCCTCATTGCCGGCAGAAGATACCAAGGCTCCGGCTCCCCCCAATAATCCTTGCACAAACATGCCGGTGGACATTCGGGCAGCTGTATGTCGAGCATTGACATGGCCCACTTCGTGAGCCAGCAAGGCCGCCAGCTCAGCCTCATTATCCAGTTCCAGCAACATTCCCCGGGTAGTGGCAATGGTACCGCCGGGGAAGGCATAGGCATTGGCATACACAGCGTTCACCCCTGTAAAACGATAGGGCATATCCGGACGGTGGGTCCGCGCCGAGACCTCCTGCCCCACATCGTCCAGATACCGCTGCACATCTTGGTTTTGGACCCGCCCATAATCAGCCGAAATCTGATGGGGACTTTTCTCTCGATCCAGGCGAATCTCCTGCTCCTGGGAGACGAGCATCAGTTCGGATTCCCCAGTCACCGGGTTGGTGGCGCAGCCGCTAAAAGACCACCACACCGGGACGGCGAAGGTGAACGCAGCCCATTGCAATACCGTCCGGCGTGTAATCGTGCCCTCAGATGACCCCATCGCACCTCCTCAATAGAGTATTCGACTACCGGTTTTGGGTGAAATGGTATCGGAGCAAGGCTCAAAACCCAGTTACCCGTTGCCCAACAAATTATAGGCCCAGCGCAGTAAAAAAGCGGCCCGTAAAGACCGCTTCAACATACAAAAAAAACAAAGAATCTGGCAAGCCCGATTACCGTTCTCAAAACAGGCGCGGCGGAGCAATCTCCTGCTGAGGCTCTAAGTTGTCCGGTATATGGCGGACAAATGCATGGATCTCGTCCCGCACTCGCCTATAGACCGCCAGAATCGCTGCTTCTTCAGACATGCCCTGTGTAGCCAAGGGCGGATCCTCAAACGGATGGTGCATCACCGTCGCCGTCCCGGGAAAAACCGGACAGTACTGTGCAGCGTGGTCACACAAGGTGATCACGTAGTCGAAATCTAACGACTCCAACTCTTCCAATTTCTTGGAAAATTGACCGCTTAAATCCACCCCTGCTTCCCGCATAACGTGTTGGGCTCGCGGGTCCACGGCAGTGGCAACCACCCCGGCGGAAGCCGGCTGAATCGCATCGCCCAAAATCGTTCTGGCCCAGCCCTCAGCCATTTGGCTGCGGCAGGCATTGCCGGTGCATAAAAAAAGAATTCGTACTGTATCAGCCATGGCCTATGTCCTTGTTTGCGCCACGTAGTGCCCGAAGGTGACCCGGCTATTTTTGACAGCCACAGTCAACCTGACCGGCGGCTATCTCCGCCCCATCAGCCAAAACCTCATGGACCCAGCAATCATCCGCTCCAGCTGCTTCGCGCATGACCAGAGCCAAGATATAAGCCAACTCCTGGGGACTGGCCCCAGCTTCCAAGGCTTCCTTGTAATGCTTGCGAACACACGGTTGTGAACGGGCCTTGATGGCTAGGGCAAAACAAATGAATTGATAGGTTTTTTCGTCAATATGCCGATTTTGCTTGTACAAAGCATCGATTTCATCCAACTTTTCGGTAAATTCCGGAAACATCTGCGCTAACATCCGCATAGGCCCTCCGTTTTTGTTTACTTGGCGTAATAGCCAATAAAGCAACCCATGTCAAGACTCGCTCGCCCCTTCAATGGCTGAGCGTTATTGGGCTGACGGTTCGTCCTGCAATTGCTTTTTCCGCCGCGGCCGTCTCACCACCCGTTCCGGAAGCCCAACCCATTCATAACTGATGGCCCCGAATTGGCAGCCTTCAAAATAACAACGCATGCAACGGATACAATCATAGTGGTTGGCACTTTCCCAAAATTTCACCCCCATAGGGCAAACCTGGTAACATTTCTGGCAATGCACACAGGCCTCTGTATCCCAGCGCATACGAAAAACGGAAACTTTGTTGAACAGGGAATACAACGCCCCCAACGGACAGGCCACCCGACAGAAAGGACGACTGGCGAAGACCATCCAAACCAAAAACCCTACGAGGATGGCCACTTTATGGGCAAAAAGCCAGCCCACCATCGGCCGCAGTTGGCTTTGCAGCGCCATGGCCGGCAACCCCGCTTCCAGGGTTCCGGCTGGGCAAATATATTTGCAGAACCAGGTCTGTCCAAACCCGAAACTATCCACCACAAACAGGGGCAGCAAAACAACGAACAGGGCCAAAACAAGGAATTTCATCCAAGTCAAAACCATGGGGATGCCGAATTTTTTGGAGGGGATTTTATGCATCAACTCCTGAAAAAACCCAAAGGGGCACACCCAGCCACAGGGCATCCGCCCGACCACCGCGCCGATCATCCCCAGCCAGCCCAATATATAAAGCCCGAAATGGTAGTTTCCGGCTCCAAGGTTGAATCGCAAGCTGGCAAAGCTGTTTTGCAAAGCCCCAATGGGACAGGCCGTAGTGGACGCAGGACAGGACCAACAATTCAGCCCCGGCGCGCAAACCGCCTTGAACCGCCCTGTATAAATCCCGGACCCGCTAAAAGGGAACAGCCAATAGGCATTGGTCAAAAAAACAGCCACCGTCTGGACGATACGCCGCAAAACCATCTATCCGATCCCTATACAACTCATGCAGATGGTGGCTGCTTTCTCAAAAACGGCACTCACTTCACCGGCATTGAGCCCGACAACAAAGAGCACCAAAAATCCTATCAACAACCCCAACGGCAAACGCGAGGATTTCTTGGCCATACTCACTCCTTCGAACACGGCACTTCCGTGTGTAGGGACTGAAAAACTGCCTCACACAGGGCATCTCCATCTTTTTGCGGATGCGCTATCCAAATGGTCACTCCCGGGCATTGCCCGTTTTCTTTATGTTCTTCCAGGGTATATGTCAGCCCCGGCACGGCTTCGGCCATTTGCTCGGCATAGTCCTTCGCCTTTTGCGGCGATTGTACACAGCAGCATATCGCCACCGCCCCTTCTTCGGGCGCTTTTTGTGCCCCAGCCGTGGACGCGCATAAACACCCCAACACCATCAACACCGCGATTTGCAGGCGCATAGTCTTCCTCCTTGGCGCCTTCGGCGCCCCACCAATACCGTTTCCCCTCAATGCACGATTGCGCCCTTTACAGCTTTGCCACCCAATACCCAAGAAGCTTGACCACAAGCATTACCCTGCAACCGTAAAAGATCTTGCATGGGGCGGCCCTTATTCCCATAGGAAATCAACGTAACCACTGCATGCTCTCCATGCACAATTGAGCAGCACAACTGGATCCCGAGCCATTAGTCCCCAAGAGCCTTCCGTACCACCTGGCGAATCCTCTTCGGCGGCACATATCCGGCATGCTCCATAAACATCCCTCGCTCGTCGTACAGCATCATCTTAGGCACTGCTGCAACCTCAAATCGTTGAGCCACTTCGCCATCATCACGATATACAGGAAAATTCAAGCCGAATTTTTCCACAAAACGAGTCACTGCTTTACTATTATAATCCAGAGAAACACTCAGAATCAATACATCCTCAGAGGCAAACTCCCGGCGTAAATCAGCCAATTCCGGCAATTCCCGCCGGCAGGGCGCACACCAAGTAGCCCAAAAGTTCAAAAGTACGACGCGTTCGCTGCTCTCTTCCTCCACCTTTTGTTCCAACTCATCCGCGGAGATAGTGCCTTTATAGGTCTCAGCGAAGGCCGCTTTGCCCGTGCCCAAAAGGGCCAACAGGCCAATCAGTACCATACTCACTCGCATTCTGCGTCCCCGTAGCATATTTGCTCGCTTTGTTAAAGATTCAAACCAAAGCCCTATAGATACTATTACGATCTCAGCAGCTCAGATGCAAACCGGCAGCAACCCGGCGTCCGGCCTGAAAAGCGGTATTGATCGTATCCACCGCCACCGCTGTGGGCTGCTCCACGATACCAATGCCTTGTTGCTGCAAAAAATCCCGGAGATCAGGCGAAACCCGCATCAAACCAGGCTTCCCCATCCCAAAAACAATGATTTCTGGGCCAGCTCGAAGCAGTTCCGGGATATCTTCAAGCACGACGTGGTGCCCGTTTTTGCGCCAC
>JBNJGM010000033.1:19796-22771 GCA_051747685.1 Thermodesulfobacteriota bacterium | reverse complement strand
GGCACTCGATGGCGGTCTTCGCCCGTGCACCAACTCCGAAGCCTCGCCCCTCCACAGCGACACCGTTTCTTGTGCACGTCTTTTCGTATACCCGGAAGATTTGAAAAAGGGTCTATCTTTTGCTAATAAAGAGGTATGCTAACCAAAATACGACGCTACTCAAAAGTGCTGTGGGCTACGTGCTTGCTCGCCCTAGTTGCCGGGGCGCTGTATTGGTACAGCACCACAACCCCGGATGAACAGACCCCCTCCCAAAACACCACCGCTGCCAACGCCACCCAAGTCCTGCCGCTCAATGCGCACACCACCACTGCCTACACGGATGATCTTCCCGGCCTTATTGAGCGCCGCTATATCCGGGTTCTCACCACAGTGAACCGCACCAACTTCTTCATCGCCGATGGGCATTTCGTTGGCTATGAATACGCCTTGCTCAAAGGCTACCAGCAGTATCTCAACAACCACATCGACAAGGGGGGCTTGAAGATCGTTCTGGAATTTTTTCCCGTGGCCCGGGACGAATTGATTCCCAAATTGCGCAACGGGTACGGCGATATCGCGGCAGCGGGTTTGAGCATCACCCCCGAACGCCAGGAGAAGGTCGACTTCACCACCCCCTATCTCACGGGAATCAACGAAGTCGTCGTCACCCACACTGCAAGCCCAAGGTTGCAGAGTCTGGCCGATTTAAGCGGTGAAAAGGTCTACGTCCGTGAGAGCAGCAGTTACTTCCAAAGCTTGGAAAAGCTCAATACCCGACTGCAAAAAAATGGAACACAGCCGGTGCGCATCAAGACCCTCAGCGAAAACCTGGAAACCGAAAGCATTCTGGAGATGGTCAACAGTGGGGCGTTGGGGATAACCGTGGCCGACAGTCATATCGCCGAAGCCTGGGCCAAGGTTTTGCCCGAAATCCATATCCATGAGGATTTGGTGCTGCGCCAAGGCGCGAAAATCGCCTGGATGGTGCGCCAAAACAACCCGGAGCTTAAACAGAGTGTAAATAGCTATTTACAAAACCACAAAAAAGGAACGCTACTGGGCAACATCTATTTCAACCGCTATTACCAAAACGCCCCCAAACTCAAAAACCCCGTAGAACTCGAAAAATGGAGTAAGGTCAAACAATATAAGGACGTCATCCAAAAGTACGCCCGCCAATACGATTTCGACTGGCTCCTTATTCTGGCAATAGCGTTCCAAGAATCCGGGTTCGATAACAGCAAAACAAGCCATGCCGGAGCCGTGGGACTGATGCAGATCTTGCCCTCAACCGCCCAAGACCCGAAAATCGACATTCCCAATGTGCGGAAAGCGGAGAACAACGTCCATGCCGGGGTCAAATACTTGCGTTTTCTGATCGACCGCTACTATTCCTCCGAGGACATCCGACGCCGGGATCAGATCCGTTTTGCCCTAGCCGCCTACAATGCCGGGCCGGCCAAAATCCGCAAAGTGCGGCAACTGGCGCAAGAAATGGGGTTGGACAAAAACAGGTGGTTTCGCAATGTGGAATTGGCGGCCCTGCGGATCATCGGACAGGAAACCGTGCGCTATGTGAGCAATATCAATAAATATTATGTGCTCTACCAGACCATGACCAGCGAATAAGGACCATTTCGCCGAGTTCACGGGATTGGCCCGCAGAACGCGGGGCAGAACACAGCACGCCCCTGTGAGCAGTGAGGCTACGACCTACTCAGTTGTCAAAATCATTGATGTCAACGGGTTGCGCATTCAGCAGGTTCCGCATATCCACTTCAGGCCAGATCTGCCAAACATCAGAGCACTGGAGCAGAGCTATGGGTATTTCCCAACAACAGCAGGAAAAAGCCAAAAAACGATTTTACGAAGACATCGACAATGTGGACGAAAACGACCTCGAATACGCCTCCAAGAAGGGGCGCAAAAAGGTCGACAGCCTGGACGAGGATCCGCCAGGCCCTCTGGAGAAACTCTGGGAAGATATCAAAACCATGATCCACCTCATCCAGGACTACCGGAACGGAAATTACAGAGCCGTTCCCTGGAAAATAATCGCCGCCGTAGTTGCGGCCGTGGTCTATTTTGTCAGCCCCATTGATTTCGTGCCTGATTTTATCCCCGGCCTCGGCTATATTGACGACGCACTGGTTATCAAGCTCGCCTTGGATATGGCCGGAGAGGACATCGCCTCCTATAGGGAATGGAAAAAAACACTCTGAGCCCTGCCTATACAAACACTCCTTCCCCAAAAGGGGCTCTGACAAAAGGAACGACATGCTTCCAATCGGGTCTTTCGTAAACGCCGGAGCCATCGTCTTCGGCTCGCTCATCGGATGCGCTCTGCACAGCCGATTCCCCGAACGCTTTCGGGGAATTGTTTTTCAGGGGCTCGGCCTCGGTGTATTGCTGCTTGGCTTTCAAATGGCCTTCAAAGTTCAGGACATCATGGTCGTTTTGTTCAGCATCCTGCTCGGGGGCATCCTGGGAGAGGCGCTACGCCTGGACAACCTGTTCGAACGCCTGGGCAATGGCGTGAAAAAACGGCTCGGCTCCGGCAATCCCCAATTCACTGACGGCCTGGTCACGGCTTCGCTCATTTTTTGCATCGGGGCGCTCGCCATCGTCGGCTCCATTGAGGAAGGCCTGCGAAACAATCCCACCATTTTGTACACCAAGTCCATCCTGGACGGATTCGCCAGTATCGCCCTGGCTTCCTCCTTCGGTTCTGGAGTCCTCTTTTCCGCGATTCCCGTCCTGCTCTACCAGGGCAGCATCACCCTTGGCGCCGGATTCCTAGAGAATCTGCTGTCGCAGGCCCTTATCGACCAACTCTCTGCTACCGGGGGGCTGCTCATCGTGGGTATCGGCCTGGTCATCCTGGAAATCAAAGAAATCCGCATTGCCAATCTGTTGCCCGCCTTGGCCATGGTGCCACTGCTGCATTGGCTGGCCGGAATGCTCCAGGCCTTATAACTGCGCACGCCACGCAC
>JBNJGM010000033.1:0-19696 GCA_051747685.1 Thermodesulfobacteriota bacterium | reverse complement strand
AATCCGCATTGCCAATCTGTTGCCCGCCTTGGCCATGGTGCCACTGCTGCATTGGCTGGCCGGAATGCTCCAGGCCTTATAACTGCGCACGCCACGCACTACCCAGGCAGCGCATCTTTCCAGGCCGGAGGGCAATTCCAGAACCACGGAAACGGATCCAGGCCTCTAATAGTACCTCCCCTAAACGCAGCCGTATTCTGCGCCCAGCGCTGGCGCTTACCGCACAGCATATTTAAATCACCCGGCAATTTATCCGGGGTCCAGTCAATGTATTGCTTGACACGCAACAAGCCCGATTTTTAAAACCTGGAAAAATTACAACCTGGGAGGGAATTGTGCACAGAGAAACCTGGACCGGAAAAATGGGGTTTGTCCTGGCCTGCGTGGGGTCGGCCATCGGGTTGGGAAATATTTGGCTGTTTTCCTGGAGAATCGGAGCCTACGGCGGGGCCGCCTTTCTTATTCCCTACCTTTTGTTCGTATTCGGCATCGCCAGCGTCGGGCTCATGGAGGAATGGGCCTTCGGTCGCAGTCAAAGAAAAGGGGCGATCGGCGCATTTGAAAAGGTATTCAACGCCAGAAAGCCGGGCTCAGGCAATCTGGGCGCAGCACTCGGGGTAATCCCGGTCCTGGCGATCTTCTCCATATTCATATTTTACTCCATAGTTATCGGCTGGCTACTCAAATATTTGTTTTTGGCCGCAACCGGCGGCTTCGAGACAATAAATATCTCCGAATATTTCGGATCCTTCGCCGGCACCGGAGCCTCCATAGGCTGGCACGCCGCCGGAGTGCTGGGGAGTACGCTTATTGTCTTTTTCGGCGTGCAAAAGGGCATAGAAAAGGCGAACAAAGTCATGATGCCCGTGCTTTTCGCCATTTTGGTTATTCTCCTTATACGTTCCCTGACCCTCCCGGGGGCCGGCGAGGGGATAGCCTATATGTTTGTCCCGGAATGGTCCAAGTTAGCCGAGATCGAGACCTGGGTCATGGCCTTGGGGCAGGCCTTTTTCACCCTGAGCCTCGGCGGAGCGACAATGCTCGTTTACGGCAGTTATGCCCGGGAGGACACGGTGATTTTGTCCTCCTCCATGCAGACCGTGCTCTTCAATTTTCTGGCCTCGCTTTTGGCCGCGTTTGCCATCATTCCGGCGGTTTTCGCCTTTGGTCTGGACCCGACCGCAGGACCGGGACTTTTGTTCGAAACTGTCCCCACCACGTTCGCGAAAATGCCCGGCGGGCAAATTTTCGGAGTGCTCTTTTTCCTGTCTGTGGTTTTTGCCGGTTTTTCCTCTTCGGTAAGCATGCTTGAACCGGCCGTGGAGGGGGCTATGGACAAAACCGGGCTGAACCGAGGCACAGCTGTAGGCTTGTTGAGTGCACTTGCGTTCGCCATCGGCCTTCCGCTGGCCGTTGACATGAGCAAATTCGGAACCTGGGCGGATCTCACCACCATCTATGTCCTGCCATTTGGCGCGCTCGTTTCTGCGGTGGTCTTTTTCTGGATCTACGGCGCGGATAAGGCCCGAGCGGAGATCAACAAGCATGCCGCCCACCCCCTCGGCAAGTGGTTCGAGATCTATGCCAAGTATGTATTCGTAGCCGTTGCCCTTCTGGTCATGATTTTAAATATCGCCTTCGGAGGGATAGGGTAAATGCAAGGCACATAGGTGTGACTGAAAGATACAGGCCTCAATTGTATACAAAGTTTCCCTACAAGGCAGGCCTGTTACAACACTGATTCACGAATCCAGGGACAATATGTCTAAGGCAAGACCCGAGAAATGTTTCCCTGAACCCTTGAGAACGGCTGGCCTTTATACACACTTAGCACAGTGGGCTAAAGGAATTGTCATTGTTCAACCACCCCTGGCTTCTCCTTGCTAAGGAGGGGCCAGGGGAGGTTGGGATGAGGACTTTGAAACCTTATATTTTCAGTACGTTATAGCGCCACTGTGTTAAGAGTGTGCCATGCTCAGCTGTGAACGGGGGGTTACATTCCAGTGTTGTGTTGTCCATTGCTCCGTGGAACTGTGTTCCTGGCTCCCTGCGCCGTCGCGGCCCACTGGACCAACTCTCGGGCAAGCTGTTCCGTGGCCCGCCACAACGCCCGAACAGCGGTATCCACCTGCGCGTCCGCCATTGCTTCCGTGATTGCAAAACGTTTGCTTTGGATAAGGCGGTGCGCGTTGGGATCGAGCAACTGGGCGTGGAACACAACTTTGGCCTGCGGCTCCGCGTTATGGACGGCCACCCGATACGCGCGCAACTGTCCTAAAAGTTCCATATCCGCGGGGATCTCGCTCTGATCAGAAACAACCCTCGCGAACCGTCCGTCATTTGAAAACGCCTCGAGCAGGTGGCCGCGCACCAAAACTGGCACGGGAGAGGCCCACCGCCCCTGCCGATACCGTTGCAATGTAAACGGTTCCGGAGAAATAAGGATATCTGTGCTGCCCTGGCGCCCGTCCGCAACAGGACGCGCGATGCGCAGGGTCAAATCCTTCTGCGTCGCATTGCTCGCCACAAGCTGGGACGCTGGAAGTTGGTAGGTGTTTGCGGCCTGATCGCCGGTGAGCACAACACACCCGCCAAGCGCAAGGGCCCCAACCAGCCCCAGCAACCCCAGCAGAGAGAATTTGCACCGTCTCATGGTTCAAACTCCGGAAGTTGGTCCCTGCCCAAAAGATACCTGGCCGGATTCCTGTCAAAATGGCGCACAGCTTGTTGCAACGTGCGCACCGCCTCGCGAAAATCGCGGATAGCGGGCTGAATACTGTGCAAGCTTTGCAACCCTTGATCCATGGCCCGTTCATTGTCTTCCATAAGCCGGTCCAAACGCGTGCTAACGCGATTGAGCCGCTGCACCATGCGTGAGGTATTCTCTAAAAGCGCATCCACGTCTGTGGCCACCGTCCCGCCTATATCGTGCAACACCCCGTCCAGGCGCTCGAAGGCCTGGTCTGCTGAGTCCCCCGCCCGGGATACACTGTGCACCGCGTCCGCCAATGCTGCCTCCTGACTCGCGAACGCGCCGCTGGCGTGTTCAACATTGTCCAAAATGGCCGCTATGGATTGCGCGTTCTCTGGGGTGACGAACTTTTGGGTATTTTCGAGCACGGCATTGAATTTTCCAAACACCTCCTCCCAATTGTTCCGCAACTGCGCAATCGGTGAAGGTTCCGCCTGGATGACCGGCACCTTGGCTCCTTTGCCGCTTTGAAGCGGCGCACTGTCAAAGGTATCAGTGCGCAGTTGGATATGGGAGGAACCGGTTATATTGGTCATAGCCAAGCGGGCGGTAGTGTCTTGGTTCACCGGAAGCCTCTCAGCAACACCAATCCGGGCGATCACCCGACTGGGGTCGTCTTGGTCGATACGCAGGCTTCTGACGGACCCGACCCGGATGCCGTTGAACTCCACGCTGCTCCCCTCGGAAAGCCCACGCACCGGCTCATTGAAAACCACGTTGTACATTTTGGTTTCTGTATTTTTTCCATACTCAAGCATCCAAAGGCCAAAAGCGGCCCCTGCGAGCAGTAACAACAGTGTTAACAGCCCTATCACAATATGGTGTGCCTGCGGTTCCATGCACGCTTCCTTTGAATACAGATGGTCATACGGACAGCGCTATTTATTTTGGCGGTTATGGCAGCGCTGCTGCATATCCTGGACATTACGCCCCCTTGGGCCGTGGAAATAATTTTGCACCCATGCATTTTCATCTTGTGCCACCACGTTCAACGTATCCGCAATCAACACACGTTTTTCAGAAATCACAGCGACCCTGTCACAGATAGCATACAAAGTATCCAAATCGTGGGTCACCAAAAAGACGGTCAATCCGAAGGCATCACGCAAGGTTAGCAGCAGTTGGTCAAATGCCGCCGCCCCGATGGGATCCAACCCGGCGGTGGGTTCGTCAAGGAAAAGGAGTTCCGGGTCCAGGGCCATGGCCCGGGCCAGTGCGGCGCGCTTAATCATGCCCCCGGAAAGCGCCGAGGGCATAAGTCCGGCAGCAGAACCGGGCAATCCCACCAGAGCGAGCTTTGTCGCCGCCAAGGTAGCCGCGGCCTGGCGTGAAAGTCGTGCGTGTTCCATCAACGGCAGGGCCACATTCTGCAAAACACTCAAAGAGGAGAACAGGGCGCCTTGCTGGAACAAGACGCCACAGCGTTGCACCAATTGCTCCCGTGCGGTCTCTCCGAGCGCCCCCACCCGTTGCCCCCACAGCCGCACCTCCCCCCCGCTGGGGCGCAGCATACCCATTATACTCTTCAACAGCACGGACTTTCCGCTGCCGGAACCGCCCACCACGCCCAATATTTCCGCCTGGTGGACGTCGAGATTGAGATCCTCGTGCACCACCTGCTCCCCGAAACGGTTTTGCAGGCCGCGCACCCGTATAACCGGGCTCTCGGGCCCATTCACGGCGTGTGCCGCCATTACCAGCCCACCTCCATAAAAAACAGTGCCGCAAGGGCGTCGAGAAAAATGACCGCGAAAATACACTGCACCACGCTTGAAGTCGTATGCGCCCCGACCGACTCTGTGCTGCTGGCCACCTTGAACCCTTCCAAGCACCCGATCAGGGCAATCACCACGGCGAAAAACGGGGCCTTACTCATACCCACGAGAAAATGCCGAAACGGTGTGGCCTTGTAGATGGCCACCACGCGTTCCCAGGGAACATCCAAGGTGAGTACTGAAATCAACCCCCCGCCGAGCAGCCCGGCAACAAGACCGACGAATGCCAGCAGCGGCAATGTGAGCACCAGGGCGAAAATCCGGGGCAGCACCAACCATTCGATGGGGTCGAACCCTTGGGCGCGCATGGCGTCGAGTTCTTCATTGATCTTCATGGACCCGATCTGGGCGGTATAGGCACTGGCGGTTCTGCCCGCCATGAGGATCGCGGCCAGCAACACGCCGAATTCACGCATAAAAGCATAGGAAACCAGATTAATAGTGTAGATGCTGGCCCCAAAAATTTCGAGCACGGTGGCCCCTAACAACGCCACCACCGCCCCCACGAGAAATGTCAACAGCGCTACGATGGGGATCGCCTGCAAACCGGCATTTTGGACCTGGATGCTGAAGGCATTCAGCCGCCAGTGCCGCGGGGGCCAGAGACACCGCGCCCAGACTGTCAGCACGAGGCCCAAAAACCCAATCAGTTTGACCAGACTTTCCCACCCCGCCTGCACTTCTTGCCCCACCCGGGCCAATAGGGCCACACAAGAGAATTTACGCCGCTTTTCCGGCGCGGTAGCGGCCGCATCCAGGGCCTCACCCACCGTGCGTAATAAGGCCCGCTGTTCCTCTTTCAGTTCCGGACGCGTTTCAGCCAATTGAACCAACCGCTGGACGCCAAGCAACTGAGCGAGGAGCACTACACCTGCGGTGTCCAGGCGGCCCAATTCCCGAAAATCCAGTTCACGCACCTCGGTGTGCCGCTCTATTTGCCGCTGCAGGCGGGCGTAATGCTCCAGGCTCCAGTCCCCGGAGACGACCAGCCGATGGTGGTCCCCGTCCGGGTCGGGCCGCAGAGCGCCCGGTTCACCCGCCTCCGCACTTCGTAAAGACATCGTCACTGTATCACCCGCTCCAACTCCCACTTCCAGGACAGTTCCCTAGCAGAGCCAGGCATTTAAATGGCCTTACCTGGTTTCCCCTTCCAGGGCTTGGAAACGCTTCATAAATTTACGGTCAATCCAGTCCTTGATCCAGAAGGCTGCTCGCCCTCCAAATGTCAGACTGCCCTTGCTGAAGACACCGGTCCCATCTCCCAGGTTGTAGATCAGAAGATATTCCCCTCCGGGACGGAAAGGGGTGAGCGCCGTCGTATTCAGACTGGCCTTCAGGTTGTGATAGAGTATAGGATTCTGGCGTACCGCATACACGCCAACCTTCTCCAAGGGCTGATCGGCAAAGAAGATGCAATCCCCTCCCCCAAAGATTTCAGGATACTCCGGATGCTGGAGATTCGCATTGACCAAAAGGCCTTGATCCGGGCCTGTTCGCAGCCCGGAATCTACAAATAGAGAAGAAGGCCTGACCCCAAGGGCTAACAGATTCATATCGCTTGCATACGCCTGACCGTTTTCCAGCAAAACCCCTTCTGGGCCCAGCTGAGCCACATAGCCCTGCTCCACTATCTTTATGCCCCGACGCTCAAGGTTCCTCCTGGCCAGCTTCCTGATCCGCTTTTTGAGCTTCGGCAAAAATCCTCTGCCGGCAAAAAGAGTAATCTGGGAGCTCTTGCCTCCGGTATCCTGCACCAGCCGCTGGAGATTGCCGGCCACTTCCATTGCAGCAGGCCCGCCCCCTACCACACCCAGACGGATATGCCCTTGGGAGAGCAGTTGCAAAGCCTTTTGCTGGGCCTGGACGAGAGAGGCAATGGGCTTGACGTGAAAGCAAAGGGCATTTTCCTGACCTTTGACTCCAGGCACAGAACTGCCCACGTTGCAGGAAAGGATGTCATATTCCAGCTCCTGCCCGGTATCCAGACGGACTTTCCTTTCCCGCGCCTGGATCAAGGTGGCCTTGGCCTGCACGAAACTGGCACCCTGCTTTTCTACTGCCAGCTTGGTGGCAAAGCGGATCTCCTCCGGGGCATAGATTGTGCCGAGCATCCCCGGCCCCATGCCTGAATAGTAATGATATATATCAGGTTGGACTACTGTGACCTCATGTCCTTGGCTGCGCAGCTCCTGAATATTGGCCAAGGTGCCCATGTGCGCATGCCCTCCGCCGAGCAAAAGCAGTCTCTTCCCCCTATGCATTGGCTTGCCTGACATCCAAGACATGCAGTTCCTGAGTCGAGGCTGTGTTGATCAGGCCTTGAGCCTGCTGTTCCTCCATGGATTCAAGGGGAACGAATTGCTTCCAGCGCATGCACTGCTCCTTGTTTGCCTCAAAAGCCCGTTGAGGCCTCCACGGCTACCCGGTTCCGCCCCGCGGCCTTGGCCCGATACAGGGCCTGGTCAGCCCGATTTTGAAGGGTAGTGATGTCGTCATCGGACCGGGCCTGGGCCACACCCAGGCTGGCGGTCACAAAATGGCCCAGGCCAAAATCGAGCTCCGCCACTCGGCGACGCAGGCGTTCCGCCACCTCCTGGGCGCCGTCCAGATCGGTTTCAGGGAGCAGTAGCACGAACTCCTCGCCGCCCCAACGAGCGGGGAGATCGGCGTCTCGGCTCACCGCCTGGAGCAGTTCAGACACCTTTTTCAGCACTTCGTCCCCGGCCAGATGCCCCAGGTGGTCATTGAGGCTCTTGAAGTCATCCAGGTCAATCATCAGTAGGCTCAGGGGCTTATTGTAGCGGTGGGCCTGTATGAGTTGGAGACAACTATCCCGTTCGAGCTTACGCCGGTTAGGAAGGCCTGTCAGGTAGTCTGTCTGGGCCTGGTGCTGCTCGGTGAGATCGCGGTCGATGGCGTAGAAGCCGAGCACTTCGCCTTGATGGTCCCGGTGGGGGTGGTAATCCCCCTGGAATACACGTGTTTCTCCCGCCGGGGTAACAATTTCTCGCTCATAGCTCACCGCCTCACCCCGGAGGACCGCCTCCCAATAGGGCCGGAGGTGCTCAAAGGTGGCCGGATCAAGGAGTTCCTTGATCTGACGGCCCTGGATCTTCTCCGTGCCCAAGCCGTAGAAACGCTCGTAAGCCGCGTTGACCTCCTGGTAACGCAGTTCCGTATCCACATAGGCGATCAGGGCTGGGAGGGCGTCCAACAGCAGGGCCCGTCGCCGCTTTAAAGATGCATACTCTGCCGCCTTGTGCAGGTTGGCGGCCAACACGCCGGAGGCCACCTCCAAAAAATGCTGGTCCCGCTCATTGAAATGGTTCCTCCGGGCGGCGTATACCTTCAGAACCCCATAAACGCGCTCAGCCTGGATAAGGGGCACCATGATACCGGAGTAAAAGCCGATTTCTCGGGCCTTGGTCTTGAGCCGGACGCGGTCGTCGCGGTCAACGTCCCGGATCAACACCGGCGCCCCGCTCCGATAGGCCAGTCCTGAGGCGGACTGGTCAATGGACAGGCGCAGGCCAAGCTGTCCCTCAGCCATCCCCGCCACGGCCCGGTAAACCATCTCCTCTTCCTCGGCCTCCTCCACCACAGCTGCGTCGGCACCGGTAACATCGAGGGCCTCTTTTGCCACACGCTGACGCAAGGAATTGATGTTCAGGGTCTCTGTTGTAACCGCCCGCTGGAGACGGGTCAGAGCCTCTAACTCCCGGGTTCTGGTCCGGGCCTCCCGATAGGCGGTTACATCCCACTGAAGTGCCAGATAGTGGTCCACCTCTTCCCCGTGGAGATACAGCGGAGAAACAGAGACCGCCATGCTAAACGATGTGCCGTCCCGACGATAAGTGACCGCCTCGGCCTGGGCCGTGCCGCCTGCCTCCAGCGAGGCGCGCAAATCGGCTAGGGCTTCGGCGGAGGTTTCCTGGCCCTGCAAGAAGTGCGGCGTGTTGCCCGCCACCTCCTCAGCGGTATATCCGGTAAGCCTCTGCCAGGCGGGATTGACGTAGACAATACGGGGGCCCGGGGCCTCCAACTGGGCATCGGTGATCATAGCCCCGATGCTGGCCCGGTCCAGAGCCGAACTGAGGATGTCCAAGTCCCTCCCCTGTTGCATGGGATTACCTGCCTTCATCGGATCCACTCCCTGGCAATCGGTTTTTCGATACACAGATAATTCCACACTCCACGTATGCAACATCGCAAAACTTTTTTGCAATCTCCGCATTTATAGCCATTACACGAAATCCATTTGCAGGGTCAACGAACCAAAAATTGTACCGCCCATTTTTACTCCCCGGAATCTATCAATGAAATTGAGCACTGGGTAGCTAGAAAAAAGGATGTTGCTCCAGAGCACCAGCACCACCCGCAGTTCAAAAAACCGGCATGGCCAACGAGCGCCGGAAATGCGAGGCCGCCGAAATCCCTCTCTGCAGCGCCACCCCTAGTCACCCTCGTATGGCGCACGCCCGTCTTCGGCCCGACCGTACAAGAGGGCGCACGCCATGCGCCCCTACAGTGTTCGACCACGACAACGCCCATTCCCACCGACCGGGGCAACCCGTGGTCCGGCAAACGGCACCACTAAAAACCGCTCCACGTCGCCTCTGTGCGAGCCTCGGCCAACCGAAACCACCACTCTCCGGCACCAAACGAATCATACTCTTAGGGACGTGTGGCGCACGCCCGTCTTTGGTTCAATCATCCAAGAGGGCGCACGCCATGCGCCCCTACAGTGTTCGACCACGACAACGCCCATTCCACCGACCGGGGCAACCCGTGGTCCGTCAAACGGCACCACGAAAAACCGCCCCACCACGCCTCCGCACGTGCAGGGGCAGGTGCCCTGTGCATTCCACGGACAATGAACTCCCTAAAGGACCCTGAGAACCATTCTTATTTTTTTATGTATATTTCCAAGGCCTTAGAATAGAGCCCCCCAACAAGCAGTTGCGGGAGGGCTATTAATGATTACCTGACAAACGATGGATAACCATATAACAAGTGAGCATGGTATGTTCCAATTTGATACAAGCTACGCACGTCTTCCAAACGCCTTCTATGCCCGGGTGACTCCAGCCCAAGTCCCCAAACCGGAGCTCATCACCTTCAATAGCGATTTGGCCAGCCAATTAGGGGCCCAGGACACCAACCATTCAGACACGCAATTGGCAAAGATCTTCAGCGGCCAACAGCTGCTCCCCGGTTCTGAGCCCATTGCCATGGCCTATGCCGGCCATCAATTCGGCAATTTCGTGCCCAAGCTCGGGGACGGCCGGGCGCTTTTGCTTGGAGAAGTGCTGGATCCCTCCGGGCACCGGTTTGATGTTCAACTCAAAGGCTCCGGAAGAACCCCTTTTTCCAGAAACGGCGATGGCAAGGCCCCCCTTGGCCCTGTGCTGCGGGAATACATTGTCAGCGAAGCCTTGCACCATCTGGGGATGCCCACCACGCGCTCCCTAGCCGCGGTCAAGACCGGGGAATCGGTGCGACGGGAAAAAGCGCTGCCCGGAGCTATACTGACCCGGGTGGCCTCAAGCCATATCCGGGTCGGCACCTTCGAGTACTTTGCCTTCCACCAGGACGTGGACAATCTCAGGCGGTTGACCGAGTACTCCATTCAAAGGCATTACCCGGAAATCCAGAACGATTCTCAGGCCGATCTGCACTTTTTCCGCAAAGTAGGACAGGCCCAAGTGGAGTTGGTGACCGGCTGGATGGCGCTAGGTTTCATTCACGGGGTGATGAACACGGACAACATGTCCATCGCCGGAGAGTCCATCGATTTCGGCCCCTGCGCTTTTATGGACCAATTCCGCTTTGATCAGGTCTTCAGCTCCATCGACCAATTCGGCAGATACGCCTACTCCAACCAGGCCCAGATCACGCTCTGGAACCTCTCCAGACTCGGCAATTGCCTGCTTCTTCTGCACCAGGACGCATCACAAGACGAAATCCAAAAATGGAATCAGGAACTGGAAGCCCTTCAGGACCTTTTCGAACACCGGCAGACAACAAAGATGCTGGAAAAACTGGGCGTCTTTGATGACGAACAGCCCAATGACCAGGAGCTTATCCAAAAATGGCTCCGCTATCTGGAAGCCGAGCATCTCGATTATACCTTGAGCTTTCGCGCCCTAGCCCACCTGGTGGACCAGGAGACAGGCTGGGGGGCTTTCAAAAATACCGCGGCCTTTCAGGAGTTTTACCAGCTCTGGCAAGAGCGCATTCACCAGCAGGGCCTGGAAACCAGAGACATACAGGAACGAATGAACCGGGTAAATCCCGTGTTCATCCCGAGAAACCACAAAATCGAAGCGGTTATTGAAGCCGGCCAAAAGGGTGACTTCACCCCTTTTCATGAGATAAACGAGGTGTTGCAAACCCCATTTCACGAGCAACAAGGGCGCAGCAGCTACCACGCAGCTCCCAGGCCGGAAGAGAGGGTCCAGGCCACGTTTTGCGGAACCTAATGACCTGTTGGAAAATTCTTACGCAGCACGCAGGCACCATCCGAAAGCCGGTAGTATCTCCCCTCTTTTTGACCTGATCATGGCCCACTCTTAACATAGTGGCGCTATAACATACTGAAAATATAAGGTTTCAGAGTCATCATCCCAACCTCCCCTGGCCCATCCTTGCCAAGGAGGGGAATGAAGAAAACCGAGGGTATTTGTTCAATGAGCAGTACACCCACCCTGTGTGCCAACGACCGGAATCGAAGATTTAGCGCTAAATCAGACGGTTACGATTTCCCTCCTTAGCAAGGAGGGGACGCAAGGGGTGGTTGAACAATGACAATTACCTTAGCCCACTGTACTAAGTGTGTATAAAGGCCAGCTTTTTGACGGAACTCTCCACCAGATCTTCTAGGCAAACCAGGAGCGTTTTTTCTTGCCCCTGCAGCCCAGAGCCCTGCCTGGCTGCAGGGGCTGTCCGCATTGCCAGCAACCCCAAAAAGGAAGAGAAATACCTGATGCATATTGGACAAATAAACACCTTTTCTGTGATCAAACACGTGGACTTCGGCGTCTACCTCGACGGCGGGGAACTCGGCGAAATCCTCCTCCCCTCCCGGGAGGTACCTGAGGGCTGCCAAGCGGGCGACCAAGTCCAGGCCTTTCTTTACAATGATTCCAGGGACCGCTTGATTGCCACCACCACGACGCCACTGGCCCAAGTCGGGGACCTGGTGCGGCTCAAAGTGCTTGATGTCAATCCGGTGGGAGCGTTTTTGGATTGGGGGCTGCCGAAGGATCTCCTTGTTCCCAAGAGCGAACAGGTGGAATCAATGCAGATAGGGCGGAGTTACCTGGTCTATGTGGCCTTGGATGCGCCTGGAGGCCGCATTTTCGCCTCCACAAAGCTGGACCGGTTTTTCAGCGCCCGGCAAGTTGGTGTTCAGGAAGGCGAACTGGTGGATCTGGTCATTACCGAGCGCTCCGAGGTGGGGTACCGGGCCGTAGTCAACAAGCTGTGCTTCGGCCTGCTCTATGAAAACGAAGTCTATGAGCCCCTCGAAATTGGGCAACAGACCAAGGGATATGTCAAATCACTGCGCTTGGATGGCAAACTCGATCTCAGCCTGCAGAAACCGGGCTACGACAAGGTGCTCCAGGCCAAGGAAACCATTGTCCGTGTCCTAGAGCACAATGGCGGTGTTCTCCAAATCACGGACAAGAGTTCCCCGCAGCACATCCACGGCCTCTTCGGTTGCAGCAAGAAGACCTACAAACAGGCTGTGGGTGCCTTGTATAAAGCTCGGCGCGTCAGAATCGAATCCGACGGCTTATACCTGACCACAAAGGCGGATTAAAAATTTCGCCATTCGCTGCCTGAGCCACAGCATACTACACAGATTTGTGTGCGGAATCCTCCTCCCCTCCACCAGACGCTCCGGCCACGGCCTGGGGCTCGATGTCCGCCAGTCGGCCGGAGCCGATGCCGTCCACGGCGTGTAACTCGGCCACGGAGGCCCACGGCCGCCCGGCGATGATCGCCTCAGCGCGCTCCGGGCCGATATGGGGCAGGCGCTGCAGCGCCTCAGCGGAGGCGGTGTTGATGTCCACCCGGCCATCTTCGCGGTTAGAGACTGCCGGCGCGTCGTCGCTTCCGGACCCAGCCCCGGCTTCCCTCTCGGGTGTGGCGACATCCCGAGCCCCCTCGGACACTGGCTCCGCGTCATCGGCAGGGGCTTGCGGCGCCTGGACAAAGGCCAGCCCGGCGAAATCGCCAAAGACCTCCAGCAGCCGTTCCTGGAACACGGTGCGCGCGCCTTCCTGGAGCGCGACCTCGTCCATTTCCAAAAACGCCTCCGACACCTCGTCGTCCGGGAGCCCCCGCGCTAGGCGCTGACCGAACAGGGCCATGAGCCCTAGGGCCGTGTCCGGTCCGGCGGAGCCGCGCTGCCCGGCCTGGTCCAGGGCCTCAGCCGTAGCCCCCAACACCGCGCTACAACGCCGCACAAGCCAGGGGTGCTGTTGTTTTCCGGCAGGGGGTTGCAGCAGGGACACGGTTTCCGCGGCGCTGCGGCCCCTGCCCCATCCGGCCAAGAGCAAGAGCGCCCCGGCGAGCAGCCCCTCCGGCGACCACGATTCCAGATCCAACCCGCAGGCGGCTTCCAGCCGGGGCAACTTTTTGGCCAGCCGTTTCCGCTGCCACCGGCGCCACAGCATGCGCAGGGCATAGGGCGCGGCCAGCACCGCCCGGTAGCCGGTCTCCGCGATCCAAAGCAGCACCGTGAACGCCCCGACCAGGAGCTTGACCGCCAGACTCAGCACCAGGGCCGCGGCCATAAGTCCCATATACGCCAGCTGCAGGTGGGCGGCCTTACGCCCTCGCACCTGCACCCCGAAGAGTTTGGCCGAGGAGCGCTGCGGCTTGAACCAATTGAAGGACCCAAGGGCATTACTGGAAGCAACCGAGACCCCGGTTTTGGACAGATTGAGCTTGAGCGGCCCGCGGCCATAACGCCCGCGCAGCACGAAGCGCCCATTTTGCAGAGCCATTTGGGTGTTTGGAAGTGGCGTTGTAGAGACCCGGAACCCGCGGTTCGAATTGGCGGTCAGGTTTGCGCCCAAGGCCTGGGCCTGCGCCCGCAGAGCGACCCCGCCGGTGCGACTGGCCCGCAGATATTTGCCCCGATGCTCAATCCGCCGCTGCTTGCCGTAGGCGTCCTTGTGACCCAGGTTCAAAAAGCCCATCGCCGCCTCCTTCGCCTCTTGCAAACGTGCCGGGACCTCCCCAGCCCCACCGAGTTCCAACAGATGAAAAAATGTATTGGAGATATCCGCCCCAGCTCATCCATGGGCTCACCAGATATCCGAGGCCGGCGAGGCGCAGCTGGAGCCTGTCCCCTGCTTCGCTCACGAATGCGCCGCACCGCGCTGCAGACTGCTGTGCAGCAGCCGGGCCTCGGCTTCCGCGGTCTGCGTCTCCTGCACACGTGGGGCCAGGACCGTGAGCAGTTGCAGTTGCATCTGCTCCTCAGCCAGCCGCGGACGGTCGTCCAGATACCCATTTTCTTCCAGCCACTGCGCCAATTGCTCCCGCTTGTCGCTGCGGAAGCGCTCCACCTTGCCGTCCCGCAGGCCCTGCAACAATTGCGCTCCGTCCCCGCCGCAGTCCGCGGCCAGCGCGGCCACCTTGTCCATAAACGTCTCGCTGACAGCGCCGGAAGCCTCCAGGGCCTCGCGGCCCACCGGCTCCCCCCGGCCGATGCGGTGATGCTCCAGCCAGGTCCGCGCCGCAGCGATCCGCCGCAGCAACAGATCGGTGGCTTCTTGCCCCAACAGCTGGGGACCCACGGCCTGCTGGAGCAGGGCCTCGCCCTGCCCCAGGCGCTCCGGACCCAAGCGCAGCAGCCTCGCAAGCATCTCCAACCGGTCCCGCAGGAGATAAAAGAGGTGCAGCTGCTCCACCGGGGCGAACGGGTCCACCGGCGGCACCCCGATAACCACGGCGTAGTCGGCGGGATCCATGCCGGCGGGCTCCGGCACTTCAGGCGCGGCCGGAAGGGCAAAAGCCCGAGCATCCGAGACACTCTGCTGCCGTCCCCGTAAGTGCCCGAGATCGATGCATTGGACCTCGGGATGCTCTGCGGTCCAATACGCGGCGTCGTCCGGCTGGGCTGTGAGATAGAAAATCTGGCGGTCGTTTTCCCGGGCGAACAGGGCCAGACTGGCCGCCGCTTCCTTGAAACGGGCCGGATCGGCGGTACTCAAGGACTCGTCCAAGATAAACGGCAGCGGCCGGCAACCCCGCTCCAGTTCCAGGGCAAAGGCGATGCGCACCGCCAACAAAAGCTGCATCCGGGTCCCGCTGGAGAGCTGGTCTAGCGGCCGCAGTGCGTTGGTCGCGGTCTCCCGGGCCCGGAATCCCTCAGCCAGGCCCTGGCCCGCTTCCAAGGCGTATTGGTACTGGGTGAAACAGCCAAACCACTGCCCGGCGCGGCGCAGGGCCGCCGGCTGGCTGGTTTGCTGGTGCTCGGCCTCCACGCTGTCCAGGACAAACCGTCCGGCCTCGGCGAATAGAGCCTGTTCATAGCGCTGGTGCAATGCGTCCTGCGCCGCCTGGGAGGCGCTCTGGGCCTGGGCCAAACGCCGCTGCTGCCCGGCCTCGGCAATACGGGTTTCGATCCGGGTGATCGTTTGTTGCAGCGCTTCTTTGTGCCCGGCCTGCTCCTGCCACTGCGCGAGTTGACGCTCCAGGGTCTCGCCGCCACCGCGCTGGACCAGCTCCCGCAGATCCTCGCGTTCGCCGAGTTCCCGGTCCCGCTCGCGCTCTACCGCCAGCGCCTCCTGTTGGGCCTCGCGGCGTTTTTGCCACGTCTCCAGCTGGCGCAGACGCTGCTCCAGGTCGGAGCGATCCCCCGGCTCCAGACCGGCCTGGGTGAAAATATCCGCATACT
This sequence comes from Thermodesulfobacteriota bacterium, assembly GCA_051747685.1. Classification (GTDB taxonomy): domain Bacteria; phylum Desulfobacterota; class Desulfovibrionia; order Desulfovibrionales; family Desulfohalobiaceae; genus Desulfohalobium. The sequence goes on along the minus strand of JBNJGM010000033.1, from coordinate 4,251 downwards.
GGCGCTTAAGCCGGTCCAGTTCGGTATCCAACCGGGCACTGGCCTCTTGCGCCGCGGTCATGTCCTGCAGCGCCTGGTCGCGCTGCTGCCGTCTGGCTGCCAAGGCTTCCAGGCGCTCGGCAAAGGTCTCGGCCTGCGGCGCCTCGGTCTGCGGGGCTTCCCCGTAGGCCTGCAAAAAGGCGGTCAACTCTTGGCGACGCAGGGCCATCGCCTGTTCTGTAGCCGCCACGCGCTCGTGAAACACTTCCTGCGCCTGCCGGGCGGCATCGTACTCGCTGACCAGACGCAGCCAGCGGGGCAGCGAAGCGTCCAGGCGGCCCGGATCAAACCCCACCTCCTGGGCCTGGTGGCGCAGGGCTTCCTCCTGGGCGGCCATTTCCTGGCTGAGTTGCTCCTTTTCAGCAGCAATCTGCCGCTGGCGCTGCGCGTCGTGTTGCTGGCGCTGCACATGCTGCAACCGCCGTCCCAGCGCATCCAGGTGCCCGAGCACGCCCTGCCGGTCCCAAGTGGCCGGGGGCTCCACACCAGGCGTCGTAGCAAACCACTGCTGGATCTGGGCGCGCTGGAAACGCCCGGTCCGCTCCACCAGCAGGCCATAGGCCCCTAGGGCCATGGGGAGCAGCAAAGCGGCCGCCCCAAGATGCACCCCCCACATGGCCAGCGCCACTGCTGCCGCGCCTGCGAGCGCGAGTAGGGCCAGGGCGGCAAGGGGCCGGCCCCGCTGGACCGGGGCGCTCGGCGCCTGCAGCCAGTCCTGCAACTTGCCCCGGGCCTGCTGCAGGTCCGCCTCGTCGGCGCTTTCTTCTGCTGCGCCCAGACGGTGGGCTTCCGTCTCCAGCGCCTTCCAGCGTGCCTGGGCCGCGCGCAGATCCTCCAGACGCTGTTCCGCCTGCTGGATGCGCTCCGGCGCAACCGGCGCGAGGGCGTCAGGATCCGCGCCCAGTTCTTCCCGGGCGCTGCGCAGCCTGGCCCGGGCCGCTTCAAGATCCTGCTGGGACTGGTGCTGCTGCTGTTCGAGATCGCGCAACGTTTTGACGGACTGCTGGTAGTCCCGCAGGGTCGCCGCCTCCAGGTGCGCCTCGGCCAGGCCGCTCTCGTCCAGCCGCCTTTGGGCCTGGGCGTATTTGTCCTGTTCCTGCTCGCGCTGACGCAGCTTGTTCTGCCGCTCCCCGGCCAGCTGGTCCAGGCGCTGGATCTCGTCGCCCTTGAGCCGGGCCATGTCCGGGGGAAATTCCGCCAGCTCGTCTTCCAGGGCCAGGCGTTTGTTCCGGGCCTGCAACAAGTTCAGGGCCCGCTGGCAGGCCGCGGCTTCCTGCTCCGCCCGCACGGCTGCGTCTTTGTCCCGGCGCAACGTGTCCAGCTGCTGTTCCTCCCGGCGCAGCTCCTGTTGCTCGTGCAGCACCCGGCTCAACGCCACCTGGGCGCTTTGCAGCTCCTTGGCCTCTTTCCGGCCGTGGTTGGTTTTGAGTTGCAGCCCCGGCTGCTCGCGCACCGCGTCAAGGTCATAGCCCCCGGCCAATTCCCGGGCCAGGCGCTGGGCGATCTCCTGATCGGTCTGCCCGGCCGGCTGCAGCAGGTCCTCCAGGGTCAAGGTATAACAATCAAGGAAACGGGAATCCGGCAAGGGCGGGGCGGGAACGGGCTGGCCCTGCTGCTGCCATTGCAATTGCCCGCCCAGCCGCGTGGCCGCGAGTTCACCGTCCTCAGGGGACCAAAACCGCGCTTCCACATGCATCCCGGCCGGGTCCTGACGCCCGCTCTGCAGCACCGCCCGTAGCCCACGCAGCAAGCTGGACTTGCCGGAAGCATTGGGGCCGACGACCACATTGATCCCCGGGGCGATATCCTCCAAGGCGAAACCGGGCTGGATGCCCGGCAAGCGGATGATCTCCAATCGCGTCAGCTTCATGCGGCCCCCTGTTCGCGCTGGGTCAACAGCTCGTCCAAGGCCTGCATCGCAGCCTCTTCCAGCAGAAAGGCGGTGTGCTCGGCATCCGGCGGCTCCTGCGCCAAGGCAGCGAACTGCGGCTGGCGCGCCCGCTGGTGCAGCCGCTCCTGGGCTGCGGCAATCAACTCCTGGCGCTGGGGGGTGTCCCTGTCACGCAAGACCAGGATTTTTTGGGCCAGCAAACCGGCCGGGTCCTGGCTTCGGGCCAGCTCCTGCAGATCCATGGCCGGTTGGACACGCACCTGCCAGTCGTGGACAAAATACCACATCCCGTCCTCGGCGTGGACGTGCTGCTGGGGATCGTCGTGCGTGAGCCGCTGCTGGATCTGCCGCCGCAGCGCGCTGCGTCCGGTCAGCATAAGCCGTACGCCCACGGCCCGCGGCCTGGGGCCGTCCTGGACGATCCGGGCGTGCAGCTCTTTCAAGCTCTGGATAATCCGGGGTTGGATCTCCTCCGCGGCCTGAACGGCGTCCACCGGGACTTCGACGGTTTCCCAACGCAGCGGAGCCAGCGGCACCTGCTGCATGGTCCATTGCCCCTGCACATTGAGCAGCCAGGGGCCGTGCGGGCCCGTTTCGCCAGGGTCCAATCCGGTCAGAGAGCCCAGGTAGCCCCAGCGCTGCTCTGCCCCGCCCAAGCTGGGCCGGTGGATGTGCCCCAACAGCCAGCGGTCCACGGGCGTGGCCGCCAAATCGGCCGAACCGACCGGAGCGTAGGCGCTGCCCGGCTGGTCCAGATCGCAATGCAACAACCCAAGGACCGGGCCGGAGCCGGTTTCCGGCAAACCCTGGGCCAAGGGGTTTTCCCGGACCCAGGCTTCGGGGAAGGACCAGCCCAGGACCTGGAGGGTTGTGCCGTCGGGACCTTCGAGGGTGTGGGTCTCCCAGCGGCCCTGGCGGCCCAGCAGGATAAAACCCGGCACCGCCTCGGCCAGCCGGGGCAAGACCGCCCCGTCGTGATTGCCGGCCACAGCCACCACCGCGATGCCCGCCTCCACCAGCCGGTCCACCCCGGCCTTGAGATCGCCGTAGGCCTCGAAAAAATCGTCCTCGCGCTCCACCACGTCGCCGGCGAGCAGCACACCGTCCACGCCCCGTTCCAGGGCCAAGTCCACCGCCCGCCGCCAGGCCGCGGCTGGCCCCAATTCCTGCGGATCCACGTGTCCGGTCAGCGCCTCACGCAAGCGCGCCGGCATCCGGCCCAGGTGGATATCCCCGATACAAAGCAGCTGCATATGACCCCGCTCGTTGCTGTTTTCGCCCTTGACCCGTTTCCCCGGCCCTTGTCTTCCATGACCGCGAAAAAAACCTCGCCGCAGCCTAAGGCCGCAGAAAGCCCTATTTTATTCTCTTTTTTCCTGTCATTTTAGATTATTGTCGAATTTCGACTCGGTTTGGCGCTTGAGGCCCTTCCCCGAAATTGACCATCACGGGGAAAACGATTACCGTTTACCCCAGACTGGTCAAACCCGCATCCGAGGAATTCTGCTATGCAAATGACCATCCGCTTGCCTGACGAATACAAAGAGCGCATCGACGCTATCGCCATTCGAACCGGGTTGAAAAAATCGGAACTCGCTCGCCGGGCCATACAACAATTTATTGAAAGCTTTGATGCCCAGGACTTCGAAAACCGCCCGGCGGTTAAAGCCAAGGACCTCCTGGGAATAGCCCAAAGTGGGGTCCCCGATTTAGGAGCTGAACACAAGCGCCATCTTGCACGCAAAATGCGGGGCAACAACGCGTGATAACCTTCCTTGATACCGGCCCCTGGGTAGCTCTCATTGATCGAAGCGAGGAAATGCACACATCTTGCTTGCAGTGGTTTGAGGAATTTAACGGAACAATCTATACAACCGAGGCTGTCCTTACAGAAGTTTTATTTCTCCTCAATTTTTCTATCCAGGCACAACAAGCGGCTTTAGACTTTGTTCTCCGAGGTGTTATTACACTTATCCCTTTAGACATACATCTATTAGCTACCGCTCGTTGGCTAATGGAAAAATATTCCGATTTGCCTATGGACTTTGCAGACGCCACGCTTGTTTGCTTGGCTAATGAAACCAAAATCCTCAATGTTGCCACCTTAGACCAGCGTGACTTTTCCATATACCGAACGCTTGATAATCAGCATTTCGAAATTCTTCCGTAACTTCCCGCGCTAATATTGGCGCGAAAAGCTCCGCTCATACCAGCCAGCGCATCAATTCACCCTGTCCCCTGCGTTTCCAGATACTGCCGGGCCGTGTCCGTGGGCAGCGCCCGGATCTGCTGGAACACCTCCTGACACGCGTCATACTCCA
>JBNJGM010000032.1:15223-23286 GCA_051747685.1 Thermodesulfobacteriota bacterium | reverse complement strand
TGAAGAGAATTTTGCCGTTGTGGGCGTGAACCCCATAGTGGAGGCTTCCCTTGAAGAAGAGGAAGAAGCTGAAACAGAAGAGTCGGCTACAGAAGCTGAAGAAGAATAATTGTTCCCAGTGCCCCGGAATCTCCGGGGCACTGGATGTATCGCCCGCCTTTTTTCCTCACCGCACGAATCATTGCTCCTTTTCTTTGTGAGCGTATCCATACCGCATCTTACCGGGCCCATCTGTCATGTGTATGCCCGCAAAACCACCGCCATATGGTTCCGTACCTCCATCAGGGGTATTTATGACGCCTCAGTCCCGCTCTTTTACTTTTTTTTTGCGGCTTAAAAATATCTTCCGCTTGCCGGGCGGAAAACCTGCGTCTTCTTTTCGCTATGCTGGTATTGTAACCGGATTGGGCAATCCCGGTACTCAGTATGCATCGACGCGGCACAATATGGGATTTTTGGTGCTCAGCGCCTTGCAACATCAGGCCGGGGGGCAATTTCGTGAAAACCGCTTGCCGTTGCGCGGACGAACCTGGCAGTGGTTTCTCCAGGGTCAGCAGGACCCGTGGCTGCTTTTGGCACCGCAGACGTATATGAATCACAGTGGCGAGGCCGTGGCCGGGGCATGTTCCCAAAAAGGCCTCTGCCCCGGAAATCTTTTGGTCGTTCATGATGATTTGGACCTACCGTTTGGCAGTGTCCGTCTCAAACAGGGCGGGGGCCTTGCCGGGCATCGGGGTTTGGCCTCCATAGCACAGTGGCTGCAAACTAAAGATTTCGACCGCCTTCGGGTTGGCATCGGGCGGCCGGAAGCTGGCGTGTCCATAGTTGACCATGTTTTGTCTGGATTTACCCAAGCTGAACAACACACCCTAGAGGGTGTTTTGTCCACCGCCGCCGAGGCGGTCGAAGCCTATTGCCTGTATGGGCCCTCTGTCGCGAAAAAGGCGCTCGAGAGCCGGGGGTAGCATTGCCTACCTCTAGGCATGGACGAAACACGGTGAATCTGCTATGAAGAACATTCCTATTTGGATATGAGGAATGGAGGGTCAGCGTGTTTTCAGAAAATCAATTGGTGGTCTATCCGGCTCAGGGAGTCGGTCAGGTGGAGCGGATCGAAAGTCAAGAAATCGGTGGAACCCGAGCCGATTTTTATATTGTCCGTATTATCAGTAACAATGTAACCCTTATGGTTCCCGTTGCTAACGCCGAGAATGTCGGGCTGCGCTCCGTCTGTGCGGTGGACGAGGGGCGCTTAGTTTTGGAAAGCCTCAAAGACCGTTCCGACTTTATGGGGTATAGCGGGCAAAATTGGAACCGGCGGTATCGGGAATATTCGGAGAAACTGAAAAGTGGTGAATTGGGTGACGTTTCCTACGTGCTCAAAGAACTCATCCTTATCGGTCGCGACAAGGAGCTTTCGTTTGGGGAACGGCGTTTGCTGGAGCAAGCCATGTCTTTGATTACTATGGAGATAGCCTACGCGATGGATATGGAGCAAGACGCAGTACGCAAAGAAATTGAAGAAATTTTTGCCGATATCCTTAAACGTCCGAAACTCAACGAAGACAACGCCTGATCTTTTATCTCGCAACACAGTTTTGAGCCCAGCGGATTTACATCCTGTGTGTTTTTCCCTGCCTGTTTGTATTCAGATACTGTATGCCTTCCATTGATACCAGGCCCCACTTACATGGTGGGGCATATCTGGAAAGTTCCCTGTTATCCCGAATCTCGTTGTTTTCAGAGGGCATGATTTGCGATTGACTCTGTGAAAGAGGTTCAGTACAGCTAAGCTGGTATTATGCCACTCGATGTAGAATCCATGGCAACCCCCCCTTTTTTATTGTTTCCTTATGCACAACAACGACAGTTTGAATACATCCAACGGCTTCAAAATGCCAGGTAAACGCCTGGTTATATTCCGTGATTAAGGATTGTATTGTCCAAAGGAATGCTGTAGGGCGAGGTGCATACCTAGATCCGGGAACCTGATTCAATGCTTTTTTCACGGTCGGTAAAGATAGCCTGGGTGCTGGTTCATCGAATTAGCAAAGCATAACTATCAGAGCGTGGGCAACAATATTGCTTTCTATGGGCACTGAACGGGCTTCCAGGTCGTTTCCTTGTCTCGTAGTCGGTTTTATATGTGGTTGTCACGCTTGGAGATATGTAGTGCAAATAGTAGTTGTAGTTTGGGGTGTGTATTGAAAGCTTCTGGAGCCTTCTTCGGTTCCGGCGTAAGGTCGCTATGGCATATATACTCAGGCATTCGCCTGCACTATCGGATAGTATTGTGGGACCGATTCTGGAGCATAGCAAAGGGAGAAAGGGATGAATTTATCTGAAATGAAAAGAAAATCCATGGCTGACTTGATGCAGTTGGCCAAGGAGTATAATGTCGAAAACCCTAGCGGCTTGCGCAAGCAAGAACTTATATTTGCGATCTTGAGTTCATGCGCTTCGCAAAACGGATCGATTTATGGCGAAGGTGTTTTGGAAATCCTTCCTGATGGTTTTGGGTTTTTACGTTCTCCCATGTACAGCTATATTCCCGGTCCGGACGATATTTACGTTTCTCCATCCCAGATCCGGCGTTTTGGGTTGCGCAAAGGGGATGTGATTTCCGGGCAAATTCGGCCTCCGAAGGAGGGGGAGCGCTACTTTGCCTTGCTGCGGGTCCAGCAGGTCGGGTTTGCCTCTCCGGAAGAATCGAAGAACCTCGTTTTGTTTGACAATTTAACGCCGATTTATCCTGACCAACGTTTTTTTATGGAAACCGGGGCTGAGGGGTATTCTTCGCGGGTGATCGACTTACTCGCCCCCATCGGAAAGGGGCAACGCGGCCTTATTGTAGCTCCGCCACGCACCGGGAAAACGATGCTCTTACAGAGTATTGCCAACTCCATCACTTCCAATCATCCCGATTCCAATCTTATTGTGCTGCTGATCGACGAACGGCCTGAAGAGGTCACGGATATGGAGCGCACGGTTGACGGAGAAGTGGTCAGTTCGACATTTGATGAACCTCCGCAGCGGCATGTCCAAGTGGCTGAAATGGTCTTGGAAAAAGCGAAACGGCTTGTGGAGCGTAAAAAGGATGTGGTCATCCTTCTCGACAGCATTACTCGTTTTGGGAGAGCCCATAATGCGATCATTCCCTCCTCCGGCCGGGTTCTTTCCGGCGGGCTGGATTCTAATGCCCTTCAGCGGCCCAAACGCTTTTTCGGTGCCGCCCGAAATATTGAAGAGGGCGGCAGTCTGACCATTATTGCGACTGCGCTTATTGATACTGGGTCGCGCATGGATGAGGTTATTTTTGAGGAATTTAAGGGCACCGGTAATATGGAGATCTATCTGGATCGCCATTTGGCTGATAAACGCGTCTTTCCCGCTATTGATATCAACCGTTCCGGTACTCGCAAAGAAGACTTGCTGTTAGAAGAGAATGTATTGAATCGTGTCTGGATATTGCGTAAATTATTGGCGCCAATGAATTCTGTAGAGAGCATGGAATTTTTACTGGATAAAATGCGCGGGACAAAGAGCAATAAAGAATTTTTAGATATGATGAATAGTTAGTCGTACTTTTGTAAAATATTTTCGAAATCCTTTCGGATTGTTTTCTCCTCTGGTCCTGAATTCGTGTCCCCGGTTCCGTGGTTTTGAACACGGCCTGGAAACACTCCTGCGCCCGATCCCATTCAAAGCCCTTTCCTAGCGCAGCACCGGGCGATAGAACTCTGTCCCGTAGGTTGCACCACGCTGCTTTTCCAGACTGGTAGCACAATTGCTAAACCGGGTTTGGAACAATTTAGATTCACGGATCCAGGCTCTGATTTCTACAACCGCGTTTGGCAACAAGGGCACCGTTTCACCGTGCCGATGGCATTTGGGACGAAGCGGTGACGCAATTCCCGCGTAACGGGGAACCCCTTTTTGCGAAGCGTCTTCAGCGCGATCTTTCCTGTTTTCCGGCCAATCGTCCGGCGGGGCGGAAAGCAGGCCGCGTCGCTGTATGTGTGAGGTGAGCCATGGGTATGCTCCGTTGCGGGATTGTTTGCCTTGTTGTTTGGGGTCTGCTCTGTTCCGGTACGGTACAGGCGGCCCTGTTCGGTGATTTCACCATCCAGGATGAAGTTGAATTGGGCCAGAAAATCAATCAAGTGGTACGCTCGCAATTCGATGTGCTCAAGGATCCGGCGGTGACTTCGTATGTCCGGGGAGTATCGCAACGCATTGAGAACGAACTCCCCTCCCAGCCTTTCCGCATTAGCGTAACGGTCGTGCGGGATTCCAGTATGAATGCCTTTGCCGCACCGGCAGGCTATATGTTTGTGCACACCGGGCTTTTGTTACACCTCCAATCCGAGGCGCAACTAGCCGGCGTACTGGCCCACGAACTAGCGCATGTGACCCAGCGGCATATCGCCCGCAATATTGAACGCAGTCAATTGATAAATTTGGGAACCTTGGCCGGGATGCTGGCCGGGGTTTTCCTTGGCGGGGATAGTGAAGGAGGGGAAGCTCTGGCCATGGGCTCCATGGCTGGTGGACGGGCTGCGGCCTTAAAATATTCGCGAGAAGACGAACGCGAGGCCGACCATATTGGGCTGCAATATCTCCGGCAGGCCGGGTATTCGGGGAAGGGAATGGTAGAGGCCTTTGAAATTATTCAAAAACGGAAATGGCTCTCTGGACATTCCATTCCCACTTATCTCAGCACCCACCCTGGAGTGGGGGAGCGCATCACCTCCCTTGAGCAGCGGGTGCAAACCCCAAAACCCGATCAAGCCGAAGCCTCCTCACGTTTTGCCCAGGTCCGCACCTTGATCCGGGCGAAGTATACTGATCCGCAAAGCGCCCTGCAATCGTTGAACCAATCCGACGGTGTTACTGACTCCTGTTTTTTGGCCCTGGGGCGGGGGATTATCTTTATGCGTCTGCAGCAAATGTCCAAAGCGCAAGCCGCTTTTGAGCGCGCTTTGTCCTGCGCACCACAAGACCCGTTGGTCCAGCGCGAAGCCGGTCAATTTTTTTATCAACAGGGAAGTTTGAACCGCGCCCAAGACTTGCTCAAAGCCGCGTTAAAGCGAAAACGCAAAGACACTTTGGCCATGTGGTGGTACGCCAAGGCGCTGGCTGAGAGCGGTGACCGAGGGCAAAGCGTGGAGATGCTCCAGCGCATTTTGCGATACGATCAAGAAAACGCCAAGGCCCATGCGTATTTAGGCCGACTTCAGGGCCAAGCGGGCTATATTTTTCAAGCCCATCTGCATTTGGCCTATGCGGTGTTGTACGGGGCCAACGGTGGTGACCTGTCGTTTCATGTGCAAAAAGCAGATTCGCTGGCTGATTCGCCCCAGGCCCGGGAGAAGGTGCAGGCGTTGAATGAGGCTGTGGCGCAACACAAGGAAATGGAAAAGCTCGCACCTTGACATTGTTCTTCTAAACGCAGTATCGCTTTTCCGCTTTGCCCTCGGTCAGCTTATACCCGATATAGTGTGACGGATAAGGATCCTGGGCCTATGCGGTTATCCGGCACGGTTGGGTGCCAACCGGCTTGAAGTATGCAACTCTGTTTCGACCCCAAATCATGAAGGAGGATCCATGTTTTTAGAAAATCTTGCCTACGCCATGGCCCCGCAAGCCAACGGCGGCGGTGCTGCCCAAGGCAATCCGATCATGGCTTTTATGCCCCTTATTATTTTGTTTGTTATTTTTTATTTTTTGCTGATTCGCCCGCAGCAGAAAAAGGCCAAGGAACATAAGGAGATGTTGGGCAATCTCAAAAAGGGCGACCGGGTCATAACCGGCGGCGGCTTGTACGGGCGGATTGTAGCGGCCTCTGAAGAGGTGCTGACACTTGAAGTGGCTGACAATGTGCACGTAAAAATCAATCGCAATTATGTTTCTACCCTGGTCGAAGCCAAGGGCGCTGCGAAAGAAGTGGACAAGTCCGGGGGAAAAAAGCCCGCTAAGGGGAAAACCCAGCCAGAGCAGTCCGAGGACGAAAAGGCCAATCAATCCAGCGAAGAATAAGGAAACGATTCCATGAGCAGTTTGCGGTGGAGAATAGTGCTGGCAGTTATCGTCTTGGGGCTGGGGGTGGCATATGCCCTGCCTTCCGTGCTGCCGCCGGGAAGTGGTTTGCAAAAAATGCTCCCGGACAAAGAGGTCAATTTGGGGCTGGATCTCAAAGGGGGCATGCATTTGACCCTTGGCGTGGATCTCGACACCGCCCTTGCCAATGCCTTGGGCCAAACGGGCCAAGATATCCGGGCTGAAGCCAGGGAGGATTCCATTCTGGTTCTGCGTCCGGAAGTCAATGAGAAAGGGGATCTCCAGTTTTGGCTGGCCAAAGAAAGCCAAGCCGACGCATTTGAGAAGCTTTTGGAAAGCAATTTTTCCAATGTCAGCGTCAAGAACGTGGAATCCCAAGAAAATGATCGCCTGCGCTATACTGTGGCCTTTCGGTCGAAACACCGAGAGCACCTGGAAGAAGTGACCTTGGAGCAAGCGCTGAAGACGATCCGTAATCGGATCGACCAGTTTGGTGTCACAGAGCCGGACATCCGCAAGCAGCAAGACAATCGGATCCAAGTGCAGCTGCCGGGATTGGAGGATCCAGAGCGGGCGATCAAAATTATCGGGCAAACCGCCCATTTGGAGTTCAAGCTCGTTGATGATGATGCCGACCCGCAAAAGGCGGAAGAGGGCGTGGTTCCCCCCGGCAGCGAGTTGGCCTATTTGCAAAGCAGAATGCCGGACGGCAGTTATAAAAAAGAGCCCATCGTCCTGGAAAAGAATGCTTTGCTCACCGGAGAATACATTACCGATGCTTCGACGCAATTCGATACCAGTGGATTTAACCAGCCTTACGTGGCCCTGAATTTCAATAAGCGCGGCTCGCGTTTGTTTGAACGGGTCACAGCAGAGCATGCCGGGGAACGCCTTGCTATCGTTCTGGATGGAAAAGTCTATTCCGCACCACAGATCCAAGAGCGGATTAGTGGGGGACGAGCTAGTATTACTGGCGGTTTTACCACCGAAGAGGCCCACGATTTGGCCTTAGTTCTCCGAGCCGGGTCGCTTCCAGCTCCTGTGGAGGTCTTGCAGGAACGCAGTGTAGGACCTTCGCTCGGGCAACAGTCCATCGATCAGGGCGTGTTGTCCATTCTGATTGGAGGGGCTCTGGTGTTGGTGTTCATGCTTGTGTACTACGGGATAGGCGGATTGTTCGCCGATATTGTTCTGGCACTGAATATCTTGTTGATTTTGGCTGGATTGGCCGCATTCGGCGCTACGCTAACACTGCCCGGTATTGCGGGTATTATTCTAACCATCGGCATGGCGGTTGACGCCAATGTGCTTATCTTTGAGCGCATCCGCGAGGAGCTGCGTCGCGGGCTCGGGGCGCGCAAGGCTGTGGACGAAGGGTTTTCCCGCGCTACTTTAACCATTTTGGACGCTAACGTGACCACCATTATTGCGGCTATTATCCTGTACCAGTTCGGCACAGGGCCCATTCGTGGGTTTGCCGTAACTTTGTCGCTAGGTATTGTCGCCTCTATGTTCACGGCCATTTTTGTCGCCCGGATTATGTTTGATCTGTGGCTGAGCCGCAGACAGCCTGCATCGAGCCTGAAGCTTTAGGAGCGCGTGAAGATGGGATTGCAAATAATTCAACCCGGAACGGCGGTGGATTTTCTCGGGCGCCGCAAAATAGCCTTTATCCTTTCCGCATTGGTTCTGTTGATCGGGATAGGGTCCTTGGTTCTCAAGGGCGGGCCCAAGTACGGTATTGACTTTGCCGGGGGCATCACGGTGCAGACCAAGTTTGAAGAGGATGTGGAACTTTCGGATATCAAATCCGCCTTGGCCACGGCTGAGTTACCCAGCCTCAATGTCCAAAAGTTTGGATCCGAGGGCGGGGACGAGTACCTTTTCCGGGTAGCTGCTGTAGAGGATATCTCCTCCTCTGATGTGCGCCAGGCTGTAAAGGACTCCCTGTCGAGTGAAATGGAAACCGGATTTGAAATCCGTCGCTTGGAAATGGTCGGCCC
>JBNJGM010000032.1:0-15123 GCA_051747685.1 Thermodesulfobacteriota bacterium | reverse complement strand
ACCTTATTGGTCGTACTTTGTTTATTTGTGTTTGGCGGGGGAGTGATCCATAATTTTGCTTTTGCCTTGATTGTGGGGGTTCTCGTTGGAACGTATTCCTCCATTTTTGTGGCCAGCCCTCTCTTGCTCGGATTCCATGTCCAGCCGCCTGAAGAGCCGGAAGGGCTACAGGAGCAGGAACAGGCCGTTTAATCCTCAGTGGAGTATATTTGCATCCAACGCGGAAAAACATTTCCGTGCTGGCGAAAAAAGCCCCCATCCGAAGAGATATCGGATGGGGGCTTATGCAATTGATGGGAGCTGGGTTAATCGTATTGTACGGCGCTAAAACGCATGAGCTTATCCCAGCGGTGCGAGGAAACAACCCTTCGGACTGTGCCGCTTCGGCCTCGCAAAACCAAGGAGTGGGTAGTGGCCCCGGTGCCTTTGTAGGCCACCCCGGGCAAAAAACTCCCGCCGGAAATGCCGGTTGCGGCAAAAAAGACGTCTTCACTACGCACTAGGGTGCGCACATCAAGAATCGTACGGGTATCGATGTCGCTGCGCTGCACGGCGTCGCGTTCCTCGTCCTTCTGGGGATCCAAGCGAGCGAGCATTTGACCACCTAGGGCCCGAATCGCACAGGCCGAAAGCACTCCTTCCGGGGTGCCCCCGGTGCCCATCATCACGTCCACATCACTTTCCGGATCCACAGCCATAAGCGCTCCGGCCACATCACCGTCTGTGTGGAGTTGGATGCGGGCTCCAGCTTCGCGAATGGCGGCTATGAGATCCTTATGCCGGGGTTTATCCAGGACAAAGACCACAAGGTCGTCGACATCCTTGCCCATGGCCTTGGCGATATTTTTCAGGTTTTTTCCCACCGGGGCGTCTAAATCGACCACTTCCTTGGCTTCGGCCGGGACCACCAGTTTTTGCATGTAAAAGCTGGGGCCGGGGTCGAACATCGTTCCCGCCGGGGCCACGCCGACTACGGCGATGGCGTTGGGCCGCCCGAAGGCCAAAAGATTGGTGCCTTCGACCGGATCCACGGCCACATCCACGGCTGGGCCGTGTTGGGTGCCGATATTTTCGCCGTTAAACAACATCGGGGCTTTATCTTTTTCCCCTTCTCCAATGACGATTTTGCCCTGAATATCAAGCGCGTTAAAGGAGAGGCGCATGGCGTCTACGGCAGCTTGGTCGCCTTGGTGCTTCTCCCCTTTGCCCAGCCAACGGGCCGAAGCCAAAGCGGCGGCTTCGGTGACCCGGACCAAATCCAGTGCGAGATTGCGTTGCGGGGTTTCCATTGTTCGCCAGGCTCCTTTGTCTAGGCTTGTGAGCTTGTAAAAGCCTCAGGGAAGTGCTCACGTACCTTTTGGGCCGCGGTTTCCGGGGTGAATCCATAGGCCTGCACCAGATCAGGTGCAGGGGCGGAATCACCGAAATGGTCAATCCCGAGGACCAGCCCTTCTCGACCGGTGTATTTGTACCACAGATCCGTGCGCCCGGCTTCCATGGCCACCCGCTGGGTTATGTGCGAGGGGAGCACCTCTTCTTGGTAGGCTGTCGGCTGCTCGCTGAAGAGTTCCACACAGGGCATGCTCACGACCCGGATGCGGTCCGGGGCGAGTTGGTGTGCCGTGTCCAGCGCCAAGTGGACCTCTGAGCCGGTAGCCAGAAAGATCATTTCCGGCGCGCCGCCTTCGGCCTCTTGGAGGATATATCCGCCGCGACGGGCGCCTTCGGTCTTTTCACCGGACAAGACCGGAACCCCTTGCCGGGTGAAGAGCAGAGCGCTGGGCCGGTTGGCCTGTTGCAAGGCCTGTTCGATGCAGATGCGGCTCTCGTAGGCGTCGGCGGGCCGAAAGACCAGCAGGTTGGGGATAAGCCGCAAGGAGCTGATATGTTCAATGGGTTGGTGGGTCGGGCCGTCTTCGCCGACGTAAAAGGAGTCGTGGGTAAATACATGCAACGCTGGCAGTTTTTGTAGCGCCGACATGCGTAGGGCGTTGCGTTCGTAGTCGGAAAAAACGAGGAAGGTCGCTCCGAAGGGGACGATGCCGCCGTGCAGGGCGAGGCCGTTGACCACTGCGCCCATGGGAAATTCTCGTACGCCGAAGCAGAGGTTGCGGCCGCTGGGATTGCGCGAACTGAAAATGCCCACGCTTTCGCGCCATGCTGCGGTTTGGTTCGACGGATCCAGATCCGCTGATCCGCCGACCAAGTGCGGTAATTGGTCGATGAGTTTGCCCAAACATTGGCCAAACGCTTTGCGGGTGGCCACTTTGGTGCCGGCTTCGAACTCAGGCCAGGTGATTTCCCCAGGGGCGACCGGGCGGTGCTGACGTTCCCAAGCTTGGGCGAAAACCGGATCGTCATTTTTCCGCTGGGTGAGACGCTGACGCCAGGTAGTGGCAGCCTCGCGGAGGGTGGGGAAACGCTCCTGGAAACTGTGTTCTGTTGCCGCAGGTACAAAAAAGGGTTCTGTGGGCAGGCCCAGTTTTGCTTTGGTATTGGCGATTTCTTCTTCGGAAAAAGGTGCCCCGTGGGTGTCGGCGCTGCCTTCAAGGGAGGCGCTACCCCTGGCCATGGTCGTGTGGCCGATGATCAATGTCGGTCGCGCGTTTTCCGCACGGGCCTGTTCGAGGGCGGTGCGGATTTGCGCGTGGTCGTGTCCATCGATTTCCAGTACCTGCCAGCACAGGCTTTCGAAAAGGCTGCGCTTGTCAGCGCAGTCGCAACGTGCCGTGGGCCCGGCCAGTTGAATGTCGTTGCTGTCATAATAGACGATAAGCCGGCCCAGGCCCCATTGTCCGAAAAGGGCCGCGCTACCGAGGCAAACCGGTTCCTGGATATCGCCATCTGAGGCCAGAACATAGGTGTAGTGGTTGGTGATCTCTTCGCCCCATGTCCCGCGCAGGAATTGTTCTGCGGTGGCCAGTCCGCCAGCCATGGCGAAGCCTTGTCCCAAAGGACCTGTGGTGGCTTCGACTCCAGGAGTGAGGTCGTGTTCGGGGTGCCCTGGGGTTCTGCTTTTGTACTGTCGGAAGTTTTTCAGATCCTCGTCGTCCAAGTATCCCACAAGCCGCAGGAGGCTGTAGAGCAGCATGGATTCGTGTCCCGCCGAAAGCACAAACCGGTCCCGATCCGGCCAATGCGGATCTTCGGGATCGAACCGCAGATATTCTTTAAACAAGATATAGGCAAAATCAGCCGAGGACATGGCTCCGCCCGGGTGACCGGAATTGGCCCGGCGGGTGGCGTCCATGATCAACCCTTTCACCACATTGATATTGCTCAGGTCTTGGCCGTGTGCAGACATACTGGATCCGTCCTTTGTACTCGGGTCTGAAAGGTTGCGGTGTCAAAAAAACAAGCGGACTGGGGCGTGATCTCGGTGCTGGGCTACGTACGTCTTGATCAGCTTTGTGGTGGCCCGGTATCAATGAGATCCACCCGGCGTTGGTGCCGACCGCCTTCAAACGTACTCTGGAGAAAAGCTTCCAGGATGCTCTGGGCCAGTTCCACGCCCAAGACCCTGTCGCCGAGGCAGAGGACATTGGCGTTATTATGGAGTCGGGCCATGCGGGCAAGGTATTCGTTCGTGCACACGGCCGCTCGGATGCCGGTATAGCGATTCGCAGCCATGGACATTCCCAAGCCAGTGCCGCAGATAAGAACGCCTATTGCCTGGGTCGTGCGGATCTGTTGGCAGACTTCGGCGGCCACCACGGGGTAATCACAACTGTCGAGGGTGTGGGTGCCCCGATCGTCAACCGCGACGCCTCGTTGTTCAAGAAAGGCCACCAAAGTTGATTTCAAGGAGAGACCGGCGTGGTCAGAGCCAATGACAAGCGGTGTTTCGGTCATGGTTGTTTCCTTTGCAAATGGGTGGTGCCTACGGCGTAATCTCGGCTGGGCTGGACAAGCGTTACCGGGGTAAAAAATGGTCAGTGGCTCATGCCGGGGAGGTGTCCTCGCCCATTTCCCATTTTTGGAGCCGGGCCTGAACATAGGCTCTTCGGCTTTGAGCGATCTCGTGTTCCAAGAACCCGATCTCTTGTTCAAAAAATGTGATTTGTCGCTGACACAACTTCTGTTCCGCGGCAAGGTCCTGGACCGGAGGCGCAAACGCAGAGTGCAGTCTGCCCAGGTAGTGATATTCTTGACGCAATCGCCGGCGCAATTGTCGGATTTCCGTATTGCGCATGGTTCGGATCGCCCCCCAGCAAAGTTCGCTGGCCAGTACTTTCCATCCGAGAATAAGCGTCTGGTAGAGTGTGTGTGGCGGGTCGTGGCGAGGCGTTCGGGACATAGTGGTGTGTCCTGCTGTGCTATCGGAAGTGGCGGTTAGACATACTGATCGGGCAACAAATTCGGGAGCAGCCCCTTCAAAGTTGATCTCCGGGCCGGTTGTCCGTACTGCCGGTGCCGGTCTTTTCAAGGGCGCCGTTGGAAACGACGTTTGACGGTATCGGACGGTATTTCAAGACGCAGGGCGTCTGGATCCCATTTTTCTTCCCGCCAACGCAGCTCTTTGATGTGCACGATGGCTTTATGCTGTTCACCGGACTCAAGGGTGACCTTGCGTGCGAACGCGCTCTTTGTGCTAGGAAAATCCGAAAAGGTCAACGTCCATGGGCGGGGCGAGCGCCCGGTGGCGTTAACGGCGTGACCGCTGGCCGTAATATCTAGTGTCTGGATGTCTGCGGAGGGAGCAAAGGTAAAACGGGTGACCTCGGTGGAAGGTGAGGAGGCGGATTGGTACTGTTGCGGCACCACCGCAGCGAGTCGCCCGGTTAAGACCAAGGCCAGTTCCTGGAGATCAAATGGGGTGGCCAAGCCGAGGGACTGGGCGCCGAGACGGCCGTTGTCGTGGGTGTAGGCCAGTTCTTTGCTCGGGTAGTAGGCGATCCAATCCGAGGCGTCCTCGCGCCACAGCGAAAATGTGGTGCCTATACCGGCTTGAAGGTCCATGCGTAGCGGGTGGTCAAGGTTGCCCCAGAGGGTGAAAATAATCCGGTGGCTGCCCTGCTCGCCGGAATAGTTCAGGCTCGATTTGAGCCAAAAGTCCCGGCTGGGGGCGGAGGCGTTATGCGTGCTCTGGAAACGTTGCCAGATTTTTTCTGGCGCAGCGTCTATTTCTTGCGGGGGCGGGCTTTTCGGGGCGCATGCTTGGAGCAACGCCAGGGCTCCCAAGACCCAGAGCCAGCACAAAAGCCTGAGGAAGCGCTGTGGTTTCATAACTGAGACGCTCCTGGTAGCGATTGGAGTTTTTCTTCAATCTGAGCCCTGTTCTGTGTCCCAAGTTCAAGCGCCTTTTGGTACCCTTGCCGGGCCTGTTCCATTTTTTGGAGCTCGCGGGCGATATCCCCATAATGTTCCCAGATCGTGGGGTCCTTGTGGCGCTTGTCCACAGCTTTTTGGATGATCTGCCAGGCTTTGTCATAGTCGTGGCGGCGATAATGGACCCAGGCAAGTGAATCGAGGATATAGCCGTTGTCAGGTTTGAGCTCTGCCGCGTTTTGAATAAGCACCAAGGCCCGATCCAAATCCCGGTCCTGTTCAGCCAGGCTGTAGCCGACGAAATTCAGGGCGTCAGCGTGTTCAGGGTTGAGGGAGATGATCTTTTCCATGGTTTCGATGGCCGTTTGTGTTTGCCCCACGGATTCAGCAATTACCCCTTTTTGGTATAAGATGTCTGTGTTTTCAGGCCACTTGTCCAAGGCCGCATCGAGGACGCGCAGGGCCTGCTTGGATTCGCCCTGTTCGCGCAAAGCGGTGCTGTGCAATTGCCAGAATTGGGCGGCCTCGGGGAAGGCTTCTTGGCCTTGTTGGGCCAGGGCAATGGCTTCGTCGTAATCCCCGCGCTCCATGTGCATTTGGCCTTGAAAATGTAGGGCCTGGTCGTAAAACGGAGCCGAAGAGGGGATTTGCTCTAGGTGTTCAATGGCCTGAGCCGGATTTTCTTCTTTTTGGTAACTATAGAGCGCTTGGTAGAGGTAGACCTTTGGCGAGGGCGCTTCTTGGGTCTGCAAGGCGTCCAGGATTGCCTTGGCCTGGGTATAAAATTCGGCTTGCAGGAAAATGTCTACGCAGCGCAGCCGAAACGATTCGTTTTCTGGTCCGTTCAAGGCCAATTCCTGTGCTTTATCCGGGTTATTGAGCTCAAGGTGCAGCTCGATAAGGCGGAGCACAACTTCCCGATTTTGTGGCTGTAATGCATACAATTCGGTGTAGGCGTCAATGGCAGCGGGATAGTCCTTTTGGCGTTCGTGGACATAGCCGAGCTCAGCCCAGGCTTCAGCCGTTTCCGGAGAGCGCTGGACCGCCTCTTGTAAATGGGTCGCCGCCTTTTGCAGTGCGCCCAATCCGAGATGGGCTTGCCCGAGGAGAAGGAGATGCTTTGGGGTTCGCTGTGCTGCCGGAATGGCCTGCAAGGTGTCCACGGCCGCGGCAAAGTTGCGGCTTTGTATATGGACTTTGGCGAGTTTGGCGCGGGCCGTCCAGTGTTCGGGATGCTCTTGTACATAGGTTTGCAAAATGGCTATGGCGGCCTTGGGGCGCTCATTCGCCGTGTATATCTGGGAGAGGTTGGCCACAAAGGCAAACTGGTCCGGGAAGCGTTCGATCCCTTCTTTCAGGGTGGTTTTGGCCTGCTGCGTATGGTTATTTTTCCAATAGGTCTGCGCGAGTTCGAGGTATAACTCGGGATGGGGATCGATTTCCACGGCGCTTGCTAAAGCATTGGTAGCAGCAGTGGCGTTGCCCTCGGCAAGAAGTGCTTGGGATTTGAGGAAAAGATAATCTGACCGGGCTGTAGGCGATAAATGCCAGCTGGGCGGAGAGTCGAGCTCCGGTGTTTGAGCCGGGGCGCATCCGCAAAGGAGAAAAGCGAGGGTCGCTATGAAAAAACGAGTCAAAAAGGGCATGGGATCCTTTTCCTGCCTAGGGGTTGGCGAAAGAATGGTTCGCTGCAGGGCCGGTGTCGGTCGCCCGAAAGCTAGAGATTGAATTCGGAGGTCAAGGTCAAGCCAGCGCAATCATTTTCGGCGCATAATGCTTTGAGGCGACGGTAGACATGGTGCCCCAATTCCAAGCCGACATCTATAAATTCCGGGCCGTAGGTTTGGCCGGTTGGGGTGCGAAAGGTGTCTTTGATGGAGGCGACCATCTCGATTCCCCTTGGGAAGCGTTCAACAATCTTCTCCAGCGGCCATTCCTGATAATCACAGATTTCCCACAAGGTAGTGACGAAGTTGTCCGGCCCCCACCGGAATTTATCCGCGTCGTACACGGCGCCGCTTAAAAGGGCGAAGGCGGTATCGGGCGCTTGTTCCGTGGGTTTGAAGGCTTCATGGTTGCGAACGGCAAAGGCGATCATCGCCTTGTCCTCATCCGAAAGGGGGTAGTCCTGCAATATAAACCCACTCATCACCGCCCCTTGCGCCGCATGGTCGGGTTCCATACGGCAGATATCGTGGATAAGCCCGGCAAGCTCCGCGCAAAGTGCCAGATGGCGGCAGGTTTGCATCCCTAAGCTCTCGCATTCGCTTATAATTATGGCCGCTGCCTCTATGGCCACTTTTTTGGAATGTTCAATGCCGTGTCCAAAGCCGTCATTGAGGAACGGCAACACATCTTCCCGGCAGCGCCGCAGAAGGGGGTGGTCGAAGAAAATATTCCGGGCGCAGGTCAATGCCGCTGTATGGTGGCTATAAAAGCTCGGCTCCCTGCGTATCGCCCAGGAATTGACCTCTGCTTTGAGCTGACGCAACATATTATTCATGTTCAATCCAGTCTTCGGAAAAGTCTTGGATTTCAGCAGACAAATGTTTTTTGAGCTTTTGCAGCAAACGGGCCTCGATCTGGCGGACCCGTTCGCGAGTGATCTCGTATTTTTCACCGATTTCTCGCAACGTGACTGGGCTGTCGGTTAACAGGCGGCTCTCAAGGATGTCTTTTTCTTTTTCGTTGAGCTGCGGCACAATGGTCTGCAGATGCTGACGCAGGGCTGAGCCCATTTCCTGTTGGGCCAAAGATTCTTCTATTCCGGTACCCAGCGCCGGAAGAAAATCCATGCGCGAGCTGGAGGAATCTTCACCTAAAGGGGCATCTAGCGAAAGGTCATGGCCCCCGAGGCGCTGGGTCATCTCCAAAATACTTTCTTCGCTGACATCGAGGTTTTCCGAGAGGGTTCCGGTGTCGGGATCGAAGCCTTGGGCCTGTAAGCGCTGCTTCTCCCGGCTGAGATTGTAGAAGAGTTTGCGCTGGGCCTGGGTTGTGCCCAATTTGACCATGCGCCAATTGTCCATGATAAATTTCAGAATATACGCCCGGATCCAAAATGAGGCGTAGTAGGAAAATTTGATCCCCCGCTCCGGATCGAATTTTTGTACCGCTTTCATGAGCCCCACGTTGCCTTCTTGAACCAAGTCGAGGACATTTTTCATCCACCGCCGCTGGAATTCCATGGCAATCTTGACCACCAAGCGCAAATGGGAACTGATCAAGCGAAACGCGGCGGTTTGGTCGTTTTCGTCACGCACGCGTCGGGCAAGCTCCACCTCTTCGTCGGGTTCGAGCAAGGGAAAGCGGTTCACCTCGCGTAAATAGAGCTTGAGCGGGTCTTGAATGGCGACATCGCTTCCAGAAGGGCGCAGTGAGGGCAGGTGTTCCGTCACTTCAGCCGGCATCGGCAGCGTTTCAGTGCCCACTTCCTCAGCAGTGGGCTCGTCGAGGGGTTCTTCCGGCTCCACTTCGTCGCTAGCGATATCGTTTTCGGTTTCGTATTCACGGCTCATAGTATCGGTGTCTTTTGTTTCAGTCTGTTTCATGCCAATGAACCCTTTTAGACTATAGATTTTATTTGTCCTTTTCAACGATTTTCAGTAGACCCGACTGCGCCTGGAGGCAACGCTGAACCTTGGCAACTGGAGGCGTTCGCGTCTGTAAGGGGTAGCGGCAGTTCTCCGTGGATATGGTATCCGGAGTTGGGCGTTTTTCCAAGACGGAGTTACGAGAGCACAAGGGAGTAGGATGTGACCGGTTTTCGCAAGGCGTTAGAGGGCGGCGCTATACGTATTTTTGACGGGGCTATGGGGACGTTATTACAAAGCCGCGGTTTGGCGCCGGGACAATCCCCGGAACATTTCGGGCTTGAGCGCCCGCAGGCCGTCGCTGCTGCGCACCGGGATTATCTCCAGGCCGGTGCGGACGTGATTACTACCAATACCTTTGGGGGAACAGCTTTCAAACTCGGCCGGGATGTGAGTGTCCAGGCCTTTAATGCCCGCATGGCGGAAGTGGCGCGCAAAGAAGCCGGAGATCACCGTTTTGTTGTCGGCAGCGTTGGACCCACGGGGCAAATGGTTCGCCCTCTGGGCAATGTGGAGTTTCATGAGTTGGTCCGAGCCTTCCGCGAGCAAATCCGCGGGTTAGCCGAAGGCGGCGTTGATTGCATTCTGGCGGAAACCCATTTTGATCTCTCCGAAGCCAAGGCCGTAGTGGTGGCGGCGCGGGATGTCTGTGAGGTGCCGGTGGGGGTGTCCATGACCTTTGAAGACGGGGTCAGTCTCACCGGAACAACACCACGATGCTTTGTGGATACCATGCAGAACCTTGAGGTCGATCTTTTGGCCACCAATTGTAGTGCCGGGCCGGAGCAATTGGAGGCTGTGGTACAGGATATGCTGCCCAGGCTGCGAACGCCGCTTCTGGTTGAGCCCAATGCCGGTTTGCCGGAATTGGTGGACGGAGAAACCGTGTTCACCCTCGGCCCCGAAGAGTTCGCCCGGCAAATGCAGCGGTTTACGGCCCTAGGGGCGCAGTGTGTCGGTGGATGCTGTGGTACTGGCCCGGAGCATATCACAGCCCTGCAGCAGGCCTGTGGGGACGCGGCCACCTCGCCCCCACGGTCCGCCTCACATGGTGTGCCGGTAGTGATAACCTCTCGGTTTACCTCCGTGCCGCTGGGGATCGACTACCCCATGGCGCTTATCGGGGAGCGTATCAATCCTACGGGCAAAAAAGATCTCACCGCGGAGTTACAGGCCGGGGAATTGTCCCGCGCCTGTAGTCTGGGGGCGGAGCAGGTTGCGGCCGGAGCGTCGGTTTTAGATATCAATGTCGGGGCTCCGCTTGTTGATGAACAGCAACTCATTCCGGAGCTGGCTCTGGAATTGTCCCGGCGCCAGCAGGTGCCGCTATGCCTGGATTCAGCTGATCCTGAAGCCATTGAGAGGGGGTTGCAAACCGCACCGGGCAGTCCATTGGTCAACTCCATCAGTGGGGAAGCGGGCAAAATGGAACGCTTGGGCCCCGTGTGTAAGCGCTACGGGGCGCCATTTATCCTTTTGCCCTTGGAGGGGGGCTCGCTTCCGGTGACCGCGGCAAAGCGGGAAGCCATCCTCCAGCGGCTTTTGGATCAGGCTCGGGAATTGGGCATACCCCAGCATCTGATTGTGGTCGACGCGCTGGCGCTCACCGTGTCCTCAAAACCGTTAGCCGCACAGGCGTGTCTGTCCACAATCCGAACCTGCCACAAACGCTGGGGGCTGCCCACGGTTTTAGGGCTCTCTAATATTTCCTTTGGGCTCCCCGCGCGAGAGCTTCTCAATAGTACGTTTTTGTCTATGGCTGCGGCTGCCGGGCTTAGTGCGTGTATCGCTAATCCGAGTTCCGAGCGGCTGCAGGAAGCCTTGGCCGCGACCGAAGTCCTGTTGGGCCGCGATCCGCAGGCAATGAGCTTTATCCAGGGTTTTGCCGATTGGCATCCCGCCGAGCCGGGGCGCCATCGTGTTGCAAACAGCGCAGTCCAGGAGTCGGATCCGAAGTACACTGCCCTGCAGTCTGCAGTGATACAAGGCGATCGTGAAGCAGTGCTTGGCGAGGTGGCTGCGGCCCTTGACCAGGGCCAGCAGCCGTTTGCCATCGTGAATAACGAGCTTATTCCGGGAATTATGGTCGTCGGTGAAAAATACGAAAAGAAAGAGTATTTTCTCCCTCAGCTCTTGCTTTCAGCGGAGGCGATGCAGGCCGGTTTTGAACAGTTGCGCCCCTTTTTGGAATCCCAGGCCGGCCAGGAAGCCCCGAAGAAGGTGATTTTGGCGACCGTGGAAGGGGATATCCACGACATCGGTAAAAATATTGTTGGTCTGTTATTGCGCAATCACGGCTTTGAGGTCATTGATCTCGGCAAGGATGTGCCGGCGCAAGCCATCGTAGAGGCCGCAAAAACGCATCAGGCCCAGCTGATCGGTCTGTCCGCCTTGATGACCACAACCATGGTCAAAATGCAGGAAACCGTTGATTTGCTCCGCGAGCGCGGGGAGCGTACAAAGGTTATGGTTGGCGGCGCGGTCGTAACTCCGGAATATGCAGAACGTATCGGTGCGCATGGATATGCAGCCGATGCCGTAAGCGCGGTGAAGACCGCACAAGATTTGGTCGCGCAAGCCTAAGGAGGTCGTGTATGCGTTGGTATGTATTGGGTTTGGTGTGTGCAATCACCTTGGCATTGCCCTTAGGGGGGCAGGCCGAGACCACAGCGGTCTCAGACTTATCACCGTATTCAGCTGATACCCTTTTAGATACTATCAGCGAGGCGCGGGGGCAAGTGGTGGTATTGAATTTTTGGGCTACCTGGTGTCAGGGGTGCCGCCAGGAAATTGCTGAACTCAACCAGATCCGCAAGCAGTACAGCCAAAAAGAGGTGGTGGTTTTGGGGATAGCCCTGGACCGGCAACCGAGGACGGCAGCCCGTTTCGCCGAAAAGCACGACTTTCAGTATCAGCTCGGCTATGCCGATGGCGGCTTGGAGATGCTCTATGATCTGAACACTATCCCGAAAACGATCGTTTATGGGCCTGAAGGGCAAAAGCATTTAGAGCATACCGGCTTTCTTTCCGCGGGGCAGTTAGCCCAAACCATCGATGACTTATTGAACTTATGAATATGAATCAAAACCCGTTGTATTTGCGCAAAGCGATTATTCAAGATGTGCCAGCCATTCATGGCCTACTTATGCGGGCTGCCAAAAAAGAGCTTTTATTGCCGCGTTCCTATAATGAACTCTACAGCCACTTGCGCGATTTTTATGTGGTGGTGCAACGGGAAAGCGAGAGTCCGCTCGGGTGCTGTGCCCTCACCATTACCTGGCAGGATTTGGCAGAAATACGCTCCTTGGTCGTGGACGACACCCTGCATGGGCAGGGTTGGGGCCGTCGTCTCGTGGAGGTCTGTTTGAGTGAAGCGGTGACCCTGGGGGTGTACCGGGTGTTTACCTTGACCTATGTGGCTGAATTTTTTGAGCGTCTTGGTTTTGAGTACGTCACTCGGGACATCTTCCCCCAAAAGGTGTGGGCGGATTGCCTGCGTTGTCCCAAATTTCCGGACTGCGATGAAATCGCCATGCTTATGCAGATGTAGAATGGGATGAAAAAAAGGGCGGCCCTAGCGTCCAACGGCGGGTGAAACTCCCAAGACACGGCGACACAAACGCAAAGCGTTTTCCAGGAGGAAGCATTTGCAATGGATACCCCTATGCAGGTTGTTTATAGCCAAAAACAGATAGCGCAACGCATACAGGCGCTTGGCACCAGTATAAGTGCAGCATATCGCGAGATCCAGGAACCTATCGTGGCAGTATGTGTGCTCAAAGGGGCTTTTGTCTTTTTTGCCGATTTGGTCCGACAATTGGACCTGGATCTGGAAATCGACTTTGTCCGCTTGGCCAGTTATGGCCAGCAGACACAACGCCATTTCAAGGTCCAATTCACCAAGGATTTGGAAACCTCGATCACGGACAGGCACGTGTTATTGGTCGAAGACATTGTGGATACCGGCCATTCCGTGCAGTATCTGACACAAGTGCTGTGGGCCCGAAAACCGAAATCTATTCGGATATGCGCCTTGGTGGATAAAAAGGAGCGGCGCGAAGTGGACGTGCATGTGGATTATCCCGGTTTTGACTTGGCAAAAGGGTTTATTGTCGGGTATGGGCTTGATTACGCTGAACGGTACCGCCACTTGGGCGGAATATGTACCTTTGCCGATCTCCCTGACCCAGAATAATCCTTTGGCCCTTGGGTGTTGGAACCACTTTCCAACGCGTTACGCTGGAAGGCCGGGAACAAGAAGGGCCACCGGAGATCGCCCTTCTCGCCATCGAACCCGTCTATGGAGCATTGCGGAGTACAACCGATGAGAATCACTTGCCCCAATTGCTGGACACAATTCCATATCGAGTCCGAGCAGGTTCCTGATCAAGGGGTTCGGCTCAGGTGTTCGTGGTGCGGGCATCAGTTTGTGCCGGAAGAGGCCACAGTCCAACTGGAGTCGGAAACAGAGCAAACGCACCGGAGCCCGGAAGAATCGAAGGCGCTATGGGAGCCACCTCCCTCGCCGGCCAACCCGGGGAAAAGACGCCGGATTGCGGTGCTCATAGGACTTGTGCTCGCCCTTGTAGCCGCCGGAACGTGGTATTGGGCCGCAAACGAAGGAAATCTGTTTTGGGGAAAGAATTCCCAAACTCCCGGCCAAAAACAGGCCCAAGAGTCGGGAAAAGCAGAATTGTCGAAAATCGTTTTGCGCGATGTGCGGCAATACTTTGTTGATAACGAGGAGATAGGGGAACTTTTTGTTATTGAGGGCAAAGCAGTGAATACGTTTTCCTCGCCTAAGGGATTGATCCGGCTCGAAGCGCGACTGTTCGATGCCGAATCTTCGGTGGTGGCGGAAAAAACATTTCTCTGCGGCAATACCGTCTCCTTATTCCAACTCCAGGTCTTGTCCCAGGAGAAATTGGAGTCCGCCCTGGAGGCCAAGGTTGGCGTGTTGACCAAAAATACAAGTGTCCCTCCCCAAGAATCCGTGCCTTTTATGGCGGTTTTTTTCTCTCCTCCCTCTTCGGTTGAAGAGTTCGGCCTCCGCGTGGTCCAGGCCAAGACCCCTCCGAAGTCATAAAGGCGCTGGTCAGTCTCGTGCGCCCTTTTCTGTGTTGCCGTTCGGCAGACACCTCGCTTGGCGCGTGGTCCTTTGCCGGGGGCGTTCGGCCAACTTACAAGGCGTGGGTGCAAAAACCGCAGAACCGGGCCTAGTGGGGCGGTACGGGTCTGGTGGAGTTTTCCGGGAGGAATGTGTGGGCAAAGAAAAACGCCTTTTCGCGTGTTCGAGCTGTGGGGCACGCGCTACCCAATGGCAAGGGCAATGCCGTGGTTGCGGAGCGTGGAATACCTTGCAGGAGATCCGTTCTGCTGCGGCCAAAGCTGGACCGGACGTGTCCGGCGCGGCGGCCGCCAGTCCAGCGGTGCTTCAGGACTTGCCCGATGCCGAGGGTGAGCGCGTGGCAAGTGGAACGCCGGGTTTCGATGTGCTTTTGGGTGGGGGATTAGTACCGGCTTCGGCGGTTTTGCTCGGCGGCGAACCTGGCATCGGCAAATCCACCCTGCTTTTGCAACTTGTCGGCGGAGTTGCGGCCCAAGGCAAGAAAACCGTGTATATTTCCGGGGAGGAGTCGTTGAGCCAGTTGCGCCAGCGTGGGCAGCGGCTCGGAATCCTTTCGGAGCATGTCTTGGCCTTGAGCAGCACCGATGCCGCTGATGTGCTCGGTGTTTTGGAGAATGATCCACCGGCGTTGGTGGTACTCGACTCAGTGCAGACCATGAGCCTCAGTGAGGGTGAGGCGGCCCCGGGGACAATCAGCCAAGTCCGGGCCGTGGCCACGGCGGTTATTGAACGGATCAAGCAATTGCCGAGTGTTTTGATAGTGGTCAGCCATGTGACCAAGGAAGGACAGATTGCCGGCCCCAAACTGTTGGAGCACATGGTGGATACGGTTTTGTATCTCGAAGGGGACAAGCAGCATTTGTACCGCTTGCTCAGAGTGGTCAAAAATCGGTATGGGCCAGCCGACGATGTTCTCGTTCTGCACATGCTGGAGTCGGGATTGGCCCCGGTTGCCGACCCCTCCACCTTTTTTCTTGAGGCCCGTGACCCCCAATTGTCCGGAACAGCCGTAGTCATGGCCGTGGACGGCCGGCGCCCCTTTGCCGTGGAAATCCAGGCCCTGGTCAGCCGCTCTTTTTTGACCTTGCCCCGGCGCACGGCCTTGGGTTTTGACGCCAACCGGATGCATCTTCT
>JBNJGM010000031.1:0-23440 GCA_051747685.1 Thermodesulfobacteriota bacterium | reverse complement strand
GCACAGGGGTTTTGCCGGTATGAATGGCGGTGACCGCTTCTGGGGGGAGAAAGGGGAGTTCGCGCAGCAGCCCCTGTTGTATAAAATTGCAGGGCACAAGGTAAGCAGGATGGAGTAGACGGTGCATCAGGCGCACATTCCATTTGTCCCGCATATCCCCCGGCAGCCCCACGCGGTGGATGACCGGAATGCGCAGGCTCCGGGCGGCGATACCGGCGGTGCGTAAGTCTTTGCCCACATTGGCGATGAGCAGATCCGGGCGCCAAGAGTTAAAAGCCCGGCGGAAAAAACGTATGGTCCGAAGGCTGAAATCGCTTCCAAAGGTTACTGTTGTCGAGCAAAGTCCTGTCCTTTCCCAGGCCTCGGGAAATGGCCCGGGGCGAGCGTAAAGTCGCACCGCATGGCCGCGCTGGGCAAGGGCCTGAGCAACATCCAGCATCCATGTTTTCACACCGCCCCAGCGGTGGGTGGCATTCACAAAGGCGATACGCATAGCGAGATCAGGGGCTGAAGGTGATGGGACCGCAGAAAAATATGTGCCTCGGGCCAGGGTGGCGGAACTCCCTGGTGTGCGGCCGGGCGCAGTTCTCTAGGGCAGTGGAGATGTTAGCGCTGGTTGCACAATTTGCGGGCCATGGCTGCGGCGCCGAATCCGTTGTCGATGTTCACAGCGGCTACGCCGGGGGCGCAACTGCTGAGCATCCCCAATAGGGCGGTAACGCCGTGAAAGGAAACCCCGTAGCCCACTGAGGTCGGCACCGCGATGACCGGCTTGTCCGTAAGGCCAGCCACGACTGAGGGCAGTGCCCCTTCCATGCCCGCGACCACAATGAGTACCCGCGCGTCGCGGCAGGCCTGCAGATGGGGCAGGAGTCGGTGTAGGCCAGCTACACCGACATCGCTGACCAGGCCGCTGGCAAGACCGAAGTATTGGGCAGTGGCGAAGGCTTCCAGGGCTATAGGCAGATCACTGGCCCCAGCGCTGACAACAAGGACCTCGCCCTGATTGGGCCACGGCGGTGTCAGGCTGACGCGGGCGCCGAGGGCAAAAATGCCTGGCAGGTCAAAAAAGGTACCTTCCGGAAAGGCGTTTTCCAAAACAGCGCCCTGCTCGGCGCTGAGCTTGGTGACCAGGACCGCGTCGCCGGATTGGGCCAAACCCTGGACGGCCTTTTGGAGCTGGGCCACAGATTTCCCGGAGCCGAATACGACTTCCGGAACTCCGGTGCGCAGGCTCCGATGGCCGTCAAGGCAGAGGCCCTCTTCCAGGGAGGTAAAGGGGGCGAATTGGAGTTTTTGGGTGGCTTCAGCAACGGAGATATCCCCGTTAGCCACTTGGTGCAGCAAATCAGGTATGTGCATGGGTACCGCTACATTTGCATCCGAGCCGAAGCCGGGGTCAATTTGTTTTCCAGGCGGCGGGCCATAATACTCATGGAGTAACAACAAATGAAGTACAGCGCTGCCACCGTGGAGTAAATCTCAAAGGGATACACCATAAGGCGGTTATTCAATCCTTGGGCCACGAAGGTGAGTTCCAGTACACCAATGACGAAGGCCAGGGAGGTGTCTTTAAATATAGCGATAAATTGTCCGACGATAGCCGGGATCATTTGCTTGAGCGCCTGGGGCAAAATGATATGCCGCATGGTGCTCCAATAGCTTAATCCCGTGCCATAGGCGGCTTCAAATTGTCCTGGCGGGATGTTTTGGATTCCGCCGCGGACGATTTCCGCTATATAGGCCCCGGTGAAGATGGTCAGGGCAATGGTCGCGCTCCAAAACACATTGAGGTAGGTGTTGATGAAAATAGGTAAAAAGAAATAGACCCAGAAAATGATAATAAGCAACGGATTGCCGCGGATGATCTCAATATAGAGCATGCAGGGCACCCGCAGAATGCGGTTTTTCGACATTCGGCCCAAACCGACGAGCAACCCGATAAAAAAGCTTATGGAAATGGCGATAACCGCCATCAAGATGGAAAAACTAAGCCCGCCCAAGCCCCACAGAAAATTTTCGTCGCCGCCTTCCGTTTGCGGAAAACGCCAAATGAGTAAGGTGTCGAGGTGGTTTACAACAACGCCCCAATCAAAGGCCAGAAGTCCCTGTCCGGCCTTCCACAACAAATACCCCAAACCAATGACGAACCCGCCTTTGGCTATCCAGGCAAGGCCTTGCAAGATTCCCTTTTTGGTCGCTTCCCACATTTGCCGTGCCGGCGACATGCGCAGCCCGTCCACGGGAGGGGCGCAGGCCCGGCAGATCGGCAAAATCCCGAAACGCCAGAGTTGGGTAAAGGGCCAAAACATGGCCCCGGTCAAGTAGTAATTGAGGCCGCCTTTTTTATGCACATCCTCTATGCGCAGGCGGGTGTTGATCATATTCAAGATGCCGGAAATACATAATGAGAGCCCCAAATAGAGGACAGTGGCTCCGGTGGTGGCTTCAAAGCCGCGGAAAGTTAGGGATTCAATCTGTTGGGATTGCCAAGTGAGTTCAGCGACCCCGACGACCATGGCCAGGGAGGAGTTTTTCATGTTGTTTAAGAACTCACTGCCCAGTGGGGGGATAATCGCCCGGAAGGCCAAGGGTAAAATGACGGTGCGCAAGGCTTGAAAATAGGTCAGCCCGGAGGAATAGGCCGCTTCCAAAAGACCTTTGGGAATGGACTGCACGCCAGCCCTGATGACTTCGGCCATAAAGGAACTGGTGTATATGGCCAAGCCCAGCGTAGCCGACCAGAACTCATAGTCCAGGCTGAAGATGAAATTGCGCCCCACTTCGGGCAAGGCCTTGGGCAGGGCGAAATACCAAAAGAAAAGTTGGATCAAAAGCGGGGTGTTGCGGAAAAATTCCACGTACCAGGTAGAGAACAGGTAGAAGGGCTTGAATCCGGATAAGCGCCCCAAGCCGAAGATGGTACCCAATAAAAGGGCCACACCAGCGCTTATAAGGGAAATCGTGAGCGTGACCTGCAAGCCCTTGAGGAGGTTGAGCCCGAGGTATTCCCCGTAAGTCTGGTTAAAGGTAAAGAGTATGGACCAATCGAAATCATAGCCAAAATCA
Source organism: Thermodesulfobacteriota bacterium (assembly GCA_051747685.1). Taxonomy (GTDB): domain Bacteria; phylum Desulfobacterota; class Desulfovibrionia; order Desulfovibrionales; family Desulfohalobiaceae; genus Desulfohalobium. The sequence continues at coordinate 20,371 of JBNJGM010000031.1, read as the reverse complement.
AAGATCCAGCCCCAGTAATAGACAGCAGAGGCGGCCAAAAGCGCCAGCACAAGGTATTGGATCCATGGTTTGTCGAGGTGGTAGCGCACGGTACTCATAGGGCAACACGACCGGGTTTGAGGAATACAATACAGCAAAAGAAGAGCCCGGAATACGTGTCATTCCGGGCTCGGTCAATGCAGGCCGCAACGGTTCCTAGGGCCAGACTTCGATTTCTTCAGTCATGGGAAAGGAGTACGGTGTATCCGGACCATACCATTTGTTGTAGATATCCATGTAGGTGCCGTCGAGCCACATGTCTTGGATGGTGAAGTTGATGGTGTCGCGCCATTTGGAGTCGTCTTCGGGCAGGCCGACGCCGTAGGGCTCGTTGCTGATAAAATCACCGATGAGCTCGTAATCACCGGGCTTTTTCGCGGCATAGCCCAAAAGGATGGTAGAGTCTGTCGACCACCCGGCCACGCGGCCCATCTCCAAAGCCTGAAAGCATTCGGATTCTTTTTGGAAGGAGACGACATGGTCTTTAGGATTGTCCACCCCGAGATCTTCGAGTTTCTTTTTAAGGTTTTCTTCGGAAGTGGTGCCTTGCATGGTGGCGATTTTTTCGCCTTTGACGTCGTCCCAAGACTCGTATTTGCCCTCTTTGACCAAGAGCTTCTGGCCGTCAAAGAAATAGGTGATGGAAAAGTCGATGGATTTGTCCCGTTCGCGCTGGTGGGTCATGTTGGCCACGGACATGTCGATGCGGCCTTGTTGGACAAAGGCGATGCGGGTTTTGTTGGTCACGGGAACGCGTTTGAGCTCGCAATCGAGGCGGTCGGCGATTTCTTTGGCGATATCAACATCGAAACCGACCCAATCGTTGTCCTCGTTGTAAAACGCTCCTGGAATGGAATCGGTCATCAGCCCCGCGCGGATGACGTTGTTTTCCATGACGCGGTCGTAGGTGGGGCCGGCCAGCGTGGCTTGCGCGGAGAAGAGGACAAGCACGAGGGCCAGAAACAGGGATTTGCCGAAGCGCATAGGGCAGCTCCTTCGTGTTGGGGGGTTGTTGAGCAATAAGAGTAACACCGTTTCAGGTCACTTACCCATTTGTTGGTAGGTTGACAAGTTTTTTGCCGTACAAGGTGCGCTTGGCAGAGACTTGGCATCGTGGAGGTGGACACTATCTTTATATCCTGCCCTATGCCTTACGCCTTGCAAGTGTGTGCCCCACTTGCCTGGGCAATCTCGCTCAGGCAGCTTCCAGGTCGGGTTAGGTTGGGTACTTCACCGGGGTACGTGTGGAGAAGGCGCTGGCAAATGACCAGCGGCGCTCGGTGCGGGCCCCGGCAGGAAGCGTTTTCTAGCAATGCACAGACTAATGGCCCAAAATTTTACTCAAAAAGAGTTTTGTGCGCTCGTTTTGGGGGTGGTGGAAAAATCCCTCCGGGGTGTTGGTCTCGATCATCTCCCCCTCGTCCATAAAAATAACTCTGTCGGCTACTTCGCGGGCGAAGCCCATTTCATGGGTGACAACGATCATGGTCATCCCCTCACGGGCGAGGGCTTTCATGACCTCCAGGACTTCATTGATCATTTCCGGGTCCAAGGCCGACGTTGGCTCGTCGAAGAGCATGATTTTCGGGTGCATGGCCAGTCCGCGAGCGATGGCCACGCGCTGTTGCTGGCCGCCGGAGAGTTGGGCTGGATAGGCCGAGGCCTTTTCAGGGATCCCGACTTTGTGCAACAGTTGCATGGCCCGTTGTTCGGCCTCTTTGGTGGTTATGCGCCGGACCAATAATGGGGCCAGGGTAACATTTTCGAGCACCGTCATGTGCGGATAGAGATTGAATTGTTGGAAGACAAACCCGATTTCGGCCCGGAGTTGGCTCAAACTCAAATCCGGTGCGGCCAGGTCCATGCCGTCCACCCGGACTTCGCCCTGCTGGTAGGGCTCGAGTTTATTGACGCAGCGGATAAGGGTGCTTTTGCCCGAGCCACTGGGGCCGCAGATGACCACGACCTCGCCGCGCTCAATGTGCAGGGTGATGTCTTTAAGAACCTGGAAGTCGTCAAACCATTTGTGGACATGGTCGAATTGGATCACTACCGTCTCCTTTGCCGCCGGGGTTGTGTGGGCCTTGGTTATGTCCCGCCCGTACGGGTGAGCCACACGTGGTTCCCCTGTGTTGTGTATGTATCTGACATCGGTGGCTGTAAGGCACTGAAAAATAAACTTATTCAGGGGTCAGTTTGAGGTTGTGCCCTTGCGCTGGAAAGAGGGCGTGCGCCACACGCCCCTCCACGCGGCAGCGGAACACTTCTGCCTGCCGTGAATACCTACCTTGCCGCGAGGATTGAGCAACAGGCAGGAGGCTGTTTTGTCCGTTAGCCCCTATATGATTTTCCAATTGCGGGCAAGGCAACCGGGAGGAGATTGGGCATTGAAAAACCAGGCCCTTCACGCTAGCAACGCAGAGCGTTGCGGCAAGATGCGCAGAGACGGGCAGGCGTGCTCGTTGGGTGCCCAGAGCAGGCCCTGAGTGGGGCAAACCTGTAAGGAGGAATGTATGTCCGTAGTAAGTCAGCAAGTCCGTTCGTACCTGGAAAGCTCGTCCTGGATACGGCGGATGTTTGAGGCCGGCCGGGAAATGAAGGCCCAATACGGCGAAGACAATGTCTACGATTTTAGTCTGGGGAACCCGGATTTGCCGCCGCCTTTGGCCGTGACCGAGGGATTGCAGAGCCTCGCCCAGCAGGCGGACCGGGCGTACGCCTTCGGGTACATGCCGAATGCCGGCTATCCCGAATTGCGCCAGGGGTTGGCCGAGCGCTTGAGTCGTGAGCAGCAGGTCGCCCTCAGCCAAGAGGACCTTTTAGTCAGTTGCGGAGCGGCCGGGGGCTTGAACGCTTTGCTGCGGGCCATCTTGGAGCCGGGAGATGAAGTGGTTTGTCCTGCGCCGTTTTTTGTGGAGTACAATTTTTACGTCCAGAACCACGGCGGCAGGTTGCGGCCCGTGCCCTGCCGAGAGCCGGACTTTGCCCTGGACCTGGAGGGCATTTCTGAGGCGGTATCGGCAAAAACCAGGGCGGTGCTCATCAATTCGCCCAATAACCCCACCGGCCGGGTGTATTCGGAAACGGAACTGCGCCGTTTGGCTGAGATCCTCGAGGCCGCGAGTCGCGAACACGGCCGGCCCATCCTGCTTATTTCCGATGAGCCGTACCGGTTTTTGACCTTCGACGGGGTGCAGGTGCCCCCGGTGCTGTCCGTCTATAGCCATAGCGTGGTGGTCAGTTCATTTTCCAAAAACCTTTCCCTGGCCGGGGAGCGTGTGGGGTATGTGGCAGTCAACCCGCAGATGCCGGAAAAAGAGGAATTGTTGCAGGGGCTAGTGCTTACAAACCGCATTCTGGGCTTTGTCAACGCGCCGGCGCTGGGGCAAAAGTTGGTGGGGTATTGTCTGGACGCGTCCGTGGATATTTCGGTCTACGAACAGCGGCGTGAGGCCATGATTGAGGTCCTGGACGCAGCCGGATATGCGTATGCCGTGCCCCAGGGGGCCTTTTACTTTTTTGTGCAGGCTCCGGGCAAAGATGATGTGGCCTTTGTGCAAACCCTGCAAGAAGAGCGTGTTCTGGCTGTGCCGGGCTCAGGGTTTGGCTTTCCAGGGTATTTTCGGCTTTCGTTTTGTGTCCCGGAAACGGTGATTCGCAATGGGGCCGCCTCCTTGGCCCGGGCCCGGCAACGTTGGCAGGCGTCGTCCTGAAAACAGGGCCACAGCCGGAAAATGCCGCGTTGACATGTCTCACCTTTGCGTTTATGTTAGAAAACTTTTGTAATGCCGTTTTGCGGCGGCCCAAGACAGCGAGACCGCGGAAGCACCCATGTTTGATACCCTTTCGGAAAGACTTGAGTCCGTATTCAAGCGCATAAAAGGCCAAGGCCGCCTGGATGAAAAGGCGATCCAGGAAGGGTTGCGTGAGGTGCGCTTGGCCCTTTTGGAAGCCGACGTCAATTTCAAGGTGGTCAAGGATTTCACTGAGCGGGTCCGGGAACGGGCCATGGGCCAGGAAGTCCTGTCCAGCCTGACCCCGGGCCAGCAAGTAATCAAAATCGTCCACGACGAAATGGTCGAGTTGCTGGGTGGGGCCCAGGAGGGCCTGAATATCCAGGGCACTGCCCCGCGGGTGATCATGCTCGTGGGGTTGCAGGGTTCGGGGAAGACCACCAGCGCGGCGAAGTTGGCCCTGCAACTGCGCCGCGAGGACCACGCTCCGGTGTTGGTCCCGGCTGACGTCTACCGGCCGGCGGCCATCGATCAGCTCCACCGTCTGGCCTCGGAGATCGAGGTCCCTGCCTATCCTTCGACCTCGGAGATGGATCCCGTGGATATCTGCCGCGACGCCCTGGACCGGGCGCGGGAGGAGGGCCAGGATGTGGTCCTGCTGGATACGGCCGGGCGGTTGCATGTCGACGAGACCTTGATGCAGGAGTTGGCGCGGATCAAGGAGGTCTGCACCCCCTCGGAGATCCTGCTTGTCGCTGACGCCATGACCGGTCAGGACGCGGTGAATGTTGCGGAGCGCTTTGACCAATTGCTCGATTTGACCGGGGTGTTTTTGACCAAGATGGAGGGCGATGCCCGGGGCGGCGCGGCCCTGTCCATCAAATCCATTACCGGTAAGCCCATTAAATATATGGGTGTGGGAGAGAAACTCAAGGATATCGAAGCCTTTTATCCTGACCGTATCGTCTCCCGCATTTTGGGGATGGGGGATATCCTCACCCTGATTGAAAAGGCCCAGACCGATGTCAGCGAGCAAGAGGCGGAAGAGCTGGAGCAAAAGTTCCAGCGTGCGGATTTTGATTTAGATGATTTCCGCAAGCAGATGCGCCGGTTGCGCAAAATGGGCTCGTTGGAGGGTTTGCTCAAAATGCTCCCGGGGGCGGGCAAAATGCGCGAACAGCTCCAAAATGTGCAAATGCCGGAAAAAGAGTTGGTCAAATTGGACGCTATGATCAGCTCCATGACCACCCAAGAGCGGACCCGGCCGCAGACCATTGACGCCAGTCGTAAAGAGCGCATCGCCAACGGCAGTGGCACCTCGGTGTCGGATGTGACGCAGCTGCTCAAAAATTTCAATCAGATGCAAAAAATGTTGAAAAAAATGGGCGGCAAGGGCAAAACGAACGCTGCGGATATGTCCGAGATGGCTGGTGTGCCGGGAATGCCGGGATTAGGCGGCGGTACCGCCGGCGGCGGGCAGGACCCGCGTAAGCGGCGCAAAGATATCGAAAAGCGGCGCAAAAAGGCCAAGGACAAGAAAAAACAGCGCAAAAAGAAATAACCTGAACCGTGGCTGGGTGTACGCGTGCGCCCGTTGCCGAGCCAGCGAGCACAATCACGGATCCAGGAAATACCACCGTGTGGGGGGCAGCGCCAATAAAGGGCGCGGTTGGTATTCACCGCCGCGCCGTGGGCTGCGTTTTGGATACTGGAGTCGAGTGAGCGGCAAACAGATTGACCACGAGAAAAAGAGGATACCAGCGTATGGCTATGAAATTACGATTGACACGGATGGGGTCGAAAAAACGGCCATTTTACCGCATTGTCGCCACGGACAGCAAAAATCGCCGTGACGGACGGGCCTTGGAATATCTCGGGTATTACAACCCGATGGTCAGTTCCGAGACCTTCAAGATCGATATGGACAAGGTGCAGTATTGGATTGATCGCGGCGCCAAGCCGACAGAAACAGTGCGTTCGTTGATGGCCAAAGCCAGCGGCGCCAAGTAGGCTGCCTCGCCAGCCCCGTTTTGGCGGGGGCGCTTCCCTGCCCGAAAAAGACTATGCATAAGCGTATTGTGTGCACGCAATACCGGATCTGAGCATGCGAAGACAGCGCATGCGGGGGGAGAAATATGCTCAAGGATTTAGTGGAGTATCTGGCCACATCATTGGTAGATGATCCTGAGGCGGTGGAAGTTAAAGAGATTGAAGGCGAGCAGACAACTGTGATCGAGTTGAAGGTGGCCAAAGAAGATTTGGGCAAAATCATTGGGCGTCAGGGCCGTACGGCCCGGGCCTTGCGCACCATTCTCGGGGCAGCTTCGACTAAAGCCCAAAAACGGGCTGTTTTGGAAATACTGGAATAACCGTAGCGCGTAGCGTATGGGCAAGATTCGCTTGGTGTCCATTGGCCGGATTGCCAAGCCGCTTGGATTGAAAGGGGAAGTCTGCTTGGAGCCCCACGCGGACTTCCCTTTTGTTTTCCAGACCCTGGAGCGGGTGTACCTCCAGCTTGAGCGGCTGCGGCCGAAACCGTACACTGTCCTTTCCCACCGGGTGCATAAAGGGCGCGACGTGGTGCGCCTCGACGGCGTAGACGGGCGTGAGGCAGCGCAGCGGTTGCGCGGGCGGGAGATTTTGGCCCGCGCTCGGGATCTGCCAAAGCCGGACGCGGAAACCAACCTGCGTCGCGAACTGCCGGGGTTTCGGGTGACATTGGAAGACGGGACCTTAGTGGGCTGGCTGCAGGCGGTGCAGGACAACCGGGCCCAGGAACTCTGGGTTATCCACGGCCCTGAGGGAGAGGAGATCCTGTTTCCGGCCTTGGAGCAGTTTGTGCTGCAGATTGATCGCGGTGCGCGGGTGGCGGTGATCCGGCCCCCCGAGGGGTTGCTGGAACTCTATCTCGGGCACGGCCCCCAGGAAGACCCGGCGCCGGATACAGGAGACTGATGTGCATTTTTCCTTGGTGACCCTGTTTCCGGAATTTTTCACCTCGCCCTTGCAATGCGGCCTGATGGGCAAGGCCTGTGAGGAGGAGGTGGTCTCTTTTTCCACCGTTAATCCCCGGGATTTTACAGACGACCGCCACCGCAGCGTTGACGACCGCCCCTATGGCGGCGGCCCGGGAATGGTCATGATGTGCGACCCCCTGCGCCGGGCCCTGCAGAGCATTCCCCGCCGCGGCCGGACGTTGTTGCTTTCGCCGAAAGGGCGCCCCTTTGATCAGGCCCTGGCGCGGGAGTTAGCCACGGAAGATGCTTTGACCCTCGTTTGCGGCCGCTATGAGGGAATCGACGCCCGCATTGAAGCGCTGGAGCCGATGGAGCCGGTTTCTGTGGGCGATTATGTGCTCAACGGGGGAGAGGCCGGAGCGCTGTGCGTCATAGAAGCCGTGGCCCGATTGTTGCCGCGCTTTATGGGCAAAACCGATTCTGCGACTGAAGAATCCTTTGCCGCCGGTCTGTTGGAGTATCCCCATTATACCCGCCCGGAAACCTATGACGGGGTCCGGGTGCCCGAGGTGCTTCTTTCTGGTGACCACGGCCGCATTGCCCGCTGGCGCCGGGAGCAGGCGCTTCGAACCACGCTTTTGCACCGCCCGGAACTTTTGCGTCGGGCGGCTTTGGCCCCGCAGGACCGGGGTTTTCTGCAGCAGGTGCAAACGGTCAGCCGCGGTCGGAATGTGTTTATCGCGCTGCTGCACGCCCCCGTGCTGACCAGGGACGGAAAAGTGGGCACAACGTCTTTGACAAATCTCGATATCCACGATATTGGACGCGTTTCCTGTGCTTACGGGCTCGGTGGGTACTATATTGTAACCCCCCTTGTGGATCAGCAGGAGCTGGCCCAGCGCTTGCTGGCCTATTGGCGCGAGGGCCAGGGGGGCGCTTTGAATCCGGACCGGGCCCAAGCGTTGGAAGCGGCACATGTCGCCTCGGATCTGGATGAGGTGCGCGAGGCGATTGTCCAGCGCACCGGGCAAACTCCCCTGACCTTGGCCACGAGTGCCCAGGGTCAGGAAACTATGGATTTTGAAGCCGTCACGGAAGATTTGCGCGATCGCCCGGTGCTTATCGTGTTCGGCACCGGCTCCGGCCTCGCCCCTGAGATTGTGGCCCAAGCCGACGGGCTGTTGCCGCCGCTGCGTTTTTTGAGCGCGTATAACCATCTTTCAGTACGTTCGGCGGCAGCTATCATAATCGATCGCATTGTGCAGGATTGGTATTGAATATAGGCCCCGGACCGAGAGGGGTCGATGCTGGGGCATGGGCGGCGCTTTGGTCCGCCGCAGACCTCGTGTATTGAATATGAGAATTACTTAAGCCGCCTCCCCGTGGCCGGGGCGGCGCCAGATAAAAGGAGCTGCCAATGGACGCCTTGCGCAAAATCGAACGGGACCATTTGCGGATCGACATCCCCCAATTCCGCGCCGGAGACACGGTGAACGTGCACGTGCGGATTATTGAGGGGGAAAAAGAACGCATTCAGGTCTTCAAGGGAACCGTTATCCGGGTGCGCCGTGGGGGCACCGACGCCACCTTCACCGTGCGGAAAATTTCCGGCGGCATCGGGGTGGAACGGGTTTTTCCGCTGCATTCCCCGGCTATCGAACGTGTCGAAGTGGTCACCGAAGGAAAGGTTCGCCAGAGCCGTATTTACTATCTGCGTCAATTGAAAGGCAAAGCGGCCCGGATCAAACCGCGCAATACGATGGGTAGAAAATAGGTCGCGGGGCGGGGAGCTCTTTGCGAGCAGCCTGTCGCCGCTGCGAGCGGTAGCAATACGCCTAAAGGCAGGAGGGCACGGGAAATTCACCCAGCGGCCCCCTGCCTTTTTTTTATAACACATTCCGTGGCTTTGGGGGGCTGCACGGGATGTGAGCAGCCCCATTTTTTCAGCGACAACACCTGGTGTTTTTTGCCCCAGGCGTGTGGACAGATGCAGGCCCCCCGGGTAGGGCTCAGGTGTACGCTGGGATCTCTATACATGGGAGAGCAGGAATTGGGCGTGGAATTGGTCGCTGGTCTTGATGAAGCCGGCAGGGGATGCTTGGCCGGCCCAGTGGTTGCCGCTGCGGTGGTCCTGCCCGAGCGGTGGGAGTTGCCCGGTATGACGGACTCCAAAAAATTGTCCCCCCGGCGGCGGGAGGTCCTGTCTGTGGCCATCCGCGAACAAGCCGCGTTTTGGGGATTGGGTGTGATCTGGCCGGAAACCATTGATACGGTGAATATCCTTCAGGCCACCAAACAGGCCATGGGCAGGGCTGTGGCCAGCCTCGGCTGTTCCCCTGAGCGGCTCTTGATCGACGGCAACCAGGGACTGCCCCTGCCGATTCCGCAGCACAGCATCGTCGGGGGGGATACCAGTCAGCCCTGCATAGCGGCGGCCTCCATTGTGGCCAAGACCTTCCGGGACCGGCTTATGCTGAGTTTGGAGCGGTTATACCCCGGATATGGGCTGGCCCGGCATAAGGGATACGGCACCCGGGAGCATCTGGAGGCCTTGCGCCGTTTGGGCCCGACCCGGATGCATCGGCGCAGTTTTAAGGGGGTGGTCCAGCGCGAGGAGCATTTGTGTCTGCCAGGCATTTGAAGACCGGCCACGCTGGAGAACACGCCGCGCAAACCTATCTGCAGTCCTGCGGGTATACCATTGTCGCTAAGAATTGGCGCGGTGGCGGTGGGGAGTTGGATATGGTCTGCCGCTACGGGGGGGAGCTTATTTTTGTGGAGGTCAAGACCCGGGCCAAGGCCGGTCGGACCCTGCCCATCCAGGCCTTGACTTTGGCCAAGCAGCGCAAGTTGATCCGGGCGGCGTCTGCCTATTTGAGCCGGCACCGGTTGTGGGATGTCCCGTGCCGCTTTGATATTATTTCCGTTCACGCCGATTCCTCCGGCCATCAGGTGGAGCATTGCACGAATGCATTCGAAATCGCCAGTGTTATGGATAGTCGCCACTCCTCTTGGCAACCCTGGTGACCTTTCGCCCCGGGCCAAGGAGGTGTTGGTAGGGGCCGATCTGGTTCTCGCCGAAGACACCCGGCGCGCGGGCAAGCTCTTTGAGCGACTCGGTTTGCCAGCTGCCGGGTTTATGAGTTTTCATGAACACAATGAACAGGCGCGGCTGGGCACGGTCCTGCAGCGCTTAGAGCACGGCGACCAGGTGGCGCTGATAGCCGATGCCGGCACCCCGCTGGTGGCTGACCCCGGCTACCGCTTGGTGCGCCACTGTCGTGCGGCCGGTTTTTCCGTGCGCCCTGTGCCGGGGCCCTCAGCCCCGATAACCGCGCTTATGGCCAGTGGCCTTCCGCCCTATCCGTTTGCCTTTTTGGGCTTTTTGCCCCGCAAGGCCAGTCAGCAACGCGCTGTGTGGCAGCAATATCAGGGGCTGTCCTGTACGCTTGTTTTTTTTGAACGCAAAAGCCGCTTACAGGAAACCCTGGCTGTGGCCGCATCTGAGTTGGGCAGGCGTGAACTGTGTTTGGCCCGCGAATTGACCAAGACCCATGAGGAGTTTATTGTTACTCGTCTGGAGCGGTGGGAGGAAATCGGTGAGGAGTTGCGCGGGGAGTTGACGGTGCTTATCGGGCCGGCTGAGCCGCAGACGGCCACGCCGGAAGAGGCCCGGGCCTATTTGCTGCGAGCGCAGGAAAGCGGCGGGCGCCCCAAAGAGATCGTCCGCAACGCCCAACAACACCTGCACGGCTGGTCCACGAAAGCCTTGTATGAAATGTTGCTGCACCAGCAAGGCAAGGAGTGATCCAGGGTGGCGTCCTTACATTGGCCAACGCTGTTGCGCTGTTTTTTACGCACCTACCTTGTGGGGGCAAATTTTAACCCGCGTGGATTGCAGAATATGGGCCTGGCCTATGCTATGGACCCGGGGCTCCAGGCCATTTTTCCTGCATCCCGGGAATTGCGCCGGGCCAGGAAGCGGTATTTGCAGCATTATAATACGCATCCCTGGTGGACGCCGCTTTTGGTGGGCTGCTTTCTGCACCTGGAACAGCGTCTGGAAGCCGGGGGGCTGACACCGCAAAATATTCTTACCCTGCGGCAGACCGTTACCTACACCCTTTCCGCGATTGGGGATTCGTTTTTCGGCGGTTCGTTGTTGGTCACCTGGGCCTTGGCCACGGTGATATTGCTGATGCAGGGCGCCTATGGCGCGGCCGTGGGCTGGTTTGCCCTGAGTTGGTTGGGGCTCCAGGTGTTTAAGGTCTGGCTGTTTTGGGTCGGCTACAGCCAGGGCATGGGATTTCTCCAGCGTTTGAAGCGATGGAATTTGATCAATTGGGGCCGGCGACTGAAAATCGGCAATGCGCTTTTGGTATTGGCCATTGTCTGGCAGGTCTACCCGCAGGCGCTGCCCCCATGGGGTATGGCGGTGTGGGCCGGGGGGCTGACGCTTTTGGCCGGATTGGCCGCACGCAGTCGCAGTTGGCGCGAATTATGGATTTTGGGATTGTTCGCCGTGGGATTGGCCGGGATGCTCGGTCTGTAAACAGCTGGTTCCGGGCAGCGAATCTGGCACACGAATGTCATCGGGTTCAGGGAAGCAGTAAGGCAAGGGTGCGACCATATGGAAAATGAAACGGGTGCGCACGCCCAGGCGGGGGCGGAGTCCACTGAAAGCAGCCAGGAGCAGGTTGCGGATTTGGCATTGCGGGTGCGCAATGAACTCGGACTCCACGCCCGGCCCGCAGGGCAATTGGCCAAAGAGGCCCAGAAATTCATGGCCCAGGTCTGGGTGGTGGTCGAGGAGCGGCAGGCGGACGCGAAATCAGTGTTGGATATTTTGTCCTTGGCCGTGGGGCAGGGGCAAAAGGTGCGGCTTGTGGCCCAAGGGCCAGATGCCCATGCCGCTGTGGAGCAATTGTCGGACCTTTTTCAGAATATGTTCGGTGAGGGGAAATAAATGGCCCGGAAAACGTTGTCCGGAATACCGGTTTCCACAGGCATCACCATCGGTCGGGTGCATGTTGTCAATCGCGGCCGTTTCTGCCTGAGTTCCCGGCAGACCGTGGCTGAAGAGCTGGTGGACCAGGAAATCCATCGGCTGAAATACGCCTTTGACCAAGCCCTTGTGGAGCTCGAAGAGATACGGGCGAAAGTCCCTGAGGAACTCCGCGAACATGCCACGATTATCGATTCGCATTTGATGATCCTGCGGGACCCCAAATTGCGCAAATCGGCCCAGCAATATGTTCAGGAAATGCGGCTCAATGCCGAATGGGGATTGGAAAAGGCGGTCAACGATATCGAAGAGGTCTTCGCCAATATCGAGGACGAATATTTCCGGGACCGTATTTTGGATGTCCGTGCCGTGGCCGAGCGAATCTATAAGCAGATGCTGGGGTTCGATGAAGGCCCGAAGGCGATCACCAGCCGGGTCATCCTGGTCGCCCATGATTTGACCCCGGCGGACACCATTGAATTGGAAGTCAATAAGATCATGGGCTTTGTCACCGCCTTGGGCGGCAAGACCTCCCATGTGGGCATTCTCGCGCGTTCGTTGCAGATACCGGCCGTGGTCGGGGTCACGGACCTGGAGGACTCTGTCCGCGACAACGAAGAGATGATCATCGACGGCTTGCGCGGCGAGCTTATCATCGGTCCGGACGAACAGGAAATCGCCCGGTATACGGAGCTGCAGGAGCAGTTCGAGGTCTACCAAAGCACGATCATGCGCAGTTGCCACCTGCCCGGTGAGACCATCGACGGCTACCGGGTCAACGTGCTGGCCAATATCGAATTGTTCGAAGAGGTGACCTCTGTACTCGACCACGGCGGGGAGGGCATAGGCCTCTACCGTACGGAGTACACCTATCTCAACCGCAGTGAATTGCCTTCGGAAAATGAGCTTTTCGAGGAATACCAGGATTTGGCTTCGATTGTCGCCCCGCAGCGGGTGATCATCCGTACCCTGGATCTTGGCGGGGACAAATTGAGCGAATTGTTCGGCCCCGTGGAGGAGGCCAACCCCGCTCTGGGCCTTCGGGCCATACGTTTTTGCCGTAAACATCCCCATGTGTTTCGCACCCAACTGCGGGCCATTCTCCGGGCCAGTGTGACCCAGAATATCTCGATTATGTTCCCCATGGTCTCCGGGCTCAATGAGCTTGTCGAGCTCAAGCAAATTGTCGAAGGGGTCAAGCAGGAATTGCGGCAAGAGGGAACGGCCTACAACCCGGAGATCCCCATCGGGATTATGGTCGAATTGCCCTCGGCCGTGATGACCGCGGATATTTTGGCCCACGAGGTGGATTTTTTCAGCATTGGCACCAATGATCTTATCCAGTATTCCCTGGGCATCGACCGGGCCAACAAGCATGTCTCCTATCTGTACCAGCCGCTGCATCCGGCACTTTTACGCAGCATCAAGTCCGTGGTCGACGCCGGGCACCAGGCCGGGATTGAAGTCACCCTCTGCGGGGAAATGGCCTCGGATCCGTTTTGCGTTCCCATTTTGATGGGTATGCAGATCGACAATTTGAGCATCAACCCCCAGTCCATCCCCGGGATCAAGCGCATTATCCGCAACGCCACCATGCAGGAATGCCTGTATTTGCTCAAACAAGTCATTAACAGTTCCTCCGTGGCCATGAATAACGCCTTGGTGCAGGATATTATTTTTAAACGCTTCCCTGAAGAGATCATGTTTTATTCCTCCATGCTCGGCCACGACGAGCTTGGCCCCACGGATTTGGAAAACCACGAGCTCTAACTGGACGTAGAACAGCCGAAAATGGCCCTTGTCACCGGGGGCCGCGGCCTGGGCGGCAATGCCCGCGCGCACCGCAGAAAAGGGACGATGTATGGCACATATCAAGGTTGTCGCCCAAAATAGAAAGGCGCGCCATTATTATGAATTTTTGGAATTCATCGAGGCTGGGCTCGTTTTGACCGGATCTGAAGTCAAATCGTTGCGGGCCGGACGGATAAGCTTCAAAGACGGGTATGTGCAATTCCGTGCCGGAGAGGCCTTTCTCGTCGGGGTGCACATCGCCAAATACGAAAACGCCGGATATGCCGGGCACGATCCGGATCAGCCGCGCAAATTGCTCCTACACAACCGGGAGATCGCTTCCCTTATGGGGAAGGTGGAGCAAAAAGGCCTGACGATGGTTCCCACTCGGGTGTATCTCAAAAACGGCCGTTTTAAAGTCGAGTTGGCCTTAGCCCGGGGCAAAAACGTCCGCGACCGGCGTCAAGAGCTCAAACAAAAGGCCATCCAACGCGATATGGACCGCGAAATGTCGCAAAAATAGGTCGTGCCCCTCTGATGCCCTCCGCCCCACATCCCACGCCCTTGCGCCGCGATCAGAAACGATTCCTCCGGAAACTTTTCCCGGAAGACGGCCTGCTTGAGGCGCCGGAAGCCATGCATGTGTACGGCAGCGACGCCAGCCGGCAGCACAATTGGCCCCAGGCCGTGGTCCGTCCCCAGTCGCGAGAACAGCTCCAACGGCTTTTGGCTTGGGCCGCGAACGAAAATATGCCCGTGTATACCCGGGGCCGGGCGACCAATGTGGTCGGGGGATGCGTGCCGGAGCGCGGCGGGATCGTGGTGTCCACCCTGTATCTGAACCGCATCGAGGCCATCGACGGCCAGGATTTTGTGGCCGTGGTCCAGCCCGGGGTGATCACCGGCGAACTCCAAAAACAGGCCCGCCGCAAGGGGCTGCTGTACGCCCCGGATCCGGCCAGCGCGGCCATGAGTTCCATTGGCGGCAATGTGGCCACGAACGCCGGGGGGATGCGGGCCGTCAAGTACGGGGTGACCCGGGACGCGGTGTTGGGCCTGGAGGCGGTGCTTCCCGGTGGCCGTGTTATCACCACCGGCGGCCGGAACCACAAAAACGTCATGGGGTTGGATCTGACCTCGCTATTGGTCGGCTCCGAGGGGACCTTGGCCGTGGTGAGCAAGATCTGGCTCAAGCTGTTACCCGCCCCGCCGGAAACCGCCTCAGTGCTCAGTTTTTTTCCGGATCTTCAGGGCGCTTTGCAGGCGGCCCAAAAGCTTTTTGCCGCAGGGCTTTTGCCGGTGGCCTTGGAACTCATGGACGGGGATGTTTTGGCCTGTCTGCGGCAGGTTGCCCCTTTGCCCGAGGCCGAGCAGGCCGGGGCCGCGTTGTTGGTCCAGGTAGACGGGGGCAGGGCGTGTGTGGCCGCGGAAAAAGCGGTTATCGAATCCGTGTGCCGCGACGCCGGGGCCTCAAGCCAGCACGCGGGGCTCGGGGGGCAGGAAGAAACCCGGGTCTGGCAGGCGCGGCGGATGATCAGCCAGGCCTCGTTTAGGATTGCCCCGCATAAATTCAGCCAGGATATTACCGTGCCCCGGGGCCGCGTCGGGCAGTATATCCGCGGTGTCAAACACATCGGGGCCCAGGAGGGATTGACCATTTTGACCTTCGGCCACCTTGGTGACGGCAATATCCATACGAACATCATGTACGACCACACCCAGGAGCAGGAGCGCACGGCCACCAGTCGGGCGGCGCGGCGGGTGATGCGGCTGGTCTTGGAATTGGGCGGCACCTTGTCCGGCGAACACGGGGTGGGGCGGACCAAATACCCCTTTGTACAGCAGCAGCTCGGACGCGAGCAGCAGGCCTTGATGCGGCGCATCAAGGCGATTTTTGATCCCAGCGGTATTTTGAACCCGGATAAGGGGTATTGATGGCTTCAGCACCACCGACGGCCTATCAGGGCGAATGCGTGCTCTGCGGCAAGTGCCTGGAGGTCTGTCCCCTGTTTCAGGCCACGGCCCAAGAAGAGTTCAGTCCCCGGGCCAAGGCGGATTTGCTCCAGGCCTTGCGCGGCACCGGCCACGGCCTTTCCGAAAGCGGGGTGCGCCGCTTGGCCGGCATCTGTCTTGGCTGCCAGCGGTGCCGGGAGGTATGTCCGCAGAATGTGGATGTGCCCCGGCAAATCCAAGATTTTAAGGCCCAGCAGCCCGGCTGGCGGAGCTGGATCTGGGGGCGCTTGGTGGCCAACGCCCCGCGATTGTATCCGTTGTTGGCCGCCTGGGGGCGGCAGGCCCCTGGATTGGCGCCCCCAGACCGCCGGGATCTTCTGCGCAGCCTGGGCCAGGGCGGCGACTTGCCGGCGCGTATCCAGACAGGTACAGCTGTGGCCTCCGGCGCTCGGGCCGAAGGTCCGTGGGTCCTGTTCCCGGGATGCGCGGCCCGGTTCGCCAAACCCCATTGGCTTGCTGCCGCCGAGCAGCTGTTGCACCAGGCCGGGGCAGAGCTTGCGGCCACGCCGGATTGGGCCTGTTGCGGCTTTACCCTGGGCCAGGCCGGGTTGCCGGAGGAGCAGAAACGGCTCCAAGAAGAAAATATTGAGCGTTGGCGGGCGTTGGGGCGCCCCCGGGTGGTGGTTTTTTGCGCCACCTGTTTGGCGGGACTGCAGGGCTATGCCCAAAGCGCCGCGCAGTGGCAGGACGAGGCGGAACGGGAGCAATGGCTGCAAGGACTCACGCCGTTGTGGCACATGCTCTCCCCGCCTGCCGAGCCAAAGCGCCAGGTCTTGGCCGGCAAAAAATTCGTCGCCCACTCCCCCTGCCACAGCCCCGCCGGAGAAGGTCCCTGGCTGGAGTCCTTTGTAAGGGCCTATGGCGCGCAGGTCCACGTGCTGGACCATTGCTGCGGCCTGGGCGGCAGCATGCAATTGGAGCATCCAAAGCTGTGCTCCCGGGTGGGCAGCGCGTTTTGGGCCTCGGTGGCGCCGGAAACAGAGGCCGTGGTGACCGGGTGCGCCGGGTGTGTGCTGCATTTGGGCGCTACCGCGCCCCAGCCCATCCAGGTGGGGCATTGGCTTGAATTGTTCGTAACGCAGTGACGGAGTATATATGTTTGCTGGAATCGCTAAGAAGATGTTTGGATCCAAAAACGAGCGCTATCTGAAAACGGTTTGGCCCTTGGTGGAAACCATCAACGGCTATGAACCGCAGATGCAGCAACTGCACGACGAGGACTTTCCGGCCAAAATCAACGAATGGCGCGAGGAAGTGGCCCACGGACGCTCCATAGAGGAGTTGTTGCCCGAGGTCTTCGCCCTGGTTCGCGAAGCGAGCCAGCGGGCCCTGCACATGCGCCATTTCGACGTCCAGCTTTTGGGCGGCATCATCCTGCACAAAGGCCGGATAGCGGAGATGAAGACCGGGGAGGGCAAAACCCTGGTGGCCACCTTGCCGCTGGTTTTAAACGCCTTAAAGGGCAAGGGCGCGCACCTGATAACGGTCAATGACTATCTGGCCAAGCGCGATGCGGAATGGATGGGCCGCTTGTACAATTTCCTCGGGATGAGTGTGGGCAGCATCATGCACGGCATGGACGAAGAGTCCCGCAAGGCGGCCTATGCCGCGGATATTACCTACGGCACCAATAATGAATTCGGCTTTGACTACCTGCGCGACCACATGAAGTTCTACGCTGACCAATTGGTGCAGCGGGAATTGCATTTCGCCATTGTGGACGAAGTGGACTCCATTTTGATCGACGAGGCCCGCACCCCGCTTATCATTTCCGGGCCAGCGGAAGACTCCACGGCCATGTACAAACGGATCAATACCATCGTGCCCCAGCTCAAGCGCGACCGGGATTTCAACGTTGATGAGAAGGCCAAGACCGTGACCTTTACCGAGGACGGTGTGGCCCGATGTGAGCAGATTTTGGGCCTGGACAACCTTTTTGACGCCCAGAATATCCACTACCAGCACCATATCCTGCAGGCGCTCAAGGCCCATGAACTCTTTACCCGGGACGACGACTATATCGTCAAGGACGGGCAGGTGATCATCGTGGACGAGTTCACCGGCCGGCTTATGCCGGGCCGGCGCTTTAGCGACGGATTGCACCAGGCCTTGGAGGCCAAGGAAGGGGTCAAGGTGGAAGCCGAAAACCAGACCCTGGCCCAGATCACCTTCCAGAATTTTTTCCGCATGTACGACAAACTCTCGGGCATGACCGGCACCGCAGACACCGAAGCCGTGGAATTCAATCAGATCTACAGTCTGGACGTCTCGGTCATCCCCACCCACAAGCCGATGGTCCGCGAAGACCACGCGGATATGGTCTACCGCACCCAGAAGGAAAAATACGAGGCCATCGCCGAGGAAATACACGAGTTGTACACCAAGGGCCAACCCGTGCTCGTGGGCACCACCTCCATCGACAAATCAGAGCTTATTTCCGAGCTGCTCAAAAAACGCAAAGTCCAGCACAATGTTTTAAACGCCAAACACCACGAACAAGAGGCGGAAATCGTGGCCAGTGCCGGAGAGCGGGGCAAGGTGACCATCGCCACCAATATGGCCGGTCGCGGCACGGACATCGTCCTTGGCGAAGGGGTGCGTGAATTGGGGGGGCTGCACATTCTGGGCACCGAGCGCCACGAAAGCCGGCGCATCGACAACCAATTGCGCGGCCGTTCCGGACGCCAGGGCGACCCCGGCAGCTCCCGGTTCTATCTGGCCCTGGACGACGACCTGTTGCGCCTTTTCGGCTCGGACCGCATCTCCGGGCTGATGCAGAAAATGGGCGTGGAAGAGGGGCAGGCTATTGAGAACCGGATGATTTCCCGGGCCATTGAGAACGCCCAGCGCCGGGTGGAGGCCCATAACTTTGATATCCGCAAGCAACTCTTGGAATACGACGATGTCATGAACCAGCAGCGCGAGGTCATTTATACCCAGCGCCGGGAAATCATGGCCAGCAACGACCTGGAGTCCATGATCGACGAGTTCGTGGACGAGGTGGTGGATGTCCTCTACCAGCCGGTGAACATGGCCGATAAAGAAGGGCCGGACCAGGAAACCGTGGACATGGTGCAGGCCCAACTCGAGGACGTTTTCGGGCTCAAGCGGTGGATTGATACCTCCGCGGGATTGCCGGAGCAGGAGGAGACCCGCCAGGCAGTGCGCCGTATTTTGGAGCATTTGCAACACGAGGCCGGGGAGCACTATCTGGAGATCCTGCGCTTTTTCCTCCTCGAGTCCTTGGACCGGATCTGGAAGGAGCACCTCCTGAATATGGACCACCTCAAGGAGGGCATCGGGCTGCGCGGCTACGGGCAGAAGGATCCCAAGCAGGAGTACAAGCGCGAAGGGTTTGAGCTGTTTCAGGATATGCTCTACCGCATCAAGGAAAGCACCCTGAAGGCGCTGAGCCACCTGCGCTTGCAGCGTGTGGAAAATGAGGAACTCAAACACCGGGAACAGCCGCAGAACCTGAGTTATTCCGGGGCCGATGAAACCGGTGAAACCCAGAAGACGTATAAACGCGAGGAGCCCAAGGTCGGGCGCAATGACCCCTGTCCCTGCGGCAGTGGGAACAAATACAAACGGTGCTGCGGCCAATAGGTCCGGGCCAAGGCCAGGGCCCGGGCTGGGGCCCTGGCCCTGGGACAGAAAAGGGTGTGCGGGCGTTTACGGCCCCCTACAACCGTGTTGAGGAGTGCAGGACACAGGAGGACCCCATGATCCAGGTGCCCCAGGGATTTTTTTTCGCTACCCATGCCGCGGGGTTTAAATACACCGGACGCGATGATGTGGCGGTTTTGGGCAGTACGCAGGAGGCGGCTGCGGCCGGGGTTTTCACCCAGAACGCGTTCCAGGCCGCCCCGGTGCGGGTTGCCCGGGAACGGTTGCAACAACAGCCCACGGCGCGGGCGATCGTGGTCAACGCCGGACAGGCCAACGCCTGTACCGGACAATTGGGCATGGACAATTGCTACCAGAGCCTGGCCCTGGTGGCCGAGGCCCTGGACCTGGATCCGGCGACGGTTCTTCCGGCCTCCACCGGGGTGATCGGGGACCAAATGCCGATGGCGTTGTGGCCCGGGGCGGCCCAGGGGCTCAAGCGTTCCTGCGCTCGGGTGGGGCCCTTGGACGCGGCCAAAGCCATGGTGACCACGGATTCCTTCCCCAAACTGGTGTGGCGCGCTGTGGATATTGCGGGACGCGAGGTACGCTTTTTGGGCCTGGCCAAGGGGGCGGGGATGATCTGCCCGAACATGGCCACCATGCTCGGGTTTGTGCTCTGCGACGGGGCTATCGATCCCGCCCAATGGCAGACAATGCTTTCCCAGGCGGTGGAGCGGAGTTTCAACCGCATTACCGTGGACGGGGACACCAGCACCAATGATTGCGTACTCGGGCTGGCCAATGGCGCCAGCGGGGTGCCTCTCAGTGGGGATACGCCAGCGGCCCAAGAGGCCCTGGACGCGGTGTGCCGGGAACTGGCCTATTTCATTGTCCAGGACGCCGAGGGCGGCACCAAGGTGGCCCGCATCCGGGTGCGCGGCGCGGCCGATGCCCGGGACGCGGAACAGGCGGCGCGGACCATCGCCCATTCCCCGCTGGTCAAGACGGCCCTTTTCGGACGCGACCCGAATTGGGGGCGCATCGTGGCCGCCCTGGGCCGCAGCGGCGCAGCGGTGGTTCCGGAGAAAACCTCGGTGGCCATGGGCGGGTTGCCGCTTTTTGAAAACGGGGTGCCTGTGGACGTGGACCTGGACAGCCTGCTCGCGCCGTATCTGGACCGGCGGGAAGTCCCCGTGGACGTGGATTTGGGAATCGGCCAGGGC
>JBNJGM010000030.1:20834-24038 GCA_051747685.1 Thermodesulfobacteriota bacterium | reverse complement strand
CAAGGTCTGGACCGCTTCTTTGCCGGGATCGTACTTGGCTACCCGTTTGAGGATCAGCGCCAGTAAGAGCAAAATGGCCGGCCCGGAACAAAAGGCCGAAGACAAAAACCGGGCGGCCATTATGGCTGTGAGCCAATAGTGGCGCCCTGGAAGGCCTTGGTATAAAAACGCAGTGACAGTATGAATACTAAAGGCCCAAAAAATAGACAGATACACAAGCGGCTTGACCCAACGCGCCGGGCTGATCCCTTTGTGTTCGGCTTGCAATGTTGCCCACCCAATAATGATATTCAAAATAAGGTAGCCATTCAAAACGACCATATCCCAAAACAGAATCGAATTCGGGGTGGGGTGCAAGATCACATTCATCAACCGCTGCGGCTGCCCCAAGTCCACGACAATAAAGCCCAAGCACATGATCACTGCGGCTATAGCCAAAAACTCGCCCAAAATAATCAGGTTTTTGAACTTCTTATACCCGTGTAGGTAGTAGGGTAGCACCAGCATCACCGCTGATGCGGCAACACCAACCAAATAGGTAAACTGGGCGATATAAAATCCCCAGGAGACATCCCGGCTCATTCCGGTTACCTGTAGCCCTTGGGCGAGCTGCATGAAATAAAACGTGCTCCCGATCCCAATAAGGGCCAACAGGAAAATCACCCATGACCAATACCGTTTATCTCCGTAAAGCGCTTTTTCCAGCATAAGACGGCCCCTCTATACGATGTAGTAGACACACGGGTCGGTTCCCAGATCCACCTTGCGCCGGATGGTGTAATTTTCCTTGAGGACCTTACGGATCTCGGAATCCGGATCGTCGAGGTCGCCAAAGATAATTCCCCCTTCCGAGGCCTCCACGCAAGCCGGGATTTTCCCCTCGGCCAGCCGCTCGGCGCACAGGTTACATTTTTCCACCACGCCTTTCATCCGCGTCGGAAACTCCGTATTTTCCTCGGCTATATGCGGACGCGGATCGCCGAAATTAAAACTCCGGGCCCCAAAAGGGCAACCGGCCATGCAATAGCGGCAACCGATGCAGCGGTGGAAATCCATGATCACAATGCCGTCTTCACGCTGAAACGTCGCCTTGGTCGGGCAGACACGCACGCACGGCGGATTATCGCAATGATTGCATAGGAGTAAAAACTCCTGATTCTCCAAGCGATCGGCAAGATAGGGATTCGGCTGTCCGGGAAAAACGTGGGCGAAATGGTCCACCCAGAGCCATTTCACTTCCTGCTTGCCCGAAATCTCCGGGACATTATGGACACTATGGCAGGCCTCGATACACCGCTCAAAATCCTCATGGGATTCGAATTTGCGGGTGTCTATAACCAATCCCCACCGACTTGCGGTCAGAGCGTCCTTATTTGGCTCTTCCTTGGACAGATGCGGCTTGTATCCGGCTAGGGCGGTGCCACTCACCCCGGAGCCCATGCCGATCGCGGCGGCAAGCCCCGCAATTTTTAGGAACTTTCTCCTCGTGTTATCCATGGGACTCCTCCTTGGGCGCGCTTTCGGTCTCCTGCTGCTCCTCCTCGGGAGCGATGTGACAATCCCAGCAGTACGGCGAAACCGCAGCCGAATCGTGGCACTTATCGCAGAATTCTTCCTTGCTCGTATGGCAATCCATGCAGGTATTTTGCAGACTCATGGTCACTTCTTCGCCCGTGGTGCTCACATAGATTTGATCACGGTCACGGACTACGGCATCGCGCCAATCATTGAGCAATTGCATATGCTCAGTACGCATAAATTCAGTGGGTTCGATACACTCTTCCGCGTCCTCGACCTCTTGCAACTCAGGGCGCTCATACGCGGCGTTGCCGAGATTGAACCAGAAAGGGAAGGTCATAAAGCCAACAAAAATAATCAATCCGGTGATAACTTTACCGCCGTCGTACATGTCCCTAACCCTCCTTCTCCGGCAGCTCTTCGCCCCGCAGATCAAGCTCGCGTTTCTTTTCGCCCTTCATAACCAGGGCGTTGGCCACGAGTTCATGAACCCCGGTAACGGTCACCTCAGGGACCCAATACTCCATCAATGGGGGCAGCGTGGCCCGGTCGATGGCGCACACACAGGACAGCATATTCACGCCGTACTTCTCGTGCACGTGCTGGACAGCATTGGCCCGGGGCATCCCACCGCGCATACGCATTTCCATGAATTCGTCGGTGTTCAGCCCGGCGCCGCCACCGCAGCAATAGGTCTGCTCCCGGATGGTGTTCTCCGGCATTTCGTAAAAATTGTTGCACACGCCCTTGATAACCTGACGTGGCTCTTCAAGCAGTCCCATGGCCCGGGCCGGGTTGCAGGAATCATGATAGGTGACCTTGAGGTGGTCGTTGCGGCTGGGATCCAGATTCAAGGCGTTATGCTGGAGCAAATCCGCGGTGAACTCTGTTATATGCACCATCTTGGTTGAGCGGGCGTTGTGGAAAACCGTTCCGGTTACCGGATTGCGGGGTGTTTCCAGAAAGTCGGCTGGCCCGTTCATGGTATCCATATACTGATTGATCACCCGCCACATATGGCCGCATTCGCCGCCAAGGATCCATTTAACGCCCAACCGCTTAGCCTCGGCGTACATCTTGGCGTTCAAGCGTTTCATCATTTCATGGGAGGTAAACAGGCCAAAGTTGCCGCCTTCAGAGGCATAGGTGCTCAAGGTGTAGTTCAGCCCCAGCTCGTGAAAGAGCATCAGGTACCCCATGAAGGTGTACGTGCCCGGGTCGGCGAAGACATCGCCGGAGGGCGTGATGAACAGGATGTCCGCGCCTTTTTTATTAATCGGCGGGTCGATTTTCACGCCGGTGATATCTTCGATGTCTTCAACCATAAAATCGACGATATCTTTGAACGTATGGGGAGGGATGCCCAAATGGTTCCCGGTGCGGGTGCAGTTTGCGGCCGGCTCCATGATCCAGTTGATGTTGATGCCCACCAATTGCAAAAGCTCGCGGGCCATCATGGTGATTTCGGCTGTGTCGATGCCGTAGGGACAGTAGGCTGAACAGCGCCGGCACTCTGTGCACTGGTAGAAATACAAAAACCATTCTTTGAGCACGTCTTCGGTCAGCACTCGAGAGCCGGTCAGCTTGCTCATGATCTTCCCGGCCATGGTAAAATCCTTGCGGTACACCGAGCGCAACAGCTCAGCACGCAAGACCGGCATATTTTTCGGGTCTCCGCCGCCGACA
>JBNJGM010000030.1:18604-20734 GCA_051747685.1 Thermodesulfobacteriota bacterium | reverse complement strand
CTCATGATCTTCCCGGCCATGGTAAAATCCTTGCGGTACACCGAGCGCAACAGCTCAGCACGCAAGACCGGCATATTTTTCGGGTCTCCGCCGCCGACAAAAAAATGGCATTTGTCCGCGCAGGCACCGCACCGCACGCAGGTGTCCATAAAAATTTTCAGTGAGCGGTATTTATCCAGGCGTTCCCGAAATCCCTGATGGACGATCTCTTGCCAATTTTCAGGCAACTTCCAATCGTCATCCAAGGGGGACCACTCGCGTGGATTAGGAAACCCAAGGTATTTTAAATTCTTGGGCGCAGCGGGATAACACCAGGTCCCTGGACGGAACTCAGCCGGTATATCCATCCAATTGCGGCGTGGCGGGGTATGATTGATCTCCGCCAAGTGTTCGGGCTTCGGAAGCTCTGACATTATTTACTCCTTTTCCACTGGGATTCCTGCTTCTTTCATGACGTCACGGAACTCATCCTCGTATTCCGCGTAGGTATGAACCTTCACCGGATAATTCCAAGGATTAATGTGCCGTTGCATGCGGTTGTTATTGGGCAAGTTGCGGGTCGGACTCATAAACACCCCGCCCATGTGCATCAATTTCGAGAGCGGAAAATACACAAGTAATATGCTGACCAAAAACAGATGCACATAAAAAGTCACACCGATCGTATCAGGCACAACGGGTGTGAAGGTGGCGAGCCCCATAGTTAATTCTTTGACCCCGATAATATCCGTCTTGGCGAAATAGCGCAGGAAAATGCCACTCAGTACAATACCAAGCAGCAGAAATAAGGGGAAATAATCCGCCGGTAGTGATATATACCGAATCTGAGGGACAACGACCCGGCGCAGAAAAAGGTACGTCAGCCCGACCACGATCAAGAGGTCTGTCATATACAACGTCGGGGCGCCGATTTGTAGCAAACCGTCTAAGGTTTCTAGTCCCATGAATACGCCGGGGACGGGCTCAGTGAAAAAGCGCATATGGCGTAAAACAATGATCAAAAAGGACCAGTGGAAAATCAGAGCGAACAACCACAGCCACTTGCTGGAACCATACGTCAGCTTGGGACCCTTTTCCTGCACCAATTGCAACTTGGTGTTGCGGAACAAGGAACGGAAAAACAGGACCTCCAAAAGCATCCGGCCGATCGTACCGGCATTTGTCGAAGGGTTGTCCAGCTTGTTCTGCTTGATCCAGGGCAGCGATTCCTGCTGACCGCAGGTCGTCGTGATCCGAAACGGAACCGGGGAACGTGCCCAGTCGACCACTTTGTAGACCACTCCGATCACAAACAGGGCAACCGCCACGTACGGGATTAGCACTCCAAACAAGAAGTGCCACCCTGCCGCTCCAGCCCCTACCACCGCAACGGCTATCAGGGCCAAAACCAAGACCAGGGAATAAAGAGCATTCATAAACGCCTACCTCACTTCCTCGTACCTGAATACTATTTTAGGGATGTCCCCCACCAGACTCCGGACCATTCTCCGGAACCGTCCACACAATATCGGCTTGGCGCAGGAGATTTTTGGTCCGTTGCTGGACCTCGTTGGCCTTCATGGACCAAATTTTTTCCCGGCACTGCATATAGGTATCAAAAGCCAACAAACACAGCTGGTCGATACGCCCCTCAAACGCGAGAAGGTCCAAATACTGCTCCGTATCCAGGGCCTCTTGCCCGATTGTCTCGCGTACGATTTCCTTGAGCAGCAAAAAAAACGAGACCGCGGCCGAAGCGGTATAATCCTGAACCGCCCGGACCCGGACGATTGCGTCCACGGCTGCCGGAAGCTGCTCTGAGCTCTGCTCCAGCAACAACTCATCGAATATGGCGTCGATTTCTTTGTGGAGGGTGTTACCGACCGGGTTGGCGAAAGGGTCTTTTTTTTGGGCGTAAAATCTGGCCGTGTCATCAGGATAGGTGGCCAAAATACGCTGAAACCACTGCTCAAGCAGCGTTTTTTTATTTTTCTGGAGCAGCTCGACGAAGGCCGGCCCCATCTCCTGGGTTGACTGCAACACTCCTGGACACCCCTTTTGTATTCTGGCCCCAGCCGCCCGTTTCAGGCCGCTAAGTGTGCCTAATTTCACATTTGCGAACTCCGCGTCTTTGTAGACAACCCTTTGCGT
>JBNJGM010000030.1:13210-18504 GCA_051747685.1 Thermodesulfobacteriota bacterium | reverse complement strand
ATGGGAGCGACAATGGCCATTGCCAGGGCCAAAAGCGGGCTACCGCCCTCATCATCGCTGCCCCCGAAGCCGAAAAGAGCCCCCCATTTGACGATATTGGCGACAAACATGATCACCCCGGCCAAGGTGGCGGCCACGGTCTGGACCAAAATATCCCGATTCCGGATGTGCCCCATTTCATGGGCTAAGACACCTTTTAACTCCTCGGGGGAAAGCAGGTGCAGGATGCCCTCGGTCACCGCAACCACGCCCTGTTTCGGCGTCCGTCCAGTGGCGAAGGCATTGGGGGCCTGCTCCGGGATCAAAAACACCCGCGGCTTCGGAATACCCGCCTTGGATGCCAGTTCGTCCACAATTCTGTGCAGCTGCGGCGCGTCCTCCGGCCGCAATTCCTTGGCCTTATACATCTTCAATACGATCCGGTCGGAATACCAATAACTGCCGACATTCATGGCGATGGCAAAGACAAAGGCGATGACCAGCCCTCCGTTGCCACCGAGCATACTGCCGAACAACAACAGCAAAGCTGTCAGTAACCCCAATAAAAGCCCAGTTTTCAATTGATTCGTCATTTCAGCCTCCATGTATCCGGCACACAACCCCGTGTCGTGCCGGGATCCACCAATCCCTTTAACGCCATCACGGCAAGCGCACGGCGTACAGTTAGCACCTTAATTCCTTGAAATCATACCCAAATCTAGCACACAAACTCGAATTCGGGGATCCAGGATATTACAAATAAGGCGGCAGGGCGGAAAGTCAATGGAAAAAGAAACCCCGGGCCGCTTCCAGCCCCTCGTTTATTCCGCCTCGACTTCCCGAGCCCCACGCGGTCGTATGGCCACAAAGCGTTCGGCCACTTCCCGGCTCAATGCGCGAACCGCTTGTGCTTCCTCTTGCTGAAAACTCGCTTCAAGTTCCTGAATGTATTCGCCCAAAAGCTCGTGCACATCGCCAGCCGCTGCATCATCCACAGCAGTGATATCCACAAATGCGCCGCGAGAGAGGCGGCGTTGCAGTGATTTTTGGTCAAACCCCCACTCGGGGTACAAACATTGATACACCACGCCACCGGTCATGCCCGCGCAGATCCACGGTCCCGGATCGCCGAGAACCACTACGCGTCCCCCAGTCATATATTCAAAGGCAAATCCCTTGAGATGGGCCTGGGGCGCGATATTGCCCGATGTGTCCTCGCGCGGCCCTGTTATGCGAGCCCCAAACACAACATCCGCTCCTGACAGGCGGATACAGGCCCGGGAATCGGCATAATTTTGGACAAAAAACAGCCCGTGTATCGCCCCATAGGCGAAGCTCTTCCCTGTGGACCCGTCAATCCGGGCGCCTTGAAGATTGCTCCCTTTGAGCACAGCGACTTTGCCGCCAAAGCTGCCTTTGGCCGTTCCATCCTGGGCGCCCCCGGAAACAACCGTAGTAATAGCCGGTATCGTAAAGGCGCACAACCCGTTGCCGGGCACCGAAGCCTGCAAACGCAAATGGGCTTGTCGTGCAGCATCCAAGCCATAGGCGCGGACCATGGCCCCGGAGAGATAGGTGCCCACGCTCCGGTCGGTACTATGCACCCGCTCGTCCACAAACTGCACCAGATTGCTTCCCGTGGCGAAGCGCTCCAAACTGAGATCGGCTATAAGCTTGGTCAAGTAATTCAAAGGCCGGCGTACCAAATGGGGATAAATACAGGCGTCCCTGTCCGCATTTTTTATATCCATCCGCAACAAAGAGGCCGTTTCCACGGCATCATTCAGCCGCGTTTGCCGCAAAAGATCCCGCCGCCCGACTAAGTCTTGCAGTCGGCGGACGCCCAAATCAGCTACCCGCCGCTTGAGATCTTCACCAAGGGCCCAGAGCAGGCGCACCAGATTTTCCGTCTCCTCTTTACAATCCACCGGCACAAACCCCTTGACCCCTTTGGCTTTTGCCTCATCCGCATCGCGCAATTGGGTGGAGATGCCACGGGGGCAGCGGTCCAAATGGCACCGCTGGCAGCTGATACAACCGATGGCCATCAGGGCGACGGTGCCCAGACCGACCCGGTTGGCCCCCAGCAAGACCATACGCAAAATATCCTTGCCGCTGCGCAGCCCCCCGTCGCACCAGAGTTCAACTTTTTCCCGGAGCCCGGCCTCCAGCAAGGCGTTGTGGGACTCGGCCACGCCGATTTCAACCGGCAGCCCGACATATTTCTTGGCGTGCTCCCTGGCGGCGCCGGTGCCACCCTCGAACCCACTGACATTGATGATATCCGCCCCGGCTTTCGCCACCCCCACGGCGATGGTGCCCACGCCACTGGTCACCGGAATCTTTACCGAAATCCGGGCCGTTGGCTGAGCGGTCTTGAGTTCAGTGATCAGCTGGGTCAAATCCTCAATAGAATAGATATCGTGGTGGTTGGAGGGCGAAATCAGATCGATACCCGGACGGCAATGCCGGGCTTGCGCGACCATCTCTGTGACCTTGGTGCCTGGCAAGTGTCCGCCTTCGCCCGGTTTTGCGCCCTGGCCGATCTTGATTTCCAAAAAATCGGCTGCGTTTAACAGCCCCATATAGACCCCGAAACGGCCGGAAGCGACCTGCTGTCCCCGATTGGCCCGGAATTGTCCCAGCATGTCCGGGATTTCCCCGCCTTCGCCATTGAGACACACAATATTCGCTTTTTGGGCTGCCCGGGCGTAGGCCCGAAAGGAATTCTCCCCTTGCGAACCAAAGGACATGGCCGCAATGACCACGGGCATATCGTGACTGCCCACCCCGATATCCACTTCGTCCATACTCAACCGCTCTGCGCTCGGATTGTGTTTCTCACCAATATCCCAAAGATGGCGCAAAGCTGAGGGGGATTCGGTTTCCAAGGCATCAAGGCCTTTGCTGAGTTGCGCATACCCCAGCTCGCCGGTGGCGGCCCCACGGATCAAGCGGCCGACCTTGGGATTGCGCACCGGGTCCTTATAGAGGTGTGTCGCTTCTGGTTCCCCGGCCGTTTCCAGGCGCAAGCGCCCCAGCCGTTCGAGGGACGCAAAATCCAAACCAGCCGTCACCCCTGGACAAAAATTGCGGCTAGCGAAACACCCGGCCACATCCATACCCAGCCCCACCGAGGCAAAAATCCGCCCATAGCCGCACAACTCGTGGATCCCCATGGTGGACATAACCTTTTCCATCCCCACCTGGAGCACCCGCAGGGTCCGTTCAATGGCTTGGGCCGGAGGGATTTCCTCCCCGGCAGCCTGGAGGGCCACCTGCCACAACAAATACGGGGCCACCGCGTCAGCGCCAAGGCCGAGCAAAAACATCACATCGTGCAGATTGCGCACAGCCCCGGAGCGCACCACCAAGGCACACCTCCGCCGGCGCCCCTGTTTTTCCAGGCCCGTGCCGACAACACTGACGGCCAGGCCGGGATCTATGGGGGACCGCTGGCGGTCAAAACACCCTTGGTCGTCCAAGGTGATCAGCCACGCTCCCGCCTCCACCGCTTCCACGGCTTCTGCGGTCAAGGCCTCAAGCCGCTTTTCGAGGGACTGATCGTTAGGGTCAAAACTCGCCTCCAACGTGACGCTGCGTTCCATATCCCGCCCGTGGGCGGTAAAAAAATCCTGCACCGCCTCCAGGGCGGCCACTCCCCAATTGCGCCGCAGAGTCGCCTCTTCTTCCGGCTCCAAAAGGGCCTGAGCCGCGTAATCCAGTAAAATCGGGGTTTGTAGCACAAGGCCCAATGCAGCGCTGTCAGGGCCATGGTCTTTATCCGGCCGCCTCCCGAGTATCGTGCGGGTCGAAAAATGCTCGACCTCCCGCTCTCGATCAATGGCCGGATTCGTGACCACAGCCACCTCTTCCTTGAAAAAATCCGCGATATTGGGCAGCGCCTCCGGTCGCAGGCAGGCCAAAGGGGCCTGATGGCCCATGGAGCCGATAACCGGGCGGCCCGTTCGCACCACCTGTTTGCGGATATCCAGGTCATAGTGTTGCCACCCAAAGGCCCGCAACTGCTGGGCGGGGATTTCCGGAGTCTGGGCCGTTTTAGCGCCCCCGGCCCGGTCTCCTTCAGGCACTCGGGTATTCAGGGCGCGGGTACTCTCCCACAAGGCCGGGCGCCGTTGCAGCAAGCTCACCAACTCGGATTGGATATCGCTGTAGGACTTGATTTCTGCTGCCCGGCCGCGCCCGGCGAATATGGCCACCTTTTCTCCCGGGGCCAAAGGCACCGGGTCGCTCATGGTCAATTCAAGATCGACAACCCCTTTTTCCGACGAGAGGTACCAATCGTAATCGCTTTCGCCGTACCACAGCGGCCGCAACCCCAACGCGTCCACACTGCCCAGGCACAGATCCCCGCTGCGGGCGACCACCGCCGCCGGTCCTTGGGCCGAAGGCGGAAAAAACCAGCGATACAAAGCGTACACATTCTGGAGCGCTTCCGGATATTGCTGGACCAGGGAGTCCACGGCGGGAAACACCATCTCCAAAGCCTCCAAGGGATCGAAGCCTTGCAAATGGATAAGCCCTTCCAGAATACGGTTAAGATCCTGCGAGTCGCTGCCCCCGGGAACAGTGGGGATGCCCAGAACCCGGGCCGTACTGCGCAAGCGCTCTATGGTATTGATCTCCCCATTGTGCCCCAAAAGGGAAAAGGGCTGGGAACGTTCGACAGTGGGCAGCGTGTTTGTGGAATAGCGGCTGTGCCCCAGGGTCATCACTGAACGGGTGTTTTCATCTTGTAACTCAGGGTAGACCCGCGGCAAAAGATCCGGGGCGCCGCGCAATTTATAGACCACAGAATCAACGCTCAACGAGGCCGTGCTCCAGGCCGGAACCTGCTGTTCAAGGGCGAGTTCGGCACCGAACAGAATACTGCGTGCTCGCTCCGGGGCCGCATCCGGCACGAGGCCGGCGATCTGCCAAAAAAAGGGGGCTTCTACACGTCCTCGCGGCCCTAATTCCGTACTCCGGGCACCATCTTCCTTCTCCAAAAGGATCTCAATATCTTGTGCGGCAAAGATCTGGCGCACCTGTTCTTGAAGCCCCTGTCGCTGGCTGTCCTGCTTTTGGGGCAGCAAAAGGTGCCCGACAAAAAAACGGCGACTTTGCGCCAAATGCCGAGAGAGCCCCTGCGCTTCCAGTCTGCGCCCCCAGACCGCGGTCGGGATATCGGTCGTAATGCCGCACCCATCCCCCTCACCGTTGATATCGCCGGAGCGGTGGGCCATATGTTTCAACGCCTGAATGGTCCGGACAATATTGGCGTGGGTGGCCTGGCCCTGCTTATTGATCAAGGC
>JBNJGM010000030.1:4433-13110 GCA_051747685.1 Thermodesulfobacteriota bacterium | reverse complement strand
ACGGTGTGCCCTTTACGCTCCAGAATCCGGCGCACCAATTCTCCGGCATCCATCACATCATCTAAGACCATAATCTCTGCCATCACCCCTCTCCTTTGAAACTGGCCGCGTCGTATGATTCATTGGCATCTGAGTGCACCGCATGGCGCGTGGCCTCTTCACACTCATCGTCCGGCAAAACGTCATCCACAACAGGCAATTCAATAATAAACACGGTCCCCGCACCGATGGGCATCTGCTCTTCCATCTCCGAGGGCATATACTCGTTCGGGGCCGGGCTTAAGGTATTGATCCGCCCGCCGTGGTCTTTAATGATCCCAAAGGTCACAGAAAGCCCTAATCCTGTTCCCTTGCCCACCGGCTTGGTACTGAAAAACGGATCGAATATTTTGTCCAGTTCGTCTTCCCCGATTCCCGGCCCTGTATCAGCCACAGTAACCACCACGCGGCGCCGATGGGCACACAATTTTGTCCGCACACAGATAAAGCCGTTTTCTCCAATAGCATCGAAAGCATTGTTGAACAGGTTCATCCAGACCTGTTTGAGCCGCTCTTTATCCGCTTCTATCGGCGGGATATTCGGATCGAGTTCGCTCCGGATCCAGACCTGGTTCAAGCTAAAGGTATGCTCGACCAGCGAAATAACCTCCACAATGGAATCATTGAGTTCCATCTCCGAGCGGGTAAACCCGGATTGACGGGAGAAGCCGAGCAGATCCGCGACCAATTTCCGACAGATACGGGCTTGTTTCTCTATAGTTTCCAAATCCTTTCGACTTTGCGACTCCGCGTCAAAGTCCTCGAGGAGCAGTTGGGTATACCCCAAAATAATGCCCAAAGGGGTGTTGATTTCATGGGCTATTCCACCGGCTAAGCGCCCCAAATCTTCCATTTTTTGCGAATGCACCAGTTGTTCCTGGTATTGTTTCACTACGGTAATATCCCGGGCGGTGAGCAGCAGCCCGGTGATTCTGGGGCCGTCATACACGGGGACCTTCAAAATATGGAACCAACGCCTATTTTTTTTGCCCTTGACCGCGATTTCCTTGGACAAGGGTTCGCCGGTGACCAGAATCTGTTTGTCTTCGTGGTAATTTTGGTCGGCTTGCGCCTCAGAAAAAATATCGAAATCCGTATGCCCGACAATATCTTTTTCTTCTACATTGAAATACTTGCAAAAAGCTTTGTTCGCGGCTTGATAGACAAAATTGACATCCTGCAGGCTGACCAAATCCGGAGTGACGTCCAAAATGGTGCGCAATAATTGCCGCTGCCGTCCCATTTCCTGGCGCGCGGTCTGGATTTGAGCCAAATAATCCTTCAGGGTAGCAGCCATGACATCGAAGGCCTCGGCCAACTCCTGCAGTTCATCGCCGGCACAGCGCCGATACACCGGACAATCCCGACAGGAGGAAAGCTTGTCCGGATACGCTTCCTGGCCGCATTGCGGGCACAATGTCCCGGCTTGATACCAGCAACGCAGCCGTTTTTCGCCATAGGCCGGACAACTGTCCATATGGCAATCCATAATTTCCCAGCAATTGACCCGATTCGCCTCCGAACTGACTTGATCCAGATTGCCTTTGACAATCTCCTCGGCACAGTCGCGCAAACGGGCCAAACGGTTGGCCACTGTTCGAGCAAAAAGGGAGACCAAGACCAGGCCGAAAACAATGGCCCCCAGGGTAAGGCCCAACCCCACCAGCCACAATTGCATATACGTCTGGGAGACGGTCTTGCGCGAAAGCCCCACTCGAACCCACCCAATATGGTCGTTGTCCACCACAACCGGCGCCGCGAAATCGTCTATCAACCCCGGTTGACTGCGCAACAATTGCCGTTGGCGCTGTATTGTTTGGGGGAGATTGGCCTCGACCAAATCCACAGGGAATTTTCTCGAAAACGAATGGGCCACCACCTGATCCTGCGCGTCGAGAACAAAGGCATATAATGCGCCCTCCGTGCGCGAGGCCACCTCGTCGACCATATTCTCTAGACGCAGCAAATCAATGGCCAAAAGAGGTTCGGCAGCCCGGCGCGCCAGATTCCGGGCCACGGTTTCTCCCCTTTTATGGTGCTGTTCTAACAGGGCCTGTGCCGCCATATCTGTTAAAAGATGCCCCAAAACCAGCCCAAAGATAAGCACGATAGCGGCCATGCCCAGCCCCAGCTTATTGCGAAACCGCAAACGGGCCAATGGCCAATGCAATCTAGGCATCGGAATCCACTCCGATAGTGCGCATCAATTCACGCACCGGCTTGTAGTCGGCGTCGGAGGAGGGAATAACCGCCTCAAAGCCGGCACGTTGCAAAATGTCCTCATCCTCCGGCCGGGAGGGGTCCAACTCCAACAACGCCTGGCGAATCTTGTCCACTGTCTTTTGGGGGAGATCTTTACGGGCTGCGTATACCCAGCCCGGATACCAAGGGGTCTGCTCCAAAACGCGGATCTGGTCCACATCAATGGCGTCTTCCACCACACTCAGCGTGCCCTCACGGATGGAGCCAATGTCATACTTCCCAGCGTACACGGCCAGGACGACTTTCTCCTGTTTCCCGCCCGGCCCGGGCGCAAAAGCGATTTCCGAAAAATCGCTACGCCGTATACCGTGGCGCAAAAAAACGCCGAGATCAAACAGATACCCGCCCGCGGAATGGGCGTCTACGGCGATCCAGCTTTTCCCCCGGCAATCTTTGAGCGATTCGATGGCCTTATTGTCCCGGCGGCAGATGATTTGTCCCCGGAATTTGGCCCTGCCGCTGGATTCGACAATGCGGGCAAATGCAGAGGCCCCATATTGTTCGGCAATTTTGACGTAGACCATGGGATTGGAGAACGAAATATCGATTTTCCCCTGCCCCACCATCTTGATATGCTCGTCAAATGTATCCGGAAAGACTTGGCGTACCGGCAAGTCTGTTTCTTCGCGCAGATAGGAAACCAACGCATTATGCCGCTGATAGGATACCGTGTGCGAATATTGGGGAAGGTAGGCATAGGTCAAGGCTTCGTGCTGAGGCTGTAAACGCAATTCCCGGCGTTTCTCCCAGTCCACTTGTGTCGGGTTCTCCGCATTATCGCACCCAAAGGCCCCACAAAGGGCCACGAGCCCCAGAACCACAAAAATCCATCTCTGAAAACACCGCACCTGGACACCTCACCTTGGATTGCGCGCACAACGTTGGTGCCACGCCTCATTTTGTCCCCCGTCCGCTGACGCCTGGAAGGCATACGCAAAACCGCAAGCCAGTTACCTCCTTAATCCGGCTACGCGACACCAATCCAGAAATGACACTATCCAGCCTCGCTTTCAAGTACAGAACCCACCAAAAACCAAGGGCCCCTGCGTAAAAGCAGGGGCCCTTGGAAGGCATCCAGAGAATGGCTCGGTTAGCCAAGCATTCCTGTTACCGGTTTGCGCAGCCTGGCGAACAATTCCTTGCGCGTAAATTGCCGCAAAGGAGCCGCTGAGGCCACAGCATACGAATAGTAGTCTTTTGGTTTGTGCGCGTACAAGTAGATAACCCGAACAGCATCGACGTCCCCAAGAATAGCCTCAGGATAGCGTTTTTGGACCTTTTTCAGCCGCTCTTCCGCCAACTCCATCATGTCTTCCCGCTCACCGAAATTCATGGCTCCGGTGGGGCAAGTTAGCACGCAGGCGGGCAAGAGCCCGTTTTGGACCCGGTCGATACACATGTCGCATTTGCTCATGATTTTCGACTCCGAATCCTGCCTGGGGATGTCGTAGGGACAGGAACTACGGATCTCATCGATGTCCAGATCCTTTGTGCGCTCCGTAAACAGCACAGCACCAGTGATCGGGTCTTTCAAGATAGCCTTTTCATCATACATGTCTGCGGTAAGCTTACACGGCGGATCTACGCAATGCCGACATTGTTCAGGAAAGAACAGCCAATCTTTTATGCGTCCGTTTTGGGTCAGTTCATGAAAACGCACCAGCTTATAGGTGATAAAGGAGAGATCTTTCGGGTTTTGGTGGGAACCCCAATTCCGGGTCTCTTCCGCCGGCAGCTTGTGCCATTGCTTACAGGCAACCTGGCACCCGCGGCACGCGGTACAGCGCGTCAGGTCTATAAAAAAGCTCTTGCCTTGCATAAAGGACTCCTCCTTGGCTTATGCAGCACAGGGTTAGATCTTGCGAACGTTGACCATAAAGGCCTTGGTCTCTGGAATACCGGTATTCGCATCACCCACAGACGGTGTCAGCAGGTTGGCTGCATCGCCACCGTATTTGGGATGGACCCAACCATAATGCCAGGGGAGCCCAACTTGGTGGATGACCTGCCCCATAATTTTAAAGGGTTGCACCCGGGAGGTCACCATGGCCACGGCCTTGACCTCACCGCGCGCGGATTCCACGGTGACCATTTCCCCGTTTTCTATGCCCCGCATCTGGGCCAGTTCGGGACTCATCTCCACAAAGAGCTGTGGTTCCAGTTCCAGCAACCAAGGCTGCCAACGGGTCATGACACCGCTTTGCCAATGCTCCGTGACCCGGTAGGTGGTTCCGACAAACGGATAGCGGGGGTCACAGGAACGACGTTTGTCCATAGCCCCTTCAAAGGTCAAGGCTGTGGGGTTGTGGAGTTGCGAAGAGAACGGATGTTCTTCCAAGGGACATTCCAAAGGCTCGTAGTATTCCGGCAACGGTCCGTCTGCGCGACCCGGCCCGAAGATTTGCGCGTAGCCGTGCTTGCGCATAATAAAGGCGTGTTTTTTCCCTGGAGCCCAACCACCATCAGGCACATCGCCGACCCATTCATCCCCGGTCCATTTGATGACCGGTTTCTGCGGAGCATACGGTTGCCCTTTGAGGTCAACCGAAGCCCGATTATAAATGATCCGTCTATTCACCGGCCAGCACCAGGACCAGTTCGGATACAAACCGATCTCGGCCTGCATTTTGGTCTGGGATTTATCCCGGCGCGCCGACATATTGCCCTCGTCAGTGTACGAGTTGCAATACAGCCAGTTCCCCGAGGCGGTGGAACCATCGTTCGCAAGAAAGGCAAAACTCGGCACCTGATCACCGGCCTTAAAGCTCTTGCCGTTGACCTTTGCGTCTTTGAGGAAATACCCATTAATCAATTTTGCCACTTTGTGCGGGTCGTATTTGCCGTTTTTCTCCCACAGCTCATTGCTCAAATTGAGGATGGGCTCGCTATAGGCACCCCCCTCATCAGCATAGAGGTTTTTGATCCGCCGGGTGAGTTCGACAATCATATCCCCGTCGGTTTTGGAATTCGGAAGCGGTTTGGGGCCTTCATACCGCCACTGCATCCACCGGCCGGAGTTAGTGATCGAACCCTCTTTTTCAATAGATACAGCGCAGGGCAAGAAAAAGACCTCGGTATCTACTTGCTTGGGATCCATATTCGGGCCTCTCCAAAAGGAGGCCGTTTCGTTGTCGAACATATTGGTCACAACCATCCAATCCAGCTTGGCCAAGGCCTCTCTGGCCTTGTTGGAATTCGCCAGCCCATTGGCCGGGTTTTGGCCCCAGGCGAAGAAACCTTTGATCTCCTCTTTATACATGGCGTCAAAGAGTTCCAGGAAGGAATACCCTTTGCCGTCGTCTAACTTCGGCAGCCATTTGTATCCCTTCTCTGCGGAAACATCTTTGTACATGGCTTTGATCAAGCTCACCGAATACTTGGGATAATGCTGCCACCAATTCGCGGACTTGGAATCCTCGCTGACCGGCGTATACGCCTCGTTGTACTCCTGCAGGGAGGACTGTGAAGCCTTGGGGGTTTTCAGGTATCCAGGCAGGATATGGTACAAGAGGCAATGGTCCGTAGACCCCTGGACGTTGGACTCCCCGCGCAGGGCGTTCACACCGCCGCCGGCGACGCCGATATTGCCCAGCAACAGTTGGATAATGGCCATGGCCCGAATGTTTTGCACCCCGACAGTGTGCTGGGTCCAGCCCATGGCGTACATGATAGTGGCGGACTGGTCGGCTTTGTACGAAGCCGCATAGGCCTCATAGACCTCTAACAGTTCTTCTTTTGAGGTCCCGGTTACTTCAGAAACCTTGTCCAAGGTATAGCGTTCATAGTGCTTGCGCATAATATTGTATACGCAACGGGGATCGGACAGATTCGTGTCCCGCTTGGGGACCCCGTTTTCGTCAAGCACAAAACTCCACTTGGACTGATCGTAACTCTTGCTCTGGGAATCAAACCCGGCGAAGAGTCCATCATCGAAGCCATAATCATCGTTAAGGATAAAGGTGGCGTTGGTGTAATTGATGATATAATCCCAATTCACCATTTCCTTGTCGGTCAGATACTTGATCAGACCGCCCAAGAAGCCAATATCAGCGCCGGAACGGATAGGGGCATAGATATCGGCCTTCGCCGAGGTGCGTGTGTAGCGGGGATCGACATGAATGAGCGTG
The DNA here is from genome assembly GCA_051747685.1 of Thermodesulfobacteriota bacterium. Lineage (GTDB taxonomy): Bacteria > Desulfobacterota > Desulfovibrionia > Desulfovibrionales > Desulfohalobiaceae > Desulfohalobium. The sequence continues at coordinate 6,682 of JBNJGM010000030.1, read as the reverse complement.
GCCCCATTTTCCTGGGCCTTCTCCACCCATTTAAAAGAGATGGGATGGTTTTCAGCAGCATTGCTGCCCATGATCAAGATGCAATTGCTGTTTTTGATATCAATCCAATGATTGGTCATCGCACCGCGTCCGAACGACTCTGCCAGAGCCGCTACAGTTGCGGAGTGTCAGATACGTGCCTGGTGCTCAATATACACCAGGCCAAGGGAGCGCAGCATCGCCTGATAGACCCAGCACTCCTCGTTGTCGATGGCGGCTGAGCCAACAGAAGCCAGGCCGTTGCAGCGGTTGACTTCCTGCCCTTTGTCATTGGTTTTGCTAAAAGTCGCGTCCCGGGTCTTTTTCACGCGCTGGGCGATGGTGTCCAACGCCCAGTCCCAGGAGGTCTCTTCCCATTTGTCGCTCCCAGGGGCCCGATACAGCACCGAAGTGATCCGGTTCTCGTTTTCGGCCAGATTATAAACGGCCGCCCCTTTGGCGCACAATGCGCCTTCATTAATGGGATGGTCCGGATCGCCTTCAACATTGATGGCCCGTCCCTGCCCATCTTTGGAGGTGTGGACAATCAGCCCGCACCCGACCGCACAATAGCAGCAAATGGACGTGGTTTCCTTAGCCCAGCGCAATTCCAGCAACTGAGCCTGTGCCGCACTCGGCTTGAGGCTAAACCCCAACCCGCCGAAAGCGGTCACTGCCGCAGCCGAAGCGGAGAGCTTCAAAAAATGTCTTCGAGTGAATGTCATTCTGCCTCCTTGTGGTTTACGGCACCTATTGGCCTCGAATCTCCCGGGAAAGATGGAGCAGGAGCCGATAACCAGCCGGCCGCGGGCAGACAAAAGCCCGAGAACTCGTGCCGACACGTTTCGGCCGTTGCCCTATTCTCCAGGTAAGACCCTTCGCTTTTTCCAGGATTGGAGCCAAAGTGAATCCAAGCCCGGAAAATGGGGCAAAGCGAGCAACCAATGGATGCCTATACTTATGCTTCATAAAACATAAACCCCTTTCCTTATTGTACTTTCACTTAAAGCCCATTTTCATCGTGGAGGTCAAAAAAAAAATTCTTCCTTTTATTTTGGCACCGCACAGGGCATGTCTCTGGGCTCTTCGTCTTCACGGCCCCTTCTGGAACCGCGAACTTACATGCGTGAACCGGGTCTCGTATTGCGCTGCTGCACGGATCCACGCACTCCCCCTCGGATGCGCAAAAAAACGTCCGTGCCACCCCTCGGGGACACGGACGTCTCTCTCCCAAGCCATATATCTGCTTTCAGCTACTTGCGGCGCAAAGGCTCTGGCCATATTCCCGCTGGCCCCAGACCCCTTGCCCCAACCCGTTTTATTCGCAGACCCAGGCGCGGTTCGCATAGCCAGAGGGCTGTTTACGACCCCTCGTCTTCGGAAAGCCTTTTCTGGAGTTTTTGCAGATCAATGCGGCGTTCGAGAATGTCCTTTTGGGCCAAATACCGCATTATGCTTTCCGCTCCGGTCAGGGTGACTTCTTTGCCCAGCCCTTCCCGGGCCACTAAAACCGGAACGCCGCGCCAGTTTTTGTATTGGAAAAACCGCTGCGTATTCTCGCTCGCCTCGCGCACGGCTTCTGGTACCGCCCCCTCGGGCACGGATTGTTGGCTTTCCACCCGCAACAAGACCACAAACGGGTTCTTCGCCTCCCTGCTCTCGCGCCGAATGTGTGCCAAACGTCGCAAATCCCGCATTCCAGTGTCCGTAGCACTCAAGGTCCAATACGCCTTTTGCCAGGCCTGATTGACCGCCAAATTGGCCGCAAGTTCGCTGCAATGTCCGCAGTGTAGGCTAAAAAACAGGTGCAGGCGCAACGGCGCTGTGGACGCATCGCCCTCTTTGCGCAAAAACGCGGTCTGTTCCAAGCGAGGAACGTCTGGATCTATACGTAAGGTGCCTTGGGCGGCAAAGCCGCCCACCCAGACGGCGAGGCCTAAAAAAAGCATCGCCCAGCTGCGCCGCACCACCGCGACCAGCACCAGGGTCACTGCCAGGCCAACGCCCACCAACAGGCACAAAAAACATTGCTCGCGCAAACCCAAAAATTGGTACCCCAATAACGCGCCGTCAAAGGCCAAAGCCCCAGCCAGCACAGTGCCCACTGCCCCCCACAACCAAGCATAGGGATACCGCCGGGCAAAAAACACCAACCCCCACAGGGTCCAGCCAAAAATCGCCCCCAGCACCACAAGGGCCGGTTCGCCGATGCGCACGTATTGGGCCACATT
>JBNJGM010000030.1:2150-4333 GCA_051747685.1 Thermodesulfobacteriota bacterium | reverse complement strand
GATGGCCGCGATGCTCAGCCATCTCGGCGGGCTCCCACGTTCGAGAGGATCAAGCGGCCTCCAATGTCGATTCCGAACCCGATAGCGATTTCGATCCCGGAGAAAAAAATCCCAACAAACGGAGGCACTGGGCGCTCATTCTTCGCGCCAGTGATCCGAAACGTTCTCAAGCATCCGTGCGTCCGTTTCGTGGCTTTTGAGCACGGCCTCTACGCTCCCATTGAGCGGCGGGTGACGCACGCCCGTTTTCCAGGCCGGGGCCCCGAATTGCAGAATGTGGTGGAAGGGTTGGCATTGCAAACAACGTGTGCCCTGTTACATTTCTTTATCCATAGCGTCGCCCACGACCCGCTGAACCACATCCTCCCCACGGTTTATATATTGGATAACCGCAAAGCGCAGGCTTTTTTGGGCCCGGACGAACTCCTCTTCCCCACGTTTGACGCAACGGTCGCAGCACTGGCGGCCAGATTCGATCCCCAAACAAAACGGGGTCTTGGTGGAAGAAGTCTCTACCTTGTACAGTCCCGGACAATCGGGGCAGTCCAAAACGAATTCACGCTGTTGCTCCATGATCCCGTCGGTGTCGTAAAAAATCTCCTTGTCGCGGACAAAAAATTCGCCCTCTTTTTCTCGGTCAAGCAACTTCTCCGGTGGCTCGAAGTACAATTCACGCACAGCCGGCGCCAAATGTTTCAGGTATTCGGTTATTTGCTTATCCTGGGCCACACTTTCCGGCCTAAAATCCGGTTCCCGCACATGGGAAAAATCGAGCCCGGCCATGGCCAAAATGATCCCGGTATTCACATACGGCAGCGCGCCCTCTATGGCATAGCCGCCCTCAAGGACCGCGATATCGGCTTGCAACCTCCTACTCAGCTCAGCATACCCTTGGGCCGAGAGGTTCATGGAGGTGATGGGATCGGAAAAATGGTTGTCCTGCCCGGCGGAATGGATAATGAGTTCCGGCTGAAAATCTTCCAGTACGGGCAGGATCAATTCATCCATAAGCAATAAAAATCCGTCGTCCCCCGTGCCCGGGGGCAGCGGCACGTTCAGGTTCAATCCGCCCGCCTTGGGCCCTCCGATTTCTCCAGGAAAGCCTGAGCCGGGAAAAATCGTCCGCCCGTCCTGGTGCAAGGAAATAAACAAGGTGTCCGGGTCATGCCAATACACGTCCTGGGTACCATCGCCGTGGTGACAATCCGTGTCCACGACAGCCACCCGGCGCACCCCATATTCCCGGCGCAACCGTTCAATCATGACCGCTTCCATATTGATATTGCAAAACCCCCGCCCCCCGTGCACGCACTTCATGGCGTGGTGCCCTGGCGGACGGACCAAAGCAAAGGCTTTTTGCCGCTCCTGGCCCAACACCATCTGCCCGGCACGAATGGCCCCGCCAGCGGAAATGAGATGGGAATCAGTGATAACGCTTTCCGTGCGCGGGAAGCAAAAATGCACCCGCTCCACATCCTCAAGACTCGCTATATCCGGCTTATATTCGGCGATCCCGGGTATATCGAAAACACCTTCTTCCTGAAGCTGATCCATGGTGTACAAAAGGCGTTCTTGGCGTTCCGGGTGGGTGGGCGAAATAGCCCAGTCAAAAGCCGGAAAAAACACAACGCCGAGGGTATTTGCGACTCTCAACATACGTTTCTCACCGTGTTTTCATAGCCGGAGGCAATGCCAGGCTGCACCTGACACCGGACGCGGATATCCCGACCGATCATGGTCATACCCCGGACCATATTCATGCTTGAGCTCTCCACAACTTCTGCCGGTGCCGAGTCCAGGCCGTGCTTGCCCAAGGCCTTTTGCAGCGCCTCCAAGGCCTCTTTCCGGGCCGTGGCAAGATCGTAGTCCGCCCCGATAGTTTGCTCCACAGCCAAAGCCGGAATGCGCATCCGGCGTTGGTGGGTATCCGCAAACAATTCAATAACCGCTGTCGGGCGCGCCAAAGCAGCACCGATGGCATTGGCGACATGGGCGTAGTCAGGCACCCGCGTCCGCATCTCCAACTGCGCTTGCAAAGCCGGAGCCAAAGCCTCGGCCGGGCCACCCATAAGCAGCACCTCCTGGGGGTGGACCACGCTGCCCAGCAACACTTCATGAACGGTATAGACAGGGCGCTGATTGACCTCTTCCAACAATCCGTGCACCGCATCTGCAATCCCCCG
>JBNJGM010000030.1:0-2050 GCA_051747685.1 Thermodesulfobacteriota bacterium | reverse complement strand
CGCAGTACCGCATACTGCTGGCCCACTGCATAATGGCCGGGGTCAATACCCGGTCCACCAAAAAGGACCATGCCCACGGGATCAGTCTGACCTTGAACCAGCGCATTGGTGCACAGCGTGGTGCTCAAGGCGAAACGCTCGGGCGGGGTCGCGGCTAAAGCCGGGGCAACCTGCGACAGCGCTTGGCGGATAGAAGCCAATAAATCCCGTGGATCCGTAGGCACCTTGGCCGCATCCACAACACCCGTAGCAGCGATGATGACCACGTCTGTGTGGGTTCCACCCACATCTATTCCCAGCAGCATTGAGATATATCTCCCTGGGTTTGCTTGATTTACGCACCAAAAAAACGAAACCGGGGGACCCTGATTGCTTTCACAGCCGCACTTCGATATACAGCCCGAAGGCAACAAAAAAGGTGATACAGTGTCCCGTATAGCCAATGCCGCAGATTTGAACCTAGGTCAAACGCAACCCTGCTGAAATCCTTGACCTCATCCCGATCACACAACGTTTCCAGACAACCCCACGGAGGCTTTTGTGCGTATACTCCTTGTCGGATCAGGCGGGCGGGAACACGCTCTGGCCTGGAAGCTCTCCCAGAGTCCTTCCGTGTCCGCCCTTTTCACCGCCCCGGGCAACGGCGGCACGGCTGCCCTGGGGGAAAATATCCCCGTAAATGTAGACGATCTGCCGGCACTCGTACAAACCGCCCAGGACAAGGCCGTGGATCTCGTGGTCATCGGCCCGGAATCGCCGCTTGTCCTAGGTTTGCGCAACGCCCTGCAACGCACCGGTATTCCCTGCTTCGGTCCTGGGAGCTACGCCGCACAATTAGAAGGGAGCAAAGCCTTTGCCAAATCCCTCATGCGCGAAGCCGAAGTCCCCACGGCCGATTTTGAGGTCTTTGATGATTTCGACACCGCTTGGGACTATGTGCGAGGACAAACCTTTCCCGTGGTCATCAAGGCAGACGGCCTCGCTGCGGGCAAAGGGGTAGTTCTCGCCCAAAACGCCGAGGAAGCAAAGCAGACCCTGCAGGAAATGATGGAAGAACGCGTCTTTGGCGCCGCTGGCAATCGCGTGGTTATCGAACAGGCCCTGCAGGGCGAAGAGGCCTCGTTTATGGCCTTTTGCGACGGGCTCAATGTCCGGGCCGTGCCCTCATGCCAGGACCATAAGGCCATCGGCGAGGGGGATACCGGGGCCAACACCGGGGGCATGGGCGCCTACTCCCCGGCTCCGCTATTGCCGGCCTCCCGCGCCCAGGAAATGCTTGATTTGGCCATCACCCCCGTGGTCCAGCACCTCCACGAAATGGGGCACCCTTTTCGTGGGGTGCTCTATGCCGGCTTAATGCTCACGGCAGAGGGACCCAAAGTCCTGGAGTACAATGTCCGTTTTGGGGATCCGGAATGTCAGCCGCTTATGGTCCGCCTGCAAAGCGATTTAGCGGAAATCATGCTCGCCTGCGCCCAAGGCCGCCTCAAAGAGGTCGAGTTGAGCTGGTCTGACAAAACAAGCTTGTGCGTTGTCTTGGCCGCCGCCGGATATCCGGGATCCTACCCCAAAGGGATGGCGCTTTCAGGGCTCGAGGAAGCAGAGGCCCAGCAGGGGGTGCATATTTTCCATGCCGGCACCCAAATACAAGGCAACACCGTGCTCGCCAGTGGCGGCCGGGTTCTCGGCGTCACTGCTTTGGGTGACGACCTCGCCCAGGCCCAAAAACGGGCTTACGCTGCTGCGGACACGGTCTATTTCGATAACAAATATTTGCGCCGGGATATCGGCGACAAAGGACTCCGGAGGCTCGCAAACACATGACCCAGGTAGCTATTTTTATCGGCAGTATTTCTGACAAATCCGTTATGGAACCCTGTACCCAGATACTCGAATCCATGGGTATCAGCTATCACTTTACCGTGAGTTCCGCCCACCGCACCCCGGAACGCACGGAGAACCTGATTCGCGAAATGGAGAACGCCGGGTGCCAGGTCTTTATCTGCGGCGCTGGGATGGCCGCGCATCTTGCCGGCGCCGTTGCAGCGCG
>JBNJGM010000029.1:22399-24654 GCA_051747685.1 Thermodesulfobacteriota bacterium | reverse complement strand
GCCGAAGGCTGTCAGCCCCTTAGCCCGAATGTGCTCGTGGAAAACGGCGGGGATCTGTATCTCTGTTCAACGCGGGAACGGACTATTGGTCTGTTGGCCCAGCCGGAGCAGGGCATCCGTTTGGGGTTACGGTTGCAGGCTGCAGATTTCCCCTGCGCGCTGTGCGCCTCTTCGGGCCGCATCGGCCATTCCCTGAGCCTCGGCTCCGGGGATCTGGTGGTGGTACGGGCCAAACGCGGCGCCTTTGCCGACGCCGGCGCCACGGCCCTGGCCAATCTGCTGCACAAGCGCCAAGACGTACAGCGTGTCCTGGACCAGGCCCAAGCCATGCATCCGCAGGGACTGGAAGGGGTTTTCGCCCAATACGACGATCAGATTGGAGTCTGGGGACGGATGGAATTAGTTGAGGTGGGCTGAACGCGCTTTAGCCGAAAACCTCTGTCTGCGGAAACTGTGCGGCCAGATCAGCAAAAACCACTGGCAAGCGCTTGTGCATGGCGTGTAAAAGCGGCAGCATCACCTCACGGATCTGGGGATGCGCAGGGCTATCGCACCGCAGACGGAAAACATGGCGCCACTGCCGTAGATTCGCAGTCATCACCACTTCGGTTTTCAGGCTGTTAGGCAGCACCGAGCGAGCCTCCTGGGCCTTGGCCCCGGCCTTGATCAAGTTCAGGTAATGCTGCTCGGCATCACGCATGGCCACTTCCCACAAGTGGTACTCTTGGGAGCCCTTTTTCCAGAAACACGGCTGGATAACGGTAATCTCGTTGCCAAACCGCTCCTTGGCATAGTTCGCGTACCGGGTCGACTCCTGGGAAAAGGAGGCCAAACGGTGGCGGACCAGTTCGTGGGACACGCCACGGTCGATCACGAAGCGCACGGTGGCGTGACCGTGTTCGATAACGCTTTCGTGGCCCATATTGATAATCCGTCCAATAAATTCTTCGGCCGTTCCCTGGGCTATACGGTGTTCCGACTTGTAGCAGGTCCGCCCCGCCTGTTCGATCAAACGCAGAACCTGCTCCCCGTTTTCCAGAGAAAGGATTTCCGCGGAAGGCTCGATAATACGCATAACTTGGCCCTTTTACAGCAAAAGTTTTAAATGTTCATAGGCCTTAGCCGTCAGGACTCGCCCCCGGGGCGTTCGCTTCAAAAAACCACTCTGGATAAGATACGGCTCATAGATATCTTCCAGGGTGCGGACCTCTTCACAACACGCCACCGCCAGGGTTTTAACTCCCACAGGACCGCCTTCGAACTTCTCGACCATAGCCTGCAAAATCTTGCGGTCCATCATATCCAGGCCCAGGTGGTCGACATCCAAGCGTTCCAACGCGCCCGCGGCCTCCTCAGCGCCGATATGTTCCGCTCCCTGGACCATGGCGAAATCACGAATCCGGCGTAAAAGCCGGTTCGCGATGCGCGGTGTGCCCCGAGAACGGCGACCGATCTCCAGCGCCCCTTCTGGAGAGACGGCAATAGTCTGAATGGCGGCGGCGCGTTGGACGATACGGGCCAACTCTTCCGGCGAATAATATTCTAAACGACACAGAACCCCAAAGCGGTCCCGGAGCGGCGAACTCAAAAGTCCCATCCGAGTGGTTGCCCCAACCAAGGTGAACGGCTCCAGATCGAGCTTCACCGTCCGCGCCCCCGGCCCCTGTCCCACCACCAGATCCAACTTGAAATCTTCCAAGGCCGGATACAGCACTTCTTCCACACTAGCGGGCATACGGTGGATTTCGTCCACGAACAGGACATCATAGCGCTGCAAATTGGTCAAAATGGCGGCCAAATCACCACTGCGCTCCATGACCGGCCCAGAAGTGGACACCAGATTGACTCCCATTTCCGTGGCGACAATTTGGGCCAGTGTCGTCTTTCCTAAACCGGGTTGGCCGAACAAAAGCGTATGGTCCATGGCCTTACACCGCTCGCGCGCGGACTGGAGAAAGACCTGGAGATTGGCACGCAGGTCGTCCTGGCCTATAAATTCGTCCAACCGGCTCGGTCGAACGCCTTCGTCTAAAGCAGGGGTATTTGGATGTGTCATTGTGTGTGGCGGGCCAGTCGCTTCAAGCAGGCCCGAATGGTTTCCCCGACATCCAAGTCGGGTTCCTGTTCTAGAATTTCACCGATTACGGGGCGAACTTCCCCCTCGTCATAACCGAGCCCGCACAGCCCCGACAAGGCGTCGCCATATACCGAGCCGCCCTTTGCCTGATGCGTAGTCTGCGCGGTTCCGGAAACGG
>JBNJGM010000029.1:10205-22299 GCA_051747685.1 Thermodesulfobacteriota bacterium | reverse complement strand
CCCCCTCGTCATAACCGAGCCCGCACAGCCCCGACAAGGCGTCGCCATATACCGAGCCGCCCTTTGCCTGATGCGTAGTCTGCGCGGTTCCGGAAACGGCATCGCCTTCCCAGGCGGCCAGCTTGTCCTTGAGTTCCCACATGATCCGCTTGGCCGACTTGGGGCCGATGCCGTTGACCCGGGTCAAGGCGGTGGTGTCCTCTGTGTGGGCGATGCGAGCCAACTCCTCCGGCATGAACGTGGACAAAATAGCCAAAGCAGTTTTCGGGCCCAATTTAGAAACCCCGAGCAATTCGGCAAACGCGTCGCGTTCGGACAGGGTTCCGAAACCATAAAGTTCCAGCGCGTCCTCCCGGACCACGGTATGCACAAATAGCTCCGCCTCGACTCCCTGTTCCAAGCCCCCCAGCGTTCCGGCCGTGGCTTGGACATCATAGCCCACGCCACCAGCCGTGACCAACAGGCAATGGTCTTTTCTGATTCGAAGCACGTCCCCCTTAAGATAGCCGATCATGAGCGAGTTCCTCAGTTGGAGACAGTTTACAGGTGCCTGGAAAGGTCTGAGCCGGCATTAGGGCGCGGCCGCCGCCGTGAGACGGGACAGCCGCCGCTGGTTGCAATGGCACAGGGCAACGGCCAAGGCGTCGCTGCTGTCTTCGGCCCATTGCGGTTTACAGCCGAGCATCTGCCCGACCATAAAGGCCACCTGCGACTTTTCAGCCCGGCCGGCGCCGACCAGTGTTTTCTTGACCAGAGTCGGGGCGTATTCGGACACATTCAGCCGACGACTGCCACAGGCGGCCAATGCCGCCCCTCGGGCCTGGCCGAGCTTGAGCGCCGAAGCGGTATTGCGGGCAACAAAAACGTCTTCTATGGCCGCTTCGTGGGGGGTCCAACGGTCCACTATCGCGAGGATCTCCTCCATAATCCCCCCCAACCGGAGACTGATAGACTGCGAGGGGCACGGTCGGATAGTGCCAGTCTCCAAGAGCGTCAGCTGCCCGGAGCGTTCTTGGACCACCCCGAATCCCGTGCACCTGGACCCGGGATCCAGGCCAAGCACCACCAGTGCATTCTCAGTGGTCATGACAGCGTCCTAACCTAATTGGCCAATTCTTCCAAAAGGTCATCCGGAAGATCAAAATTCGCGTACACCCGTTGCACATCATCGTGGTCATCCAGGGCCTCGTAGACCTTGAGCACCTTTGCCCCGGTCTCCTTGTCCACCGGAACCGTGTTCTGGGGAACCATTGCCACGTCAGCCTCGGTGTATTCCAGGCCAGCGGCCGTGTAGGCCTCCTGGACTTCACTTAAGGCCTCGGGTTCGGTGCGCACTTCCCAGCTGTCTCCGTCATCACGGACGTCCTCGGCTCCGGCCTCAAGGCCAACTTCTAACAACTGCTCTTCGTCATAGCTTTCCTTGGGAAAACGCAGGATGCCACGCCGATCAAACATCCAAGCCACACAACCGGCCTCACCGAGACTCCCGCCGCCTTTGCTCAAAATGTGCCGAATTTCGGCCACGGTCCGGTTTTTATTGTCCGTGGCCGCCTCGATGAGCATAGCCACACCTCCGGGGGCGTACCCTTCGTAGGTGACTTCCTCAATACTCTCTGCACCGATTTCCCCGGTCCCTTTCTTAATTGCGGTTTCAATCTTATCTTTGGGTAAGTTGACCGCTTTTGCCGATTCCACAGCCGCCCGCAACCGGGGATTGCCGTCGATATCCCCACCGCCGAGCTTGGCGGCGAGCATAATTTCTTTAGTCACCCGGGTGAAAATCTTCCCCCGTTTGGCGTCCTGAGCGCCTTTGCGACGTTTGATATTCGCCCATTTACTATGTCCGGCCATGCAAAAGCCTCCTCTGCTCCTGGTCTATTGCTCTGAATTCGTCCTTATCATATCTCGCACCATTACAGCTCTGCCACTAGGCTCGTTGCTCAGGCTTCCCGGGCCCTGAGCCTAGAACATTCCACTATGCGGTATCTTTTACGGCGCAATAGCTCTACAGCGCGACAGGGTGCTCCACAACCATTGGCCTCGAGACCGCCAGGGCCTGGCAGGCTCTTAGCTCCCGGAATCCCCGGCGCCTGCCTCTTTAAAAGCATTGCGCATACCCGAACTGTCGCTGTCAGTAAGAGTTGCCCAACCAAAATGAAAAACGCGACTCCCGACTTACCCTTGGCCTTTGAATCCAAATCCCATGACAAACGTCTCTTTGCTCTCGGCGCGGGAACTTTTCGGCTTCGCAGTTTTGACCTTTTTAAAGTATTGTCGCAGGTCACTCACAAACTGCGGCACATCCGGGCCTTCGAATATTTTGACCACAAACACGCCCGTCGGTGTCTGCAAACTGTCCAGGGCCACATCGCGAGCCATTTCAGCTAACTCCATTGAACGCGCCTGATCTGTGATCTTCACTCCGGTAGTCTTCGGGGCCATGTCGCTGAGCACAACGTCAAACGGCACTTCTCTACCCACCACTTCAGCGAATCCTGTGGAGGGATGTAACAAATCCTCCTGCAAGACAGTCACATTTTCCGGCAAGTCGATATCAATAGCTTGCAGGTCCACGGCCACAACCCGACCGGCACCACCCGCCTTTTTGGCGGCGAAAAGTGTCCACGAGCCGGGCGCGGCTCCGAGATCCAGAATCCGCTGCCCTTTGCCCAAAAACTGGAAGCGTTTGTCCAGCTCTTGGAGCTTATACACGGAGCGCGCCGGATAGTTGTCCTGCTTAGCGCGTTTGAAATAGTGGTCACGGTATGTCTTCATACAGGAGCGGTCCCTTCTCGCCAAAATGGATTCGTGAAGATAGCCTAAAGCTATTTCGTAGCCAAGCCGCTATATGTGCACCATCCCCTGGCAGCTGTCAAAACGCAGGGCTTGACCCGCTTGGGCAAAGCCGCTAAAAAATGAGCTTCTTTCGGGGGCGTAGCTCAGCTGGGAGAGCGCAGCGTTCGCAACGCTGAGGTCGTGGGTTCGATCCCCATCGCCTCCACCAAAAATGCAGAAAAAGCGAGGTCGCACAGGGCCTCGCTTTTTTTATGGCTTGCGCCTCGTCACGCACCTGGCGTAGCCTTGGACTCAAAAGGCATAACCGCAAACAAAAAACGGTCTATTCCTGTACAATATGTATTCTCCTTTCTTGAAGACCCAGCTCAACCCATATATTTACGATAACCAATAATCGCAGACGGAGAACGCGTCGTTGTCAACTCCAAACCGAGAAAGGAAGCCCATGCGTTTTTTCAATACCGCTGGCCCGGTGGACTGCGAGCGGCATTATTGCCTGCCGCCCTTGCAGCGCTTTGACCTCGACGAGTTGGAGATGCTTATTGCCCAACAAAAATATTTCGCCCTCCACGCTCCCAGGCAAACGGGCAAGACCAGCTGTCTGCTGGCGTTGCAGCAGCACTTAAACGCCGGCTCGGAATACGTCTGTCTGTACGTCAATATGGAAGGTGCCCAAGCGGCCCGGGAGGATGTCCAGGCCGGGATATACAGCATCCTGGCCAAAATCGACTACCGCTATCGCTACGCCTTTGACGATACCCACTTGCAGGGGCATTGGCACCGGATCTTTGAACAAAACGGTCCTTACACCGCGCTGACCGAGGTCTTGAGCTTCCTCTGCCAGCATGTACAAAAACCGGTGGTGCTCCTACTGGACGAGATTGATTCTCTGGTCGGCGACACTCTGGTGGCTGTCCTGCGCCAACTCCGCGAGGGTTACGACCAACGCCCGGCCCACTTTCCCCAATCCATCATCCTTTGCGGAGTCCGTGACGTGCGAGACTACCGCATCCACGCCAGTTCCAGCAAAGAGATCATCACCGGGGGCAGCGCCTTCAACGTCAAGGCCGAATCCCTGCGCCTGGGGGATTTTGTCCAGCCCGAGGTCGACACCCTACTTGCCCAGCACACTGAAGAAACTGGACAAGCCATCACTGCCGCGGCCACGGCCCGCATCTGGAATTTGAGTCAGGGCCAGCCCTGGCTGGTCAACGCCCTGGCCTACGAGACCTGCTTTAAAATGAAAGAAAACCGGGATCGGACTGTGCCCATTAGCAAGGAAATGGTGGACCAGGCCAAGGAAAATTTGATTTCCAGGCGGGAAACCCACCTGGACCAACTGGGGGACAAACTGCAGGAGGAAAGAGTACAGCGGGTGGTCGAGCCCATGCTGGAAGGGCAGGACCTTGAAGTCCGCTTGGACGATCTGCAATACGTCCAGGATCTGGGATTGATTCGGGACACCCGCCAAGGACCGCAGATCGCCAACCCCATCTATGCTGAAATCATTCCCCGGGAATTGACTATCAGCCAGCAGGCCAACCTGGAGGCCCGCTACGAGCAAGCCTGGTACGTCCAAGCCGATGGAACATTGGACACGGAAAAGCTCATGGCCGCGTTCCAGGACTTCTTCAGGGAGCACTCCGAGGCCTGGCTAGAGCGCTTCGCCTACCGCGAGGCCGGGCCACAGCTTTTGATGCAGGCCTTTTTGCAACGGGTAGTCAACTCCGGAGGCCGAGTGGAGCGGGAGTTCGGCCTGGGCCGGATGCGCACTGATTTATTAATCCTGTGGCCAATTACAGAGGCAAAACCGGGACAGCCCACCTGGACCCGCTGGCAGGGGCCAGTGCAAAAGGCGGTCATCGAACTCAAGATCCTGCACAAAAGCCTAGAGCACACCATTGCCCAAGGTCTGGCACAGACCCGGGAATATATGGACCGCTGCGGTTCAGAAGAGGGGCACCTCGTCGTCTTCGACCGCCGCCCGGATGTCTCCTGGGAACACAAACTCTTCCGGCGCGAGGAAATAGACCAAGGCCGCACCATCACTGTCTGGGGGATGTGAGGCTGCCCTCCGGCGGTATGTTCCCCCGCTTTGACCTGTACGTCTGTACAAAGGCCCTATGGCTTGGGAATCTGGATGTCGACCCGGGTGCCCTGCCCTTCTGTGGAGGCGAGCCACATCCGCCCCTGAAAACACTTCGTGGCCCAGTAAGCCTTCGTCAGGCCAAACCCCCCGCCCATAGAGGGTTTGTCCTGGACATTTGTTCCTCGGACCCCGAATTCCACCACCGCCTCCAATTCCTGTTCCGGAATCCCCCACCCAGTGTCCTCCACTGCAAAGCGCAAGGTTGTGGCGTCTTCCGCTAATCCGGCAAGAACCTTGCCCCCCGGATTGGTATATTTTCGGGCGTTGGCGATCAAATCTCGCATAACATCCTGCATCACCGGCGGCATGAGGATCTGCTCTGCCCTATCCCCCTCGAGGGCCAAAGCGATGAAATAGGCATCGTCAGTGTGTTGGGCAAGATTATACACAAAGCGGTATCGCCCCTTACTGTTTTTCTCTATGGCGGCGAAAACATCGATGAAATTTTGCCGCAGGGACTGGATATCATGCACCGTCCATTGTTCCGACGCATCGCACCGGGCCACAAGTTCTTTGGAGCGAACACACAGGATGTCCCCGGCGGAAACGATATTGGCCACCGACTCCTGGATATCGGGGTCGTCTTGGAGGTGCGGAGAGTTTCTCAGCAATTCTTGGACGGCCTCGTTGATGCCGGCAAGGATGCTCTCCATATTCCGGGCGTCTTCCAAAGCCGAAGCGGTATTCCGCAAATTGTCTTTGACCTGAAAGACTTGCACGGTGCTTGCGCGCAGGGCACCGTCTTCTCCGGCCACAGCCTCGATCATCTGCAGTTCCCCGGCCAGAATGGTCAGAATATTGTACAAACTATGCATATCCAAAACAGCGCTGTCCTGCTCAGATAACTGCAGATCCTTGACGATTTCCTTGCGCATACAATGCCCTTCCCTATTTACGATCCTAACTGGCCTTCGCGGCAAGAGCCAGACCACCCGGCGCTCAAAGCCGTGCGTAGCCCCCCTTTACACGCCATATCAGCGTAGCGACAGATATTTATAGATCGCCGCTAGCTGTCCCTTGCCATCCAGCCCGGCCTGGGCCAGAACCAATTCGCCTTTGCCGCTGCCGGGATACTGCCCGGCAACAAAGGGGTGCAAAGAACATTGCCGCCCTAACGATGACGTCACCCAGCGATACAGGGTCGGTAGCGTAAAACCGGTGATGCCTACGGCCTGCTCAGCGTCTGCGGCAGGAAAAATCGCCTCCTGCTTTTGAGCGGGCAGGGAATCGAACAGTTCTTCGCTGGCCACATAAAAGACTTTCGCGGTGATGCCCTCGTGGAGAAGGCGCGGTAACGCCTGGGTCACAAAATTAAAGGTAACGCCGCTGCCCTGTAAAACAAGCACAATATCCGGCTTTCCAGCGCACTCCCGCAGGCAATACACACCCTGCGCCGCCGCCGAGGCCGGGGCCAATCCCAACGCCTCCCGGTCCGGCACCGTTTCCTTGGGCCGGGTCACAAAAGGGGCGATGACCGCCGGCCGCAGGGCCAAGCTCCTGCTCAGCAGAGGAAAAACTTCACCGGGCTCCCACGGTGTCAGGGTCACACACGCTCCTGCAGGGAAATTGCCCTGAACTAATTGCAGAGCCTGGGGATCGGCGTGGGTCGGTCCATCTTCTCCGGTTTTGAGTCCAGCGTGAGCACAAACCATAATCAAAGGCGAAGCGGGTTCCCCGGTACGCTCATGCCGGCCCTGGCAGGAGATGGCGTGCAGCCGTGACGCGATATGACCCAGCGGGGCCATAAAGGCGCCGTATGAGGAACCCACTCCAAGATACCGTCCGCTGGCAGCCAGGCCAGCAAGCATTCCGGCCATATTATCTTCGCAGATCCCCCCAGCGGCAAACAGGCGCGAATCCGGGTTACGGCGGCTCTGGTACAAACCCTCAGGCCAACCGCTTCCGGCCTGACTCACACTAGTCGAATCCAACAAATCAGCGGCCGCGGTCAAGATCGCCCCCTGGGAGACGGCATTCCAATAGCCGAGGGCCTTGCCCAATGCCCCACGAAGGGTTTCCCGGCTGCCAGGGGCCACAGCCATTTCCTCCGGTGCATATGACTGCAGACGGGCAGCCTTTTCCCAAATGGACTGCACCTGGGGCGGCATAGCCTGCCTAGGACGGCGCTCATGTTCCAGCAACCGCTCCCGGGCCTGTTGCACCCCACCGGCGAGCCACCGGCCACTGGCTTGGATTTGACTGATTCGCCTACGCACCTGCTCCAGGGCCTGCCAAAAACACTGTTCAACAATAGCGTCGCCGTCGGCGCTCGCACACGCCGGCTCTTGCTCGGCAGGACACCCAGGGAGGTTGTCCTGCAACCCCTGCAATCCCGGTTCCACACAGGCGTAAAATCCCTCGGAGCACAGCGGATGCCCCCCGCCATGGGATTTGCGCCCTTTGATGCCGTAGTGCCACCCTTTAGTGGTGCGATAGACCACGGCCGTAGGCTGGCCGTTGGTGAAGGAAAGCGCCTTGTGCTGGGCCCGGTCAATACGCTGCCAATCGGTGCCATCGCTAACACAAATGACATTCCAATCGTGCAGGCGAAGCAACTCCGAGGGATCCCACTGGACATACTGCCCGGGATGCTCCCCCTCGCGGCAGACCCCATCCACATCAATGGAGGATTGATTCCAGTCCACATGCAAAATGAGATTCTCCAGCCCGGCTGTACCAGCACTGGCCAGGGCCTCGCCGACCCGCCCCGGGGTCAAACCGCCTTCCCCCTCGACAACATGCACGTAGGGCGCCCTCTCCCCGTAAAAATCCTGCAACCCCAGAGCCAACCCCACCGCCCCGCACAAACCGACTCCGGAAGCGCCCGTGGCCAGTGGAACAAAAGGCGTGGCCGGCGTCGGATGGCCATCCAGTGATTTGGCCTGAAACCGCCGCCGCAAAGGGGTTAAAAAACCTGGATTGCGCCGAAAACCCAACAAATCCTCAAGGCGCAGACGGTCCCGCCATATCTCCGGCACTATCCCTGGGGCGTATTGGGCGGTAATTTCATCACGCAAAGCCCACATGGCATACAGCCCCAGAGCCTTATGCCCAGCGGCAAAAACCAGCTGGTCACTGCCGGCCGCGTCCGGAGCGCCTAGGTCGTAATCCAGACGATTCCAGATCAGGTTGGCTACAAACCGTCCGCAGGAAATCGATCCACCGGGGTGTCCGGAGGTCGGGGCGTAATTATAGAGCATGGCACACACCGCCCGATACAGGGCGTCAAAGTGGTCCAAATACGCGCGCTCGTCGCCTCCGAACCCCGTCACTGCGGGTATTTCATCGACATCCAAGCATTGACCGCGCCGCGGTCCCCATGTACAGCCCATGCTGTTCTCCTTGCGTTTGCCGCCATTGAGCGTTTTGCCGTATTCGGCCTCCGTCTTACCTGTTCTTGTTTTGCAAAGTAAAGAGGGATAGGGTACAGCTCCGCAGTGGAACAGGCTTCTTGCCAACCGCGTACCCCAACGTGCCACACGCACATTGACAAAACACGCACAACCACAAACCACATTCCCTTTTACAGGCCGGCCCTTGGCAATCCCACATTGGAGCCGATTCGATAGCGGCCGGCCCTTGGTGACCTCGCTTGCGGCCCTCGCTGGACGCGAAGCGGCCACGCAAAAAGATTTCCGGGCTGAGTCCCGAAGGAATTTCTATGTCGGACCCCCTTTCTTCTGTTCCTGAACATATCCAACACGTCTCCCTCCCAGATAAAGACCTGTACCTCCTCGGCACCGCCCATGTCTCACAGCAAAGCGTCCAGGATGTACAGGACAGTGTCGCCGCCTTAGAGCCAGACACCATTTGTATAGAACTCTGTCCCTCGCGCTACCAGGCCATGCAAAATCAGGAGGCCTGGAAAAATATGGACATCCTGCGGGTGCTCAAAGAGCGCAAGGCGGTTTTGCTCTTGGCCCAACTGCTCATGACCGCCTTTTACCGCAAATTGGGGCAACAGCTCGGTGTCCAGCCCGGCGCGGAAATGCTCGAAGGCGCCCGGCAGGCTGAAAACAGTGGCGCCCATCTCGTGCTGGCTGACCGCGACGTCCAGATTACGTTACGACGAGTCTGGGGATACCTCTCCTGGTGGCAAAAATGTAAAATGGGCTTTCAAATCCTCTTTTCCCTGCTCGCCGCAGACAGCGTGGACAAGGAACAAGTCGAGTCCTTAAAAGAGCAGGACCAACTCGAGGCGGTCATGGAAAGCTTTGGTAAGTCCATGCCCGAGGTCAAAAAGCGACTCATTGACGAGCGCGACATCTATTTGGCGGAAAAAATCCGTCGCGCCCCGGGCAAAACCATCCTTGCCGTAGTCGGGGCCGGACATGTCAACGGCATCCGTGAAGCCGTGCACGATGAAAACGACCTCGCCCCTTTAGAAACCACACCGCCACGCTCCGTCTGGCCCACGGTGCTCAAATGGGCCATCCCGTTTTTGATAGTGGCTTTGGTGATCTACGGTTTTTTCCAGGGCGGTACGAGCCACTCCATCCAATCGATTTCCATTTGGGTGCTGGTCAATGGGGTTTTGTCTTCCCTGGGCGCGGCCCTCGCTTTGGCCCACCCTCTGACCATTCTCGTGACCTTTATCGCCGCGCCGTTAACCAGTTTGAATCCCATGTTCGCCGCTGGCTGGGCCGCCGGCCTTGTCCAAGCCTGGGTTCGCAAACCCACGGTCATTGATCTTGAAGATCTGCCGCAGGCCTTATCGAGCCTCAAAGCCTTTTGGCTCAATCCGGTTTGCCGAATCCTACTCGTTGTGGTATTGGCCAATCTCGGCAGTTCATTGGGATCCTTTATTGCTGGGAGTTGGATCGCTGTGCGCAGCTTTTGACCCACTGTCTCCTATTTTCACAATACCACTTTTCCTGCTACCATAAAGCGCAAAAAAACAAACAATAAGAGAACCTATGTCAGAACAACATACATTTAGCGCCGACAAAGCAAACCGCGATTTCCCCGCTGCGGCGATGCCGGATCTTTCCCCACGCATTCAAGAGGCCTGTAAAAGGGCCGGGTGGTCTCAACTCGCCCCGGTACAAGCCAGAAGCATCCCCGTTATCCTGGGCCGCGAGGACCTCATGGTTCAGTCGCGTACCGGCAGCGGCAAAACCGGGGCCTTTTTGTTGCCCTACCTCGAACGTTTGGATCCGAACCAACCGCAATGCCAAGCCCTCATTCTTGTGCCCACCCGCGAATTGGCCCGCCAGGTCAACGCTGAAGCGCAAGTGCTTTTCCAAAATTCCGGTCTACGCACTGCAGCCGTTTTCGGGGGAGTCGGCTACAAGGAACAATTCGACGCCTTGCGGGAGGGCGCCCATGTGGTGGTGGGCACTCCGGGGCGTATTCTGGACCACCTCCTCAAAGGCAGCTTTGAGACCAAAGGCCTGCGTATTGTGGTCATGGACGAGGCCGATCGCATGCTCTCCATGGGTTTTTACCAGGACATGGTCCAAATCCGCGGCTATCTTCCCAAATCTATTGAAAACAGCTACCTTTTTTCAGCCACCTTCCCTTCCCATGTCTTGCGCCTCTCCAGCCAATTTCTAAACGATCCAGGCTTTCTGAGCCTCAGCAGTGACACCCTCAATGTCGCGGAAATTGAACACAGTTACTATGTAGTGCCTGCCGTCCAGCGAGAGCGCAGCCTGGTCCGCATTTTGGAATACCTCAATCCAGTTTCAGCACTTATTTTCTGCAACACCAAAGACGATGTCCATTTCGTGACTACGGTCTTGCAGCGCTTTGGGTTGGATGCGGACGAACTCACCTCTGATTTGCGGCAAAACAAGCGCGAACAGGTTCTCGGGCGCATCAAATCCGGTAATCTCCGGCTCCTAGTGGCCACGGACGTCGCCGCACGGGGCATCGACATTCCTGATCTTTCCCACGTCATCCAATACCAACCCTCGGAAGATCCGGAGCTGTACGTCCATCGTGCGGGTCGCACGGGGCGTGCCGGGGCGAGCGGCGAAGCCGTCACCTTGGCTGCGGGTATGGAAAAAATAAAACTCAACCAAACCGCCAAAAAATTCCGTATCCCGATGCAGGAGCGAGAATTACCCGCTGAGGAAACCGTCAATGACGTGGTCGGTCAACGTCTTACCGCTGTCTTAGAAGCCGAGTTGCGCTCCCGGGACCTGGTCCAGCAGGAACGCGCAAAACGCTTCGTGAAACTGGCTAAAGAATTGGGCGACAACGAAGAGTCGGCAATGCTTTTGGGGATGCTTCTGGACGAGGCGGCCCAAAAAGCGAGTCAAAAAGCAGCCCCGCCCAAGGAGCAAGAGACCGAGGCCCCTCCCAATTCCGATGCGGCATCCAAAGCGAAGAAAAAACGGCGCCGGCCTCGCAAGAAAAAGCCGTCAACCGACTCAGGCCAGGGCCCAAACCACACCTAGGGCACTTCATAGCACGAAGAGCCATTTAAAAAAGCCAAAAAATACAGACTGTTGATATACACCGACCTCCAAATTCAGCTCTTTTCTAAACCAAACGTCTTTTCTTTGGATTTGCTCTTGCTTCCACTGCAAACTTCTTATAAAGGAAAATCAGTTTTGCGCTCGTTGCGCTTGAACGGTATGTGCCCAAAGCCGCTGGGCTTCGCTCCCATAAGGTTAAC
Organism: Thermodesulfobacteriota bacterium; assembly: GCA_051747685.1. Classification (GTDB taxonomy): domain Bacteria; phylum Desulfobacterota; class Desulfovibrionia; order Desulfovibrionales; family Desulfohalobiaceae; genus Desulfohalobium. The sequence goes on along the minus strand of JBNJGM010000029.1, from coordinate 10,729 downwards.
GATGCAGTGGCCTGAGGCCGTGATTCCTGCGAAACGGGTTGTTTTTTGCTTTTCAGATTCAAGGAGCACTTGCGATGAAGAACATTTACGTTGGGAACCTGCCTTTCAGTTCCACTGAGGACGAAGTTCGTGACCTTTTTGCCCAGTATGGTGAAGTGCAATCGGTGAAACTCATTTCTGACCGCGACACGGGCCGTCCTCGCGGATTTGGCTTTGTGGAAATGGAAGACGATGGCGCGGACAAGGCCATTGAATCCTTGGACGGCACCACCTTTGGCGGTCGGAGCCTGCGGGTCAACGAAGCCCGTGAGCGCAAGCCCCGCTAGGTAGACCATTCCCAGCTATAAGACCTTTTGTATCCGCCCTGCTTTCTGAAAAGCGGGGCGGATTTTGCGTTTCTTTCCCTAAAAAATTGCATCCCTTTTTTTGGAGGCCCGCATGGCCGCAAGCGTCGAAGAACTCACCATCCAGTACGAAGAAGACGGCCAAATCCTGGTCCAGGAATTGGACAAAGTTATCCTCTC
>JBNJGM010000029.1:4396-10105 GCA_051747685.1 Thermodesulfobacteriota bacterium | reverse complement strand
TTTGGAGGCCCGCATGGCCGCAAGCGTCGAAGAACTCACCATCCAGTACGAAGAAGACGGCCAAATCCTGGTCCAGGAATTGGACAAAGTTATCCTCTCCAAAGGGGCGTGGACGACCATCCTTTTTAAATACCAGGATCTAGACCGCAAAACCGGCGATTTCGCCGCTCCCCGGTTCACCCTGCGCCGCTATCGCAAAATGCACGGAGAATACCGGCAACAATCGAAATTCAATATCTCCAGCCTGGATCAAGCCCAAAAAATCGCCTCTACGTTGTCGCGCTGGATTGACGAGGAACAGGTTTCTACCGACGAGGCATAACGTTTTGCCCCGCGGGGCTATGCACAGTACAAACAGTTCCAGCTCGACTTCCCGGTATGTGCGCGTGCCGAAGTCGCAACAAAAGGCTGACTACCAGCATGAACGATCAACACCTCCAACTGCGTATCGACAAACTTGTTTGGCGGGGCCGCGGTTTGGCTCGCCAGACCGCGGGTCCGGTGGTCATTGTCGAACCGGCGGTGTTGCCGGGTGAAGAGATCCTGGTCCGGATCACCAAGCGCCACAAGGATTATTGGAACGGCGTATGTGAGCGGATCCTCACCCCCTCGCCGCATCGGCGCAGCCATCCCTGTCCTGCGGCAGCGCAGTGCGGCGGGTGCCGTTTCGGAATCATTCCCCAAAGGATCCAGCTGGAGTACAAAACAGCCATTCTGCAGGACACCCTCCTGCGCCACCTCGGAACAGACGCCCCAGACACCATAGTCCAAAACCCCTATGTAGTGCCCAGTCCCAAAGGGTGGCGCTACCGCTGGCGCGGTCAGATCCATGTCCACCAAGGCACGCCCCACCTGCGTGAACAGGGCAGCCATGCTCAAATCCCTATGGGACACTGTTTGCTGTTTGCCCGTCCTTTGGCCGAGGCGTTACCCCATTTGGCCCACGCACTGCCGGATGGACGGCATACTGTGGCCGCAAGCCCAATAAACGGCGCGACGGCCACCGCCTCGGACGCCACTTCTTTATCCCTGCCACTGCCCGCCGGGCTGACAGTGAATATCGCCCCCCAAACCTTTTTCCAGGCCAACCAATCCTTAAACCCCGCTCTGGTGGAACATATCCGGTCCTGGTGCCCAGAGGGCAGCCGGGTGGCGGATTTGTATGCCGGTGCCGGCAATTTCGGCCTCCCCCTGGCTCGGGCAGGCCATCCGGTCTTTGCCGTCGAAAGCAATGGTCCGGCCCTGCACGCTGCCCGCTCTGCAGCCAAACATTTTGACCTCAAAAACTGGCACAGCCGCCAAGCCGACCTCCGTCGGGCAAATGCCTGGAAGCCCATTCACGCCTTTCGGCCCGAGGTCGTCGTGGCCGATCCGCCGCGCTCCGGCAGCGGCCCAATCTGCCGCCAACTCCTAGACATCCCCTCTCTGCAGCGCATCCTTTGGATTTCCTGCGATCTGACCAACAGCGCCAGGGATCTGCGCACATTTCTGAAACAGGGATGGCAATTGACCTCGCTGGCCCTTTTCGACATGTTCCCGCAGACGTGGCACATGGAGGGTGTCTTCGTCCTCGAGCGCCCCGAACAAAGGGTGTGACCCGCTTTAGCGCAGGCTTTGAATCCAACTGCCCTCTCCAAGGACCCGACATGATCCAGGACACGATGCAACGCCTCTGGCTGCAAAGCTACGACGAGGAAGTCAGTTCCCGGCTGCACTATGAAAACGTGCCGTTGTACGCCTATTTAGATCGCGCCGCGGCCGCAACCCCCAAACGGCCGGCCATCGTCTTCAACCACTGCACAATCAGCTACGCACGGCTCAAACACCTCGCGGAAACCATGGCAGCCAATTTGCGGGCGCAAGGGATCCGGCAAGGGGACCGGGTGGCTATTATGCTTCCCAATCTGCCCCAAACGATTATCAGCTATTGGGGGGTGCTCAAGGCTGGGGCGGTGGTGGTTATGACCAACCCCTTGTATATGGAAAAAGAGCTCACCCACCATTTAGGCGACTCCGGTGCGCGCTTTCTCATCACCCTAGACCGCCTGTACGCCAAAATCGCCCCCTTGCGGGGACATCTCCCGGAACTCCGCAAAATATTCGTAACCGGAATAGAAGACGGGTTGCATTTCCCATTCAAGCACCTCTACCTCCTGCGGACCCGCCGGGCCGGAGAACAGATCCACATCCCCTTCGACCAAACAGTACTTTTACCCTGGAAACAGTTGCTCAAACCCGGCGCCACTCCAGCGCAACCACACCTCACCCCCCACCGCGATTTGGCCGTGCTCCAATATACCGGAGGAACCACCGGCGTATCCAAAGGTGTCATGCTCACCCACGCCAACATGGGGGCTAATGTCCAACAATGCCTGGCCATGCTCTATCGCCTCGGTGAAAAGCAGGAGACGGTGCTCGGGCTTTTGCCCTATTTCCATATTTACGGCCTCACGGTCTGCGTCAATTTTGCCACCTCCATCGGGGCAACCCTGGTGCCCTTTCCCCGCTTTGCGCCCATTGATGTATTAAAAACCATCCACAAGGTCCGGCCGACCATATTCCCCTCGGCCCCGGCTGTTTTCCAGGCCCTGCTCCAGCACAAGGATATACAGAAATACGACTTGAGTTCCATCCAATACTGCATTTCCGGCTCGGCCCCCATTCCGCGGGAAACCATTAACACCTTCAAAGAACTCACCGGCGCCGAGATCATCGAAGGTTTTGGCCTGACCGAAGCCTCGCCCATCACCCACCTCAACCCACTGCGCAAAACGCGCAAAATCGGCTCCATCGGCCTGCCCTTTCCAGACACGGACGCCTGTATCGTGGACATGGAAGTCGGCAGCTTGGCCCTGCCTCCGGGCAAAGTCGGTGAACTCGTCCTTCGGGGCCCGCAAGTCATGCAAGGGTACTGGAACCGCCCGGACGAAACCGCCACAGCGCTGCGCAACGGCTGGTTGTACACCGGGGATATCGCCTATATGGATAACGAGGGATACTTTTTTATTGTGGACCGCAAAAAAGATATGATCATTTCCGGCGGCTACAATATATACCCCCGGGAGATCGATGAAGTCCTCTACGAACATCCGGACATCCAGGAAGCGGTGACCGTGGGCATTGCCCATCCCACTCGCGGCGAGATTGTCAAAGCCTTTATCGTGCCTCGGCAAGGGGCAGAACTCACCAAAAGCGAAGTGATCGGCTATTGCCGCCAGAAACTAGCCAACTACAAGGTCCCCAAGAAAGTTGAATTTCGTAGTGAATTGCCGAAAACAATGGTCGGCAAGGTCCTGCGCCGGGCTTTGCGCGAGGAAGAAGAGCAAAAAAAGGCCTCCTCCTAACAGCGGCAATGCGGAAATGCCCCACGATCGCCGAAGAGCTAGGCAGTAACGGCTGATTTTCTCGGGAGCAAAGTCTGGGGAGCACAAAGTCGCGCTGGAATGCTCGCGCGTTGCCTCCCACAGGAACATTCAACCAAAACCACCTGATGCACTAGGAGACCCAATATGGATCTGCTCCGCATTCTTTTGGCTATTGTCCTGCCCCCGCTCGGTGTTTTTTTTCAGGTCGGCCTGAAATGGCCATTTTGGATCAACATCCTTTTGACCCTTTTCGGCTATATTCCCGGCATCGTCCACGCGGTGTGGATTATCGCCAAACGGTAAAAGGAAACGCTTACCAGACAGATGCTCCCAGCACAAAGCCCCTTACGCGGATCCGCGCAAGGGGCTTTGTGCTGGAAAACGGTTAGCGCCCAATGCCTAATCAGCCAACAACTCCCGCAGAGAAGCGGCAATGCCTCGGGCGTCCAAACCCACCTCGGCCCGCAGGGCCTTTTGCGGCCCATGCCCGACAAAGGTGTCCGGCAAGCCCAAACGCTTGATACGTACATTGCGCAAGGCATCCTGCTCGGCCAAACATTCCAAAACCCCCGATCCCGCCCCGCCAATGGCCGTGTTTTCCTCCACCACGAGCAAACGGGGACTCTTTTGGACCGCTTCCAAAAGTTCCTGCTCCGGCAAGGGTTTGATAAAGCGAAGGTTAAGCACCCCGACTTCTAGCCCGCTTTGTGTAGCCACCAACTCTGCCGCTTCCAGGGCAGGCTGGACACGACTGCCCACAGCCACAACCACTGCATCACCGCCTGAGCGTAACCATTCACCGCGGGCCCAGGGCAGAGCGTTCGCCGTATCTTTCATGGCATGGCCGGGACCAACCCCTCGAGGGTAGCGAACAGCAACAGGACCGTTGTGGGCGAGGGCCGTAGCTAGCATATCCTGGAGTTCTGGTTCGTCCTTGGGCGCCATGATCGCGAGATTCGGGATATGACGCAAAAAAGAGAGATCAAAGGCCCCGTGGTGGGTCGCCCCGTCTTCACCGACAAGCCCACCGCGATCCAGGCACAAGGTCACCGGCAGATTCTGCAGACAAACATCATGCACAATCTGGTCATACGAACGCTGTAAAAAGGTGGAATAAATAGCCACAAACGGCCGATACCCTTCCGTGGCCAATCCGGCGGCAAAGGTGACGGCGTGCTGCTCACAAATACCGACATCGAAAAACCGCTCCGGAAACGCTTCAGCAAAATCCCCAAGGCCGGTGCCTTCGGGCATGGCCGCAGTGATGGCCACGAGACGCTCATCGCGGCGGGCCAATTGGTCTAACGTTTGTCCAAACACCTTCGTGTAGGGAGGCAGCGAGCATGCGGACGTTTTTTTGGCCTTTCCCGTCTCCGGTTCAAAGCACCCCACGCCGTGGTAATAGGTAGGATTTTCCTCTGCCGGGGTATAGCCATGCCCCTTTTGGGTGAGCACATGCACCAGCACCGGGCCGTCCAATGAACGGATCTGCTTAAAAACATCGGTCATCTGGCGCAGATCGTGCCCATCAATCGGGCCGAGATAATTGAATTTAAAGGCCTCAAAAAGCATGCCCGGCGTAAAAAGGCCCTTGAAGGATTCCTCGCTGCGCTTAGCATAGGTGACAAGATCGTCTCCGATCCGTGGAATTTGCCGTAACCGCCCTTCAATTTCGCGTTTGAAGCGCACCAGCCAGCGCGACGAGAGTTGGCGGCTCAAAAACGAGGAAAGCGCCCCCACATTCTTGGAGATAGACATTTCGTTGTCGTTGAGGACGACAACCAAATCCCGATCCAGTCCCCCCGCCTGATTGAGCCCCTCGTAGGCCAATCCCGCGGTCATGGAGCCGTCCCCAATTACCGCCAGCACTTTATTGCTTTCTCGGGCCAAATCTCGGCCCACGGCCATGCCCAAGGCTGCGGAAATCGAGGTGCTCGAATGCCCCACGCCGAAATGGTCGTAAGGGCTCTCGCTGCGGTTAGGAAAACCGCTTACCCCGTGCAAACAGCGCAGGGTATGGAAAGAATCCCGCCGCCCGGTCAACAACTTATAGGCATAGGCCTGGTGCCCCACATCCCAGACAAAACGGTCCTGTTCGGGATTGAAGCTTTTCAACAGGGCTAAGGTCAATTCCACAACCCCCAGGGAAGGGGCGAGATGGCCACCGTTGGTGGATACGACATCAATAATGACCTGACGCAACTCCTGCGCCAATTGCGTCAATTCCGAAAGAGACAACCGCTGCACATCCTGCGGCGTAGCGATCGCCTCTAATAGAGAGGAAGAGGAAATGTTCATATCTCCTGCTCTGATTCAATGTTCCCATTTACGCATAGCACAACCG